>DATJAE010000371.1:0-25597 GCA_035516595.1 Kofleriaceae bacterium | reverse complement strand
TTGAGCGCGCCGAGCTGCACCGAGCTGGTCGAGCCGTCGCCGAGCACCTGGCGGCCGGCGTAGACCGTCGCGTTCGGCACCGGCTGGCCGCCCGCGACCACGATGCCGGCGAGCGCGCGGCCCTGCTCCACCTGGATCGTGCCGACGTCGACGATCTTGCCGGGCTCGATCAGCACGTCCTGCGAGTGCGCGAGGAACATCGGCCCGCGCACCGACAGCCCGTACTGCGCCGGCGCGATCCCGTCGAGCTCGAACGCCGAGTCGCCGCTGAACGCCTGCTGGGTCGCGCCGATCTGGACGGTGAACGCCGTCGGCACGCTGCCGTCGGTCATCACGACCTTGCCCTTGACGCCGCCCTCGGGCTGGAGCACGAGCTTGACGTCCTTGGCGCCGGTCTCGGCGGTGACCCCGTCGCTCGCGCCGCGCCGGCCGCGCCCGCCGAACCCGCCGAACCCGCCGGTGCGCGATCGCGACGCGTCGAGCGTGTAGCTGCCCGGCGACAGGCCGGTCAGCGTGAACCGGCCCGCGCCGTCGGTCAGCTCCTGCGCCGGGCCGCGCAGCCGGAGCTCGGCGAAGTCGCCGCCGCGCATGCTCGGAAACGCGGTGACCTGCGCGCCCTCGATCGCGTTGCCGTCGGGATCGACCACCACGCCGGAGATCGTGCCGACCACGTCGATCACGAGCTCGACATCCGACACGTCGCCGCCGCTGGCATCGATCGCCTTGCCGTGCGAGGCCCCGCTCTCGTGGGTCGCGACCGCCTCGAGCTCGCGCTTGGGCAGGCCGTGGATCTCGAACGCGCCCTGGTCGTCGCTGAACGCCTGGCGCGGCGGCTCGAAGCCACCGCCGCCGCCGCGCCGCCCGCCCTGCGCCACGCCGATCCGCACGCTCGCCGACGCGATCGGCTTGTGCTCGGCGTCGTAGACGTGGCCGCGCACGGTCGCGCCGGCGTCGAGCGTGATCAGCACGCCGTCCTTGCTGGCCTTGCCGTCGAGCGTGACCAGCGCCGAGCTGCCCGGCGCGTACTGCGGGTGCGCCGCGGTGAAGCGGAACGAGCCGGCCGGCAGCGCGTCGAACCTGAACGAGCCGTCGGGCCCGGTCGCGACCGAGTCGTAGCGCGCATCGCCGCGCCCGCCGAGCGACGACGCCGCGCGATAGCTCACGCGCGCGGTCGACACGCCCTTGCCGTCGCTGTCGACCACGCGGCCGGACACCGGCGCGCCCGCGAACAGCACGAGCTTGACCTTGACCTCGCCCTTGCGCGCCTGGGTGTACTCGCTCGCGCGCGCCAGGCCCTCGGCCCACGCCGCGACCTGGTAGCCGCCGGGTACGACCGGCGCGAACGTCACCTCGCCGTCCTTGGTCGTCGCGCGCTGGACGTCGGTGCCGCGCAGCTCCACGGTCGCGCCGTCGAGCGGCTCGCCCTTCGAGCTCGTGACCGTCACGGAGATCTTCGCACCCGGGCGCAGGTGGAGCACGACCGGATCGCTCTTGGCGGTCAGCCGCGCGGTGACCGGGCCGGCGACGCCCTGCGCGGCGCGCGCGACCAGCGTGTAGGGCCGGCCGACCAGCGCGTCGAACGCGAAGCCGCCGTCGGCCTCGGTGGTCGCGCTGCGCGGCGGGTTCGAGGATAGTACGACCGTTGCACCCCCGACGGGGCGGTCGGCCTCGTCGACCACTTGCCCCTCGAGGCGCAGCGTGCCCTTCGGGTCATCGTCGACGACGATCGGCCCCGCGGGCTGATCGCGATCGCCGCCGCCACCGCCGCGCATCCTCGGGAGATCCGCGCGATGCGCCGCAGCCTCGGGCTGGGAGCCGTCTTGCTCGTGTGATCGGTGTAGCCAGAACCACACTCCGAGCGCCGCGAGCACCGCGACTCCGATGCCTGCAACGACCGGCCGACGCATCGCGGGGAAGTATGGCCGAGATCACGGCGAGCTTCGATCGATTCCACGTATTGTGCGACGGAGGCGTTCTGGGATAGAACCGCCTTCAACTCGAAACTGCTCAGAGGATGCCCATGGCTTTCCATCGTTCACTGTTGCTCGCGGCGCTTCCGGTGTCGCTCCTCGCGTGCGGCGGCGGCAGTAGCACCATCACCCCCGAGGGGATGCACTATCACTACGTCGCCAACAAGATCTACGTGCCGTCGAACAGCACGGAGGCCAACGAGTACGGCCTCGATCTCGATGGCAACGGCACGGTCGACAACCAGCTCGGCTCGGTGCTCGGCACGCTGTCGGGCCAGGGCTTCGACGTCCAGGGCACGGTCGACACCGCGATCGCGGACGGCAGCATCATCCTGCTGATCGACTTCCAGGCCAAGGACCTGATGAACACGACCGCCGCCGGCGTGCAGGTCTATCTCGGCGCGAACCCGCAGCCGCCGGCGTGCGACGGCTCGGCGGACACCACGTGCGGCCATCACCTCACCGGCTCGGCGTCGTTCGACATCGGCTCGAACTCGCCGATGGACGCCGCGCTCGCGGGCAAGATCGTCGCCGGCACGTTCACCGGCGGCTCGCAGAAGTCGGACCTCGAGCTCCAGATCGCGCTCGGCGGCACCCAGGCGATCTCGCTCGATCTCATCGGCGCGCGCGCCAAGGGCTCCGAGATCACCGACACCACGATCGGCACCGCGACCGACGGCGGCATGATCTTCGCCGGTGCGCTCAGCACCGACGATCTCAACAACACCGTCATCCCGGCGATCGCGGCGCAGCTCGGCCCGATCGTGCAGCGCGACTGCTGCGGCCTGTCGACCAGCCCGGGCGGCGTGACCTGCGATCCCAACGCGAACCCGTCGTGCGGCTGCACCTCGGGCTCGACCGGCGCGCAGCTGCTCAG
Organism: Kofleriaceae bacterium; assembly: GCA_035516595.1. GTDB lineage: Bacteria > Myxococcota_A > Polyangia > Haliangiales > Haliangiaceae > JABFXX01. The sequence goes on along the minus strand of DATJAE010000371.1, from coordinate 22,750 downwards.
CCTGTTCGACACCATGCCGAAGGACTGCACGGTCACGGTCAGCGAGATCCAGAACAACAACCTGATCAAGTCGCTGCTCGCCCCCGACGTCACGATCAACGGCACGATGGCGCTGTCGCTCGGCATCAAGGCGACCGCGGTCGGCGCGACCTACACGGTCACCGGCGAGATGTGATCGCCGCGGCGCGGCCGGCGAGCCGCGCCGCACCCACCAGGCCCGCGTCGTCGCCGAGCTCGGCGGCGACCACGGTGAGCGGCTCGAGCGACGCGCTCGGTGCCGCCACCTCGAGCGCGGTCTCGACCAGCTCGCGCAACGTCGGGCAGCGCGCGAGCACGCCGCCGCCCAGCACGAGCCGCTCGGGGTTGAGCACCGCGAGCGCGTTGCCGATCGCGACCGCGAGCAGCGGCGCGAGCTCGCTCCACAGCCCGAGCGCCCACTCGTCGCCGTAGCCCGCGGCCTGGTCGACGTGCCCGGGGTGGACGTCGCCGCCGCCGGCCAGGCCGATCGCCGCGGTATGCGCGCCGGCCGCGAGCTCGCGCGCGATCCGCGCCTGCAGGTAGCTGCCGCCGAGGTAGGCCTCGACGCAGCCGCGCTGGCCGCACGCGCACGGCGCCGCGGCGTCGTCCCAGCGCACCTTGCTGTGGCCGATCTCCCCGGCGCACTGGCTGGCGCCCGTGACCAGCTCGCCGCCCACGATCACGCCGCCCCCGATCCCGGTGCCGACGTGCACGCCGAGCACGTCGCGGCAGCCCCGCGCCGCGCCGTCCTGCGCCTCGCCCCACACGATCGCGTTGACGTCGTTGCACACGACGACGTGAAACCGCGCGCCGAGCCGGGCCGCGAGCATCGTGCCGAACGCCACGTCGCGCCAGCGCAGGTGGGGCGAGTTGGCCACCGTGCCGTCGCGGTCGCGCAGCATCGCGGCGATGCCGACGCCGACCGGCACGACGCCTTCGATCGGCTCGGCGAGCTGCTCGGCGATCCGCGCGACCCGCTCGACGATCGTCTCCGGATCGCGGGGCTCGCCCACCGGCTCGCGGTGGCTCGCGACCGGCTGCGCGCCGTCACCGAACCGTGCGGCGCGCAGGTTCGAGCCGCCGAGATCGAAGCCGATCACGACGCCGCCTTCACCGCGGCCTCGATCAGCGCGCGGATCTCGGCGAGCCGCTCGGGCGAGCTCGCCTCGCAGCGCATGACCAGCGCGGGCTGGGTGTTGGATGCGCGCACCAGGCCCCAGCCGCCGGCGAGCCGGGCGCGCACGCCGTCGATGTCGACCACGCTCTCGACCCGCGGGTCGGCGCGCAGCGCGGCGGTGACCGCGGCGACCACCGCGAACTTGCGATCGTCGGGACAGTCGATCCGGATCTCGGGCGTGTTGATCGTGACCGGCAGCTCGGCCGCGAGCTCGGCCAGCGTGCGCGTGCCGCGCGACAGCAGCTCGACCAGCCGCGCGCCCGCGTAGATCGCGTCGTCGAAGCCCAGCCAGCGGTGCGCGAAGAACAGGTGGCCGCTCATCTCGCCCGCGAGCTGCGCGCCGATCTGCTTCATCCGCGCCTTGATCAGCGAGTGGCCGACCTTCCACATCTCGGCCGTGCCGCCGGCCGCGGCGAGCTCGTCGTACATCGCCTGCGAGCACTTGACCTCGCCGACGAACTTCGCGCCCGGCACCTCGGCGAGCACCGCCTTGCCGAGCAGGATCATCAGCTGATCGCCCCACAGCACGCGACCGGTCGCGTCGACCGCGCCGATCCGGTCGGCGTCGCCGTCGAGCGCGATCCCGAGCTCGGCGCGCTCGACCGCAACCGCGGCGATCAGATCGGCGACGTTCTCGGGCTGGGTCGGATCGGGATGGTGATGCGGGAACGTGCCGTCGAGCTCGCAGTACAGCGGCACGACGTCGAGCCCGAGCCTGCGGTACAGCGCGATCGCGGTCGGGCCGCCCGCGCCGTTGCCGGCGTCGACCACCAGCTTGGGCCGCCGCGGTCCGAGCCGGAGCGAGGCCTCGGCGCGCTCGACGTAGCCGCCGATCGCGTCGCGCGAGTGCATCGCGAAGTGCGGATGCGGCGCGGGCTGCTCGAGCAGCACCTCGACCCGATCGCGCAGCTCGGCGATCGCCGCGCCGTACAGCGTCTCGCTGCCGAGCATCAGCTTGAAGCCGTTGTCCTCCGGCGGGTTGTGGCTGCCGGTGATCATCACCGCGGCGGCCGGCGCCAGATCCTGCGCGGCGAAGTACAGGACCGGCGTCGGCACGATGCCGATGTCGATCACCTCGGCGTGGACACGCAGCCCGTCGGTCAGCGCCGCGAACAGCCGCGGCGAGTGGGTGCGGCAGTCGCGGCCGACCACGACGGCCCTGCCGGCGACCTTCTCGCCGAGCGCGAGCCCGAGCGCGCGCACGACGTGGTCGTCGAGATCGACCTCGGCGACGCCGCGGATGTCGTACTCGCGAAAGATCCGGCGGTTCACAGGTAGCGCTCCAGCCCGCGCGCGGCCAGCGCGTCGGTCACCGCGCGGACGTCCTGCGCGCGGCTCTTCGGGATCACGAGGATCGCGTCGCCCGACTTGACGATCACCAGGTCCGACACGCCGACCGTCGCGATCAGCGTGGCGTCGTCGCCGATCACGACGTTGCCGCTGCCGTCGAGCACGATCGCCTCGCCCGCGATCGTGTTGCCGGCCGCGTCCACGCCGCGCAGCGCGGGCAGCGCGGCCCACGAGCCGACGTCGTCCCAGCCGACGTCGGCCGGTACGGTGACCACGCCGGTCGCGTGCTCCATCACCGCGTGATCGATCGAGATCGCGGGCAGCGGCTCGTACAGCGCGCGCGCCCGGCTCGGATCCGCCGCGATCGCGCGCACCGCCTGCGCGGTCGCCGGCACGCGCGCGTCGAGCTCGGCGAGCAGGCGCGCCGCGGTCGCGCAGAACATGCCCGCGTTCCACAGGTAGCCCGCCGCGACGTAGCGCTCGGCGTCGGCGCGGCTCGGCTTCTCGACGAAGCGCACCACCGGCTTGGCGCGCGCCGGCGCCGCGCCGACCTCCAGATATCCGAACCCGGTGTCGGCGCGGGTCGGCGTGATCCCGATCGTCGCGATCGCGCCGTGCTCGGCCGCGTCGAGCGCGGCGTCGAGCGCGCTCGCCAGCGCGGCGCGGTCGCGCACGTGCTGATCGGCGGGGAGCACGGCGAGCACCGCATCCGGATCGCGCGCCGCCAGGATCGCCGCCGCGAGCCCGATCGCCGCGGCGGTGTTGCGACCGACCGGCTCGGCGACGATCTCGATGCCGGGCACCGCCGCGCGCGTCGCCTCGGCCTGACTCTCGGCCGTCACGATCATGACGTGCTGCGCGATCGCGGTTCCGGTCGCGACCGCCTCGGCGACCATCGGCGCGTCGCCGGCGAGCGCGAGCAGCTGTTTGGGCCGCGCGCGCCGACTTGCCGGCCACAGCCGCGTGCCACTGCCGCCGGCCAGTATCACCGCGTGTCGCGCGTGTCTCACGTGTCGCACGCGTCAGACTCTGGCACGTCTCGCCGCACACGTGCTACGCAGCCCGCATGAAGCGTTTCGCTCTCGTCGCGATCCTGTTCGGTTGTGGGAGCTCGAAGCCCGGGCCGGTCTCGCCCACGCCGGCCCCTCCGCCGGTGGCCGAGGCCACGCCGGCGCCCGCCGCGCCGGCGACACCGCCCGCCCCGCCGCCCGCGGTCGGCAAGCCCAAGAACGATCTGATCCCGCGCAGCGTGCTGTTCGGCAACCCCGAGCGCACCAACGTGCAGATCAGCCCGGACGGCAAGCACCTGTCGTGGATCGCCGCGAAGGACGGCGTGCTCAACGTGTTCGTCGCCGCGATCGACAAGCTCGACGAGGCCAAGCCGATCACCAGCGAGACCTCGCGGCCGGTCCGCCAGTACTTCTGGTCGTTCGATAACAAGCACGTGCTGTACATGCAGGACACCGCCGGCGACGAGAACTGGCACCTCATCCGCGCCGACCTCGACGGCAAGACCGACGATCTCACGCCGTACAAGGGCGCGCGGGTCGAGGTCATGGGGCTGTCCGAGAAGAAGCCGGCGACCGTGATCGTCGGGATCAACGATCGCAACCCGCAGCTGTCGGACGTCTACGCGCTCGACATCCCGAGCGGCAAGCGCACGCTGCTCTACCAGAACGACGACGGCTTCGTCGGGTTCAACCTCGATCACGAGCTGAACCTGGTGTTCGCCGAGAAGCTCGTGCCCACCGGCGGCGGCGAGATCTACATCCGCGAGGGCAAGGCGTGGAAGCTGTACGACTCGATCCCGTTCGAGGACGCGCAGACCACCGGGATCGCCGACGTCCTGCCCGGCGGCAAGGCGCTGGTCACCGAGAGCCGCGGCCGCGACACCGCCGCGCTGGTCGAGCAGGACGAGAAGACCAAGAAGGAGAAGGTGATCGCCGAGGACCCCAAGGCCGATGTCGGCGGGATGATGTTCCACCCGACCCGCCACACGCTGCTCGCGGTGTCGTTCGACTACGACCGCGTGCACTGGCGCGCGATCGACAGGTCGGTGCAGCCCGATCTCGACGGCCTGACCAAGCTCGCCGACGGCGGCGACTTCGGCGTGTCGTCGACCTCGCTCGACTTCAAGACCTGGCTGGTCGCGACCACGACGCCGCAGCACCCCGGCCACTACTACCTGTGGGATCACGTCAAGCACACCGGCAAGTTCCTGTTCGCGGCGCGCCCCGAGCTCGACAAGCAGCCGCTGGTCGGCCAGGAGGCGGTCGTGATCCCGGCCCGCGACGGCCTGCCGCTGGTCAGCTACCTGACCAAGCCCGCCGGCGCGACCGGCCCGGTGCCGATGGTCATGTTCGTCCACGGCGGTCCGTGGGCGCGCGACAGCTACGGCTACAGCTCGGTCGTGCAGCTGTTCGCCAACCGCGGCTACGCCGTGCTCCAGGTCAACTTCCGCGGCTCGACCGGGTTCGGCAAGAAGTTCCTGAACGCGGGCAACCTCGAGTGGGCCAAGAAGATGCACGACGACATCCTCGACGGCGTTGCGTGGGCGGTCGACCACGGCGTCACGACGAAGGACAAGGTCGCGATCGCGGGTGGCAGCTACGGCGGCTACGAGACCCTGGTCGGCCTCGCGATGACGCCCGACGAGTTCGCGTGCGGCGTCGACCTGGTCGGTCCGTCGAACCTGCTCACGCTGATCGCCTCGGTGCCGCCGTACTGGGTGCCGATCCTCGCCGACTTCAAGAAGCGGATCGGCGACTGGGAGACGCCCGAGGGCAAGCAGCTGCTCGAGCAGGCCTCGCCGCTCACCCACGCGGCCGACATCAAGCGCCCGCTGCTGATCGGCCAGGGCGCGAACGATCCGCGCGTCAAGCAGGCGGAGTCGGAGCAGATCGTCGCCGCGATGAAGCAGCACGGCCTGCCGGTGACCTACATCGTGTTCCCCGACGAGGGCCACGGCTTCGCGCGCCCGGTGAACAACATCGCGTTCTTCGGCGCGGCCGAGGCGTTCCTGTCGGCCCACCTCGGCGGCTACTACCTGCCGCTGTCGGCCGAGGAGATCAAGGCGTCGACGATGGACATCAAGGCCGGCCGCGAGGGCATTCCCGGCCTGCCGTGATCGCAGTTCCGGCCGGACAGGTGATCACTCGCACGCGGGGAACTGGCTCGCGCCGGTGTCGACCACGCCGGCCCCGAGCGCGATCCCGCTGTCGGTGACGACCTGGCCGCGCGTGTCGGTGACGCGCAGCAGGTACGGCCCCGGCCCGAGCCCGCTCGCCTCGACGAAGTAGTTGTAGTCCTCGCGCGGGATCGCGGCCCACGTCCCGCCGACCTGGGCCTCGAGCTTGGCGATCGGATAGCGCGCGCCGCGCACCTGGATCGCGGTCCAGTACTGGCTCGAGCCCTCCTTGAAGCGATAGGCGATCGGGCCGGTGACGTCGCACGCGACCTCGCTCCACGTGATCGGGATCCGGCCCTCCGACAGCGGCGCGAGCATCGCGAACGCCTGCGGGCTGAGATCGAGATCGCCGTGCTGGCAGCCCGGGCACTGATCGACCACCCGTACCACGACCTCGCCCATCGGACCGGTGACGTCGAGGCAGGCGCCGCACCACGCCGCGTCGTCGTAGTCGGCCGCGTTCATCGCCGCGACCATGAGGTCGTCGGGCGAAGCGTCGAAGCTGCAGTTCCCGGTGCCGTCGGCGTCGTAGTACGTGCCGTCGCCCGACTCGTCGGCGGGGATCGGCGTGCAGCTGCCGGCGCTGCCCGAGCCGTCGCCGGCCGAGTCGTGGCCGCCGCACGCGGCGAGCACGACGACGAGCGCGAGGGACCGCATCGCGCCCAGGATCGCGCCGGGCCGCGCGGCGTTCAACTGCAATCAGCCGCCGGTCGCGACGATCACCGGCGGAGCGAGCACGAACGTCGCGACGTAGATCGCGAGCAGCACCGCGACCAGGACGCCGTACGGCGCGACCGGCTTGGTCTTGCGGCCGACGATCCCGGCGACCGCGATGAACCCGCAGATCGGGCCGGCCCACAGCCACAGCGGCTTGATCACGAGCTTCGCGATGCCGGAGGCAGCGTCGTCGGGCAGGCCGGCGTAGATCGCGCTCTGGCCGTGCATCAGGATCGCGAGCCGCACGTTCATCGCGATCGCGAGCACCGCGATCACCGACAGCGAGATCCGCGCGAAGTTCGGCGAGCGCGCCATCCACGCCTTGATCCGGTCGGCGAGCACGTAGAACGACGGCACGACGAACAGGCTGAGCAGGGTCGACAGCAGCAGGCCGCCGATGATCGCATCGGCCATCGGACCGCGCGTCTCCGAGCCCGGTCCGAGGCCCAGCGCCGACGGCACCGCGGCCATCAGGGTCGCGACCGCGGTCATCAGGATCGGACGCAGCCGGATCGGACCGGCGCGCCGCATCGCCTCGGCGGCGTCGAGGTTCTCGGCGTGGCGGATCTCGTTGGCGTAGTCGACCAGGATGATCGAGTTCTTCTTGACGATGCCCATCAGCAGGAGCAAGCCGATCATCGAGAACACGTTCAGCGTCTTGCCGGTGACCCACAGCGCGACCATCGCGCCGGCCAACGACAGCGGCAGGATGGTCAGCACGGTCACCGGGTGCAGGAACGAGTTGAACTGCGACGCGAGCACCATGTAGGCGACCGCGATGCCGATGATCAGCGCGAAGATCAGGCTCGACATCGCGTCGCCGAACTGCGAGCTCTGGCCCGACAGCACGATCGCGTTGCCGGGTGGCAGGGTCGGCTGGAGCGAGGCCACGTAGGCGAGCGCGTCGCTCTGCGCGTGGCCCGCCGCGACGTTGCCGGTGATGCGCACCGCGCGCTGGCGGTTGTCGTGGTTGATCGACTGCAGCTCGGACTGCTCCTTCGCGTCGGTGACCTGCTGGAGCGGCACGAGCACCTGGGTGGTCGAGCGCACGAACAACAGCGACAGGTCCTCCGGCCGCGTGCGTTGATCCGCCAGCAAGCGCAGGTCGATGTTCATGCGCCGTCCGGTCTTGCTGTCGGAGTACTGGCCGATCGTCGAGCCGCCGACCAGCGCGGTGATCGTGGTCGAGATGTCGCTGACGTTGACGTTGAGGTCCGACGCGTTCGGCCGATCGGGCGATACCGCCAGCTCGTTCGGCCCGAGCTGGTAGTCGCTCTGCACGTCGACCGCGAGCTCGCTCTGGGTCAGCTGGTTCACGATCTTCTGCGACAGATCGATCAGCTGCGGCCAGTTCGAGCCGCGGATCGTGAACTCGATCGGGCTGCCCTTGCTGCCGGCGAAGCCCTGCTGCGACAGGTCCTGGACGTTGACCCGGAGCCCGGCGATCTTGCTGAGCTCGCCGCGCAGCGTGTTCTGCAGCTGCTGCTGGGTCATCGAGCGCTGCTTGGGATCGACCAGCGTGATCTGCATGCGCGCGCTGCCGATCGACACCGTGGTCTGGACGCCGATGATCTCCTTGTGCTTGGCGAGGATCGCCTCGGCCTTGCGGGTCAGCTTGTCGGTCTCGTCGAGATCGGCCCCGACCGTCGTGGTGAGGTTGATCGCGAGCCGGCTCTGGTCCTGCGACGGCACCATCTCCTGCTTGAGCTGCTTGGCGCACTGGTAGGCGCCGATCATCACGGTCGCGCCGAGGATCAGCACGACCAGCGGCAGCTTGACCGCGAAGTTGAGCGTGCGCGCGTAGACCCGCGACAGGAAGCCGAACACCGCGTCGCCGCCGCGCGCGACCAGGCCCTTCTCGTGCGAGACATTGAGCATCGCGGCGCAGCGCGCCGGCGCGAGCGTGATCGCCTCGATGTACGAGATCGCGACCGCGAACGACAGGGTCACGCCGAACTGCAGGAAGTACTTGCCGATCACGCCGGTCATGAACGCGACCGGCAGGAAGATCGCGATCACCGCGAGCGTCGCGGCGAGCGCGGCGAACGTGATCTCCTTGGTGCCGTCGGAGGCCGCGCGCACGCGGTCCTTGCCCATCTCGCCGTGACGGAAGATGTTCTCCATCACCATCACGGCATCGTCGACCACCAGGCCGACCGCGAGCGATAGCCCGAGCAGGGTGAACGTGTTGAGCGTCCAGCCCTTGAAGTAGAGGAACGCGATCGTACCGAGCAGCGACATCGGGATCGCGAACAGCACGTTGAGCGTCGAGCTCAGCGAGCCGAGGAACAGCCAGCACACGATCGCGGTGAGCACCACGGCGAGCACGAGCTCGAGGCCGATCTCGTTGACCGACTCCTTGATGAACCCGGTGGTGTCGAACAGCACGTCGATGTGCATGCCCTTGGGCAGCGTCTTCTGGATGTCGGCGCACGCCTGGCGCACCTCGTTGGCGACCGACACCGCGTTCGAGCCCGGCTGCATCAGCACGCCCATCGCCTGCACCGGCTGGCCGTTCATCCGCGCGACCTGCGTGATGTCCTCGAAACCGTCCTCGACGAGCGCGACGTCCGACATCCGGACCAGCGCGTCGCCGTTCTTGCGGATCACGATGTCGCGCAGCGCTCCGAGATCGGCGGCTTCGCCGAGCACCCGGATGTCGATCGCCTTCTGGCCGTTCTGGATCTGCCCGCCCGACGATGTCACGTGCTGCTTGGTGAGCGCGTTGGTGATGTCGGTGACCGTCGTGCTGGTCGCGATCAGCTTGTCGGCGTCGACCCAGATCCGCACCGCGCGATCGACGTAGCCCATGGTCGTGACCTGGCCGACGCCGTCGAGCGTGGTCAGCGCGTCCTCGACCTGGTAGCGCGCGACGTCGGCGAGCAGCTGGCGCGCGAACGGACCGGACACGCCGACCGTGATGATCGGCGTGTCGTCGGGGTTCGACTTCGAGACCGTCGGCGGCTGCACGCTGGTCGGCATCTGGCGCTGGACCTGCGCGATCTTGGCCTGGACGTCCTGCACCGCGAGGTCGATGTCGCGGTCGATGTCGAACGTCGCGGTGACCCGCGCCGAGTTCTGCTTGGACTGCGACGTGATCTCCTCGACGCCGGTGACCTGCGCGAGCACGTCCTCGATCGGGTTGACGATGCCGGTCTCGACGTCCTCGGGCGAGGCGCCCGGCCACGACACGCTGACCGAGACGGTCGGGTTATTGACGTCGGGAAACTGGCTGACGCCGATGCCCTTGGTGCCGGGGAACAGCCCGAGCGACACCAGGCCGAACAGCATGGTGCCGAACATCAGCATCCACGCGAACACCGGCCGCTTGAGACAGAGATCGGTGAGGTTCACTGCGCCGAGCCTCGGTGGTGCTCGCCCGAGCCGCTGCCCGGACTGGTGTCGCTGCCCGCGCTCGGCGCCGCGCTGCCGCTGTCCGAGCCCGCCGCGGTCGCCGCGGCGTCCTTGAGCGCCTGGTCGAGCGTGGTCGTCGCGGTGACCTGCACCGGCGCGCCTTCGCTCAACGGATCGATGCCCGACGTCACGATCTTCTGGCCCTCGGTCGCGCCCTTGATCTCGACGCCGCCGTCCTCGGTGTGCATGCCGAGTTGCACGGTCACCGCATGCGCCGTGCTCTTGTCGTCGATCACCCAGATCTGGCTGCCGCTCGCGGTCGACTGCACCGCGATCGACGGCACCACGATGCCGGCGCGCGCGTTGCCGATCGGCACCGACACCTTGCAGAACGCGCCGGGCCGGAGGAACCACTTGTGCGTGCGGTCGTCGACCGTCGCGGTCACCGGCACCATGCGAGTCGAGGGATCGGCCTCGCCGGAGACCAGCGTCACGGTGGCGTCGAACAGGTGGTCGGTCTCCTTGAGCTGGAAGTGCGCGGTCATGCCCTTCTGGATGCGCGGCGCGTCGGCGGTGGTGACCTCGAAGCGCAGCAGCATCGGATCGAGCTGCATGATCGTCGCGAGCACCGCGCCGGGCTGGAGGAACTGGCCCTGCACCACCGTGCGGGTCTGCACCGTGCCCGCGATCGGCGCGCGCACCGACGAGTCGCGCAGGTTGAGCTCGGCGACCCGCTGCGCCTCCTTGGCGGCGGCGAGGTCGGAGACCGCGCTGTCGACCGCGGTCTGCTTCTGCTCGATCTCCTCGCCGGCGACGATGCCCGGCGACTCCTTCTGCGCCTCGAGGCGGCGGTCGAGCGCGGCCTTGGCGGACTTGAGCGCGGCGTCGCACTTGGCGACGTCGGTCTTGGCCTGCTCGAGCGCGATCGCGTAGCGCTCGCTCTCGATCGTCGCGAGCACCGTGCCGGCCTTGACGTCCTGGCCCTCGGTGAACGCCACCCTGTCGACCGCACCCGCGACGCGCGCCGTGATCTGGACCTGCTGGAACGCGTCGAGCGAGCCCGGCTCGTTCACCGTGTAGGTCATCTGCCGCGTGACGAGCGGCGCGACCACCACCGGGTACTGGAGCTTGCCGCCGCCCATCCCGCCGCGCCGACCCTGCACGCCGGCCTGCGGTCCGCTCGACTTGCTCGGCGTGCACGCGCTCGCGAGCACGATCGTCCATGCGATCAACGCCTTCATGGTCCCTCCGGATCGAGCGGGCCCTTGCCCAGCGCCTGGAGCAGCGCGAGATAGGCGCTGACCTGCGTGAACTCGGCCTCGGCGTAGTTGACCTCGGCGAGGAAGCGCTGCTCGTTGGCATCGACCAGCTCGATCGCCTTGGCGAGGCCCTGCTTGTACAGGGTCGCGGTCTCGCTCGCGCTCTTGCGCGACGCGTCCATCGCGTCCTTCGCGCCGATCAGCGACGCCTGCGCGGCGGCGAGCTGCGCCGCCGCCTGGCGCACCTGCTCCTCGACCTCGCGCGTCAGCTCCAGCGTCGTCAGGTCGGCGATCTCGGCGGAGGCGTCGCGCGACTTGGCATCGGCGGCGCGCTGGCCCGCGTCGTAGATCGTCCACGACGCCGACAGCGTGAAGCTCGCGTCGAACTCGTGGCCGCTCGGCGGCGGATACTCCTGCGCGGTGCCCGTCGCGGTGAAGCCGAGCGACGGGAAGAACCGATAGCGCGGCTCGCGCGCGAAGTCGTGCGCCGCGATCGCGGCCTCGCGCCTGGCCTCGAGGTCGGGGCGCGCGTGGATCGCGGCGGCGACCAGCGCGTCGATCGAGCCGAGCGGCTTGCCGCTCGCCGCGATCAGCGTGGTCGGCGTCACGAGGCCGCGCGCGACCTTGCTCGCGATCAGATACTCGAGCGCGACGTACGCCGCCTCGAGGCTGCCCTGATCGGAGGTCAGCTCGCGCTCGGAGTCGCCGAGGTCGATGTCCGCGCGGGTCACGTCGTTCTGGCCGGTCAGCCCCGTCTTGACCTGCTCGGTCGTGTCGTGAACCTCGGCCTTCGAGGTCACGAGCTTCTCCTCCGCCGACTTGACGACCTGGTCGGCGAGCAACACCGCGATGTAGGCCTTGGCGGTGTCGAACTCGAGCACGCGCTTGTCGTCGATGCTCTGCACGCGCGCCGCCTCGAAGTCGTGCTTGGCCTCGCCGTACAGCGGGAACGCCGACGGATCGATGATCGGGACATTGAGCTGGAGCGAGCCCTTGACCGCGTTGGTCGGCGACTTGTCCCACGGCGCGTAGTTGTCGCTCCCGCCCGCGCTGAGGATCGGCAGGAACGCGCTGCGCGCGCGATCGACGCTGGCCTCGGCCGTCACCACGTTCAGCTCGGCGATCCCCGAGCGCTCGTTGTGGGCGAGCGCGAGCTGGACCGCATGCTCCAGCGTGAGCTGGTCATCGGCAGAGGCCGTCCCGGCCGCACAGACCATGCTCGCGAGGACCGCGAGTCGCACACCCATAGGCTGGCAGGATATCGGGAAGCCCGTCGCAGCGCGTGGCCGCGCGCCCGTTTTTTGCGCGCTTCACATTTACTCGGAGGCGAGCGCGTGCGCGAGCGCGGGCGCTTGCAAGCAATCGGACCCCACCAGGACGTGGCGCAAATGGCCCCGCCGGTCGTACACGTTGTAGTGGGGCAGCGCCGTGATCTCGTAGGCGCGCGCGACCGGCGTGACCCCGTCGCCGACATCGACCCGGCGGATCACGACGCGCGGCTCGGCGGCGAGCGCGGGCTCGACCTGCGCGGCGACCTGCGTGCAGGCCTGGCAGTCCGCGCTCCAGGAGTCGACCACCGTGACGTAGCCCGGGACGACCGCGCGCGCGATGCCCACGTTCTCGCCCGGCCGGTTGACCTGGAGCACGCGCGGCGGCGGCGCGGCGGTCGCGCACGCGACCAGCACGAGCGCCGCGCGTCTCATCGCGCGTCCTGGAGCTGGCGCGCGAGCCGGGTGACCTCGGCCCGCGACAGCCCCGCGTGATAGACCTGCTCGAGCGTGAGCCGCTCGCCCGAGACCAGCTCGGTGGCGCCGAGCCGGACCACGCCGTCGGTATCGATCGTCACCTCGACCAGCGCGAGCACGTCGCCAGCGGGTGCGGCGGGCAGATCGAGCACGGCGTAGCGGCCGAGCTGGCGGTTCGCCGACGGGTCCGGCGACTCGCCCTCCCACAGATCGAACTCGATCCGCGCCTGATCGTCCTGGCGGGTCGCGAGCACGCGATGCTCGCGGGTCGGCACCACGGCGCTCTGGCCGATCACCATCTCGCAATCGCCGCTGCCGGTGGACATCGCGAGCCCGCGCGCGACCACGTCGATCAGCAGCACGCCCTCGATCGTGCCGTCGAGCCGCGCCACCTCGAGCGCGGCGCCGACCGCGACGACCTCCTCGGGATTGGGCACCATCGACGGATCGCGGCCGATGATCCGGCCGATCTCGCGGTGCACCGCCGGCATGCGCGTCCCGCCGCCGACCAGCAGCACCTCCTGCACCTGCTCGCGCTTGCGCGCGCAACGGCGCAGCGCCTCCTTGATCGGCGGCTCGATCCGCTTGAACAGCGGCGAGGCCCACAGCTCGAGCTCGTCGCGCCGCATCGCGCGCTTGTACTCGATGCCCTTGCCCGACGGCAGCTGGACCAGCTCGTCGACCGCGAGCTTCGCGGTCGGGTGCTCCGACAGCTCGTGCTTGGCGCGCTGCGCGGCAAGCCGCAGCCGCTCGATCGCGATCGCGTCGGTCGAGACGTCGAGCCCGCGGCTCTGGCGGATGTCGCGCACCAGGTTCTCGACGATCGAGCGATCGATGTCGTCGCCGCCGAGGAACGGATCGCCGGTGGTGGCGAGCACCTCGAACACGCCGGCCTCGACGTCGACCAGCGCGACGTCGAACGTGCCGCCGCCGAGGTCGCACACCAGGTAGCGCGCGTCGGCGCCGCGATGCGCGCCGTGGCCGAGCGCGGCCGCGGTCGGCTCGCTGAGCAGGCGCAGCACGGTGAGCCCGGCGATCTGCGCCGCGTCCTTGGTGGCCTGGCGCTGCGCGGCGTCGTACCACGCCGGGATCGTGATCACCGCGCGGCTCACCGGCTCGCCGAAGTGGCGCTCCGCGTTGTGGCGCAGCTCGCGCAGGATCATCGCCGACACCTCCTCGGGGGAGATCGCGCGGCCGTGCGACAGCTGGATCCAGGTGTCGCCGTTGGGCGCCTCGGTCAGCTCGTACGGCAGCACGCGCGCGAGCTTGCGGATCTCGGGGTGATCGAAGCGCCGGCCGAGCAGGCGCTTGACCCCGAAGATCGTGAGGTCGGGGCTGTGATCGAGGCCCTCGCGCGCCGCCTCCCCGACCACCGGGCCGTCGGGCGAGAACCACACCAGCGACGGCATCATCGTCGTGCCCTCGCGCGTGGTCACGATGCGCGGCGCGCCGTCGCGATCGATCACCGCGACCACCGAGTTGGTCGTACCGAAGTCGATCCCGATCGCGGGCGCCTTGCCCGGCCGGGTCGCGGGCGCGTTCGAGCCGCTACGCTTCTTCGCGCTCACGCGAACAGCCTCCGCATCGCGTCGGCATCGCCGGCGCCGTGGCGGCGGATGTGCTCGAGCATCTGCGCCGCCTCGACGCACTGCTCGTAGTGCGCGAGCGCGGTCTCGAGCTGGCTCTGCGCGAGCATGACCTCGCCGCCCTGGATCGCGGCGAGCGCGGTCGCCACGTAGTACAGCGAGCGCAGCGGCTTCGAGCGCGGGTAGACCACGAGCGCGGCGGCGAGCACCTCGCGCGCGGTGTTGGCGTCGCCCTGCGCGAGCATCGCGCGCGCGCGCTGCTCGAACGCCTCGCCGCCCTGCGGGCTGTGCGGCGGCGGGGTCCCGGCGGGCGGCGCGGTCGACGCGCGCGGCTGGATCGGGCGCGGCGGCGCGGGCGTGGCGTCCGCGCTCTGGATGTCCTCGAAGCCGACGAGCCAGCCCGGCGGGGTCGCCATCGACGGGCCGGCCGAGGTCGCGCGGCCCTCGACCACGAGCGCGGCGCGCAGCCGATCGTAGGCGCGGTTGGACAGGATGGTCAGCTCCTCGGCGAGGTGCGTGATCGCCGGCGCGCCACGCCGCGCGACCAGATCGGGATGGACGCGGCGCACCAGGTTCTTCCAGCCGGTGCGGATGTCCTCGGGGCCGGCATCGCGCGCGACGCCGAGCACCTCGTGGACCGCGGCCTGGCGCAGCCGGCGCAGCTCGCTCGACAGGTGCTGGAACAGCTCGCGCTCGTCGGCCGGCAGGTCGTCGCTCGGCGGCGCGGTCGGCTTCCTCGGCGAGGTCAGCGTGACGATCGGCGAGGTCGTGCCGGCCTCGGCGCCGCTCGCCATGCCCTTGATGCGGCGCACCACGTCCTCGGTGAGCCCGACCAGCTCGATCTCGATCCACATGCGCAGCGCGTCGCCCGAGCCCGGCATGGTCTCGACCGGCGACGCGCGCTGCACCGTGCCGTCGATCGCGATCACCAGCTGGTTGGGCAGCTCGAGGCCGAGCGTGAGCTCCGCGCCGACCTTGGTCGCGAACGGCACCTTCATCGACAGCAGCTTGCCCTTGCGCAGCTTGCGCGACATGAAGATGTCGACCTGGTCCCAGGTCGCGCATCGCACGTGCAGCGTGCGCGCGGTCGACATCACCGGCCCTTGGCGGGCTTCTGCGCGGGATCGGGCTCGAGCTCGACCGTGCGCGACAGCACCGGCTTCTTCTTCGCGACGTCGATCGGCACGTTGGGATCGCCGCCGTCGCGCCACTCGTCGGCCTTGAACTCGACGTGCGCGGTCTTGAACCCGGGCCGCACGACCGCGAGCTCGTAGTCGCGCCCGGCCCACAGATCCGAGAAGTGGACGTGGCTCGTGCCGATGAACAGCCACACCTCGGCGTCCCTCGGCGTCGAGTCGATGTGCAACGGACCGTTGCCGACCACGCCGGTCGACGACAGCACCGGTGTCGTCGGCTGGAGCGGCAGCTCGGCCGCGCGCTTGTCCTTGCTCGCCGGCTTGAGCGCGACCTCGATCGAGGCCTTGAGCGTCTGCTTGGCGCCGGTCCAGCTCGTGCCGTTGACCTGCGCCTCGGTCGCATCGTTGCCGTCGTGCAGCAGCACCAGGTCGTGCGGCTGGCTCGCCGGCAGATCGATCGTCGTATCGAGCGGCGTGCGGCCGAGCCGGAGCCACACGCCGGCCTGGTCGGCGGTGACGTCGATCGCGCCGGGATCGGGCTGGCCGGCGCGCAGCTTGTCCTCGAGCGCCTGCTTGTCCTTGAGCTCCTGCGCGCGGCGCTCGGCGGCGGCCTGCTGATCGGCCTCGTCGCGGTTGTACTTGGTGTAGAGCATGTAGCCCGCGCCGCCGACGAGGCCGAGCACGATCAGCCCGCCGATCACGCTGCGCACCGGGCTCTTGAGCCGTGGCGGCGGCAGATCCATGTGCTCGAGCGGATCGGCGATCGGCCGGGCGCGCTTGGGCGAGTTGGTCTCGGCGCGCACCGCGGCGCGCTCGACCCGATCGGCGGCCTCCTCGAGCTTGGCGGCCGCCGCGGTCGCGGCCTCGGCGGCGGTGTTGACGCGCTTGGCGCCCTCGTCGAGATCGCCGATCGCGGCGAGCGCGGCCGCCTCGTCGGCGCTGGCCGGGCGCGCCGCGTAGCCAGCGGCGCGCCTGCCGGACCCCGGATCGAAGTCGAGGTGCGAATCGCGCACCGGGCCGGGGATCGGCGTCTCGTCGTCGGGGTCGTCGAGCGACGGCACGCGCGCCGACGACACGATCGCTTCCTTGCGCCGCGGATCGGCCTTGATGACCTCCGAGATCGGGTCGCGCCGGAACGGCAGCGGCGGATCGTCGACCTTGGTGAGGCCGGTGTGCTCGTCGAGGTCCGCGAGCAGCGCGTCGAGCCGGTTGCCCGAGCCCTTGGCCGACGTCAGGTCCGCGCCCGGCCGGATCGGCGTGACCTGCACGTTGCCCGGGGCCGAGCCCAGCGAGGCGAGCAGGTCCTCGGTCGCCTCGTCGATGTTGGTGTCGCTCGCCGACAGCCCGGCCTCGCGGATCAGCTCGCCGCGCTCGGCGAGCTCCCAGCGATCGTCCTCCATCGCCTCGACCAGGTTCTCGAGCAGGTCGCTCGCCGTCCGGTAGCGGCGGGTCGGATCGGTGTCGAGCGCGCGCTGCACCAGGCGCTCGACCGCGGGCGTCACGCGCAGCACGCCGGGCGGGACCTCGCCCGACAGCATCGCGAACAGCATCGCGCCGACCGCGAACACGTCGACCCCCGGCGTCGGATCCTCGCCGACCACCAGCTCGGGCGCGATGTAGCCGGCCAGGCCGCGCCACAGCGTCGAGTCGGCGCCCTGCGCGACCGCGGTGGTGAGCGCGCGTCCGACCACGAAGTCGCCGAGCCGCACGACGCCGTCCTCGTCGATCAGCACGCTGCGCGGGTGGACCGCGCCGTGGATCACGCCGGCCTTGTGCGCGGCGGCGAGCGCCTCGATCACCGACTTGCCGATCAGCGCGGCGATCGGCAGCGACAGCTTGCCGCCCTGCTTGCTGCGCGCCTTGGCCGCGGCGACCAGGTCCTGCACGGTGACGTAGCGGCCGACGCCGCGGGTCACCACGACCACGTCGGGACCGCCCGACTCGACGCCGACCGTCGGCACGATGTTGGGGTGGTCGAGCTTGGTGATCTTGTCGATGCTGCGCGCGTCGGTGAGCGCGATGCGAAACGCGTCCTCCGCGAGCATCTTGGGATCGACGACCAGGCCGCGCAGGTTGCGCTGGCCGCCGAACTGCGCGCGATGGATCGCGCCGTACATGGTCACCGCGAGGCGCTCGCTCAGGACGACGCCGGCGATGATCTGCTCGGCCGCTTGGCCACCCACGCCAGCACGATAGCACGCAGCCGCCTCGGCTCAGCCTCCGGCGAGCGTGAAGTGCAGCTGGATCCACGGCTCGCCGAACAGATAGAACACGGCGGCGAGCGCGAGGAACGGCCCGAACGGCAGCTCGGTGGTCATGAGGCCGGGCTCGTCCTCGCCTTCGGCGGGCTCGGCCTTGCGCCGCGCCGCGATGATCGCCGCGATCCCGAGCACCGAGCCGATCACCGAGCCGCCGAACAGCGCGATCACGACGCCGCGCCAGCCGAGCAGCGCGCCGACCACCGCGAGCAGCATGCCGTCGCCGAGCCCGAGCCCCTCGCGCTTGCGCAGGCGCAGGTAGAGCTCGCCGATCAGCCACGGCACGCCGTAGCCGATCGCGGCGCCGACCAGGCCCCCCCACCATGGACCGCCGAGCACGAGCGACGCGCCGTAGAACGCGATCATCGACGGGATGGTCAGCTTGTTGAGGATGAGCTTGTGATCGAGGTCGATGAACGTCACCACCACCATCACCCACACGAACGCGGCGTCGACCAGGAACGCGAGCCCGCGGTGCTCGAGCGAGCCCGACAGCAGCCCGCCGGTGCCGAGCGTGAACCAGAACGCGACGCCGAACAGCGCGCCGGTCAGCGCCTCGACCAGCAGGTAACGCGGCGAGAACGCCGCCTTGCACGCCCGGCAGCGCCCGCGCAGCCACAGGTAGCTGGCGAGCGGGACGTTGTCGTACCAGCGGATCGGGGCGCCGCACGCGAAGCAGTGCGAGCCGGGGCGCACCACCGAGCGGCCGTGCGGGTGGGCCTCGCTCGGCGGCCAGCGGTAGATGCACACGTTGGCGAAGCTGCCGAACAGGAGGCCGAGCACGACCGCAAACACGTAGCCGGCGGGCGAGGTCGCGAGGATCGAGAGCGCGTCGTGCACCCACCGCCAACCCTAGCCCGGTTGACCCCGGCCGTCGAGAAAGCTAAGAACCAGCGATGTTGCGCGCGACGCTCGCTGCCAGTCTGGCACTCGTCGCGTGCGGCCGCTCGCAGGGCGTCCCGGATCGGGACCTGGGCGGCCTGGTGGTGGCGCCGCCCAGGCAAGCCGCGCCGATCGACCTGTCGCGCGCGGCCGCCGATCCGGCCGAGCTCGGCCGCGCGCTCGCCACGCCGGAGCACGCGGTGGCCGCCGCGCTCGGCCCGCACGAGGAGACGATCACGACCTCGATGCAGGTCCGCGAGGCCGACCGCGTGCAATCGGACCTCGACGATCGCACCGTGATCGATCTCGGCGCCGATCGCGCGTTTCACGCGGTCTACACCAACTCGGCCGACTACGGCCGCGAGGTGATCTTCACCGGCGACAAGCTGTACCTGCGGCCGCGCTACCAGCGCTGGCACGAGCGCGCGCCGGAGACTCCCGACGAGCCCGAGCAGCTGCGCGACGAGATGTACGGCGCGGGCGCCGCGATCTGGGACCTGGTCGAGCCGGGCGCCGAGCTGACCGATCTCGGCGCGGTCAAGCTGGTCGGCCGCGACGGCCGCAAGATCGCGATCAAGCTCGCGCCGCAGGGCAAGACGCCGCCGCGCGAGGCGCTCGCGCAGCGCAAGTGGCGCGAGACCCGCACCGTCGACGCGCTGTCGGGCGAGATCGTGCTCGACGCCGACAAGGGCGTGCCGCTGT
The DNA here is from genome assembly GCA_035516595.1 of Kofleriaceae bacterium. GTDB lineage: Bacteria > Myxococcota_A > Polyangia > Haliangiales > Haliangiaceae > JABFXX01. The sequence continues at coordinate 3,439 of DATJAE010000371.1, read as the reverse complement.
CGATCAAGCTCGATGCGACGATCGGCTTTGTCCGCGACAACCGCCACTTCACGATGAAGCTGTCGCTCGCGAGCGCGGTGTCGCGGATCGGCGAGCTCGCGCAGATCGCCGCGCCCGCCGGCGACGACGTGGTCGCCACGCCCGAGCGGCTGCGCGAGGTGGACGACCGCGACTACCTGCTCCAGGGCATCGCGCCGCCGCTGCGCAAGAACCCGGATGGCACGCCCCTCGTCCCGGTGGCGCCGGCGCCGGCGGGCCCGGCCGGATCGGGGAGCCCGCGATGACCACGAGCCTGGTCCCGCGCCGCGACTACCTGGTGCCGCAGCGCCGCTCGATCATCGCGCGCTCGATCCTCGCCAGCCTGGCGGGCGCCGTGCCGGTGCCGTTCCTCGACGAGTGGGTGGTGTCGACCATCCTCGGCAGCGGCTATCGCCGGATCGCGACGGCGCACCACGTCGATCTGTCGCGCGAGGCGGTGGCGAACCTCGTGCACGGCACCTCGCCGCCGCCGTCGATCCTCGACGTCGCGACCGGCGGCGTCCTGCTGCGCATCGCGTCGGCGAGCGCGAAGCGCATGATGCTGGCGCTCGCGACGATCAATCGCGCACGCTCGGCGTCGCACTCGTTCGTCGCGATGACGCTGTTCGATCACTACTGCGCGCGGCTGCACCGCGGGCTCGCGCTCGACGGCCCGACCGCGCTGGCGTTGCGCGACGAGATCGCCCGCACGATCGAGCACACCCCGGGCGCGCTCGCGTTCCATCCGTTCCGCCGCGGCGCGCTCTCGGCCGCGCGAGCCACGCTGCGCGCGCCGCTCGAGCTCGCCGATCTCGCGTCGGGCGGCGCGCTGCGCCGGCTGCTCGCACGCAAGAGCGAGGTCACCGAGGCCGAGCGCGTCGACGAGCTCGAGCAGGCGATGGAGGCCGCGCTCGCCAGCAAGACCGGCTTTCTGTCGCGCGCGGTCGCCGCGATCGAGGTCCAGCTGTCGTCGGAGGCCAACCCGTTCCTCGACAGCGCGATCTCGTCGCTCGACCGGCGGTGGCGGGCGCGGCAGCACGCCGAGGAGCCGTGACCGAGCGCGCCGGGCTCGCCAGCGCGCGCCGCGTCGTGGTCAAGATCGGCAGCCGGCTGATCGCCGAGGGGCCGGCGAGCCTGCCCGCGCGGATCGCCGACCAGATCGCGGAGCTACGCCGGCGCGACGTCGAGCTCGCGATCGTGTCCTCGGGCGCGATCGCGCTCGGCGTGCGCCGGCTCGGGCTCGAGGCGCGGCCGCGCGACTTGCCCGCGCTCCAGGCCGCGGCCGCGGTCGGCCAGTCGCGGCTGATGCAGCACTGGGAGCACGCGTTCTCCGCGCACGACCTCGCGATCGGCCAGGTGCTGGTCACCCACGACGACCTCGCCGACCGCCGGCGCTTCCTGTCGGCGCGGCTGACCCTGCGCGCGCTGCTCGATCGCGGCGTCGTGCCGATCATCAACGAGAACGACACGGTCGCGACCGACGAGATCAAGTTCGGCGACAACGATCAGCTCGCCGCGCTGGTGTGTAATCTCGTGACGGCCGACGCGCTGGTCATCCTGACCGACGTCGAGGGCGTGCGCGACGCGGCCGGCGCGCGCATCCCGATCGTGCGCGACATCGATCGCGAGGCGGCGCCGGTCGCCGGCGGCTCTACCAGCGGCGTCGGCTCGGGCGGCATGGCGTCGAAGGTCGGCTCGGCGCGGATCGTCACGCGCACCGGCGTGCCGGCGATCGTGGCGCCCGGGCGCGAGCCCGACGTGCTGGTGCGCGTGCTCGCCGGCGCCGATGTCGGCACGCTGTTCGTGCCGGCGGCGAGCGTGCTGTCGTCGCGCAAGCACTGGATCGCGTACGGCGCGCGCCCGGCGGGGCGGCTGATCGTCGACGACGGCGCGGCGCGCGCGGTGCGCGAGGCCGGCAAGAGCTTGCTCCCGGCCGGGATCGTCGCGGTCGACGGCGCGTTCGAGCTCGGCGACACGGTGTCGATCGTGACGCGCGCCGGAGACGAAATCGCCCGCGGTCTCGCGGCTTACCCCGGAGCCGATCTGCGCAAGATCCAGGGCTTGCAATCCGCCGATATCGAGGCCACGCTGGGATACAGGAGCATCGACGAAGCCATTCACCGAGATGATCTCGTGATCTTGTGATTAGGTGACCTCAGTCGAGCAAACTGCCAGGGGGTTGCGGGGCGTCGCGGAAGCCGCGCGGCGAGCGGCGCGGATCGCGGCGAAGGCTCCGGCCGCGCAGCGCACCGCGGCGCTCGGTGCGATCGCCGACGTGATCGAAGGCCGGCGCGACGACATCCTGGCGGCCAACCGCACCGATCTCGCCGAGACCGAGCGGCTCGCGCCGGCGATGATCGACCGGCTCCGGCTCGACGACGCGCGGCTCGCGGCGCTGGCGCGCGCGGTCCGCGACATCGCGGCGCAGCCCGAGCTGGTCGGCCGCGTCGAGCACGCCGAGCGCCGGCCGAGCGGGCTCGAGGTCCAGCGCGTGCGGATCCCGCTCGGCGTCGTGCTGATGATCTACGAGGCGCGGCCCAACGTGACGAGCGACGCCGCCGCGCTGTGCCTGAAGAGCGGCAACGCGTGCATCCTGCGCGGCGGGCGCGAGGCGCTGCACACCAACCGCGCGCTCGCCGACGCGATCGCGACCGGGCTCGACAGCGCCGGGCTGCCGCCCGCGATCGTCCAGCTCGTCCCGACCAGCGACCGCGAAGCGATCGCGGAGCTGGTCCAGCTCGACGACCTGATCGACGTGTGCATCCCGCGCGGCGGCGAGGGCCTGATCCGGTTCGTCGCCGAGCACGCGCGCGTGCCGGTGATCAAGCACTACAAGGGCGTGTGCCACATCTACGTCCACTCCGGGAGCGACCTCGCCGACGCGATCGCGATCGTGAGCAACGCGAAGTGCCAGCGGCCCGCGGTGTGCAACGCGGTCGAGACCGTGCTGGTCGATCGCGAGATCGCGGCGAGCTTCGTGCCCGCGCTGGTCGCGGCGCTGTCGCCGAGGGTCGAGCTGCGCGGCTGCACGGAGACCCGCGCGCTCGGCGGCAGCGCGGTCCGGGCCGCGAGCGAGGACGACTGGTACGCCGAGTACCTCGACCTGATCCTCGCGGTGCGCGTGGTCGACGGCGTCGCCGCCGCGATCGATCACATCGAGCGCTACGGCTCGCGCCACACCGAGGCGATCCTCACCACCGATCCGGGCGTCGCCGACAAGTTCGTGCGCGAGGTCGACTCGTCGACCGTGATCGTCAACGCGTCGACCCGGTTCGCCGATGGCGGCGAGCTCGGGCTCGGCGCCGAGATCGGGATCTCGACCACCCGCCTTCACGCCTACGGTCCGATGGGCGCCGAAGGCCTCACCACCACCAAGTTTGTCGTCCGCGGCACCGGGCAGATCCGGACCTGACGGCAAGAG
>DATJAE010000370.1:0-4185 GCA_035516595.1 Kofleriaceae bacterium | reverse complement strand
CGCCCACGTGGGCGCGCGTGTCCGCCGCGTCCGCGATCCGCGCCCACGTGGGCGCGCGTGTCCGTCGCGTCCGCGATCCACGCCCACGTGGGCGCGCGTGTCCGGCACGTCCGCGATCCGCGCCCACGTGGGCGCGCTGTCCACCGCGCCTACAGCTCGCCGATGGCGCTCGCCAGCCGGTCGACCGGCACGAGCTCGATGCCGCACGCGTCGTCGAGCCGGCGCGCATTCTGTGCCGGGACGATCGCGCGACGGAACCCGAGCCGCGCCGCCTCCGCCAGCCGCTGCTCGCACAGCGTGACCGCGCGGACCTCGCCGGCCAGGCCGATCTCGCCGAACAGCACGGTGCCCGCGTCGATCGCCCGGCCGCGCGCCGAAGATGCGATCGCGCACGCGACGCCGAGATCGATCGCCGGCTCGCCGAGCCGCACGCCGCCCGCGACGTTGACGAACACGTCGCGGTCCAGCACGTCGCATGCCGCGCGCTGCGCAAGCACCGCGAGCAGCAGCGAGACGCGGTTGCCGTCGACCCCGGCCGCGGTGCGGCGGCCGAATCCGGCGCACGCCGGCGCGACCAGCGCCTGGATCTCGACCAGCAGCGGACGCGCGCCATCGGCCGACGCCACCACGACCGAGCCAGGCGCGCCCGCGGGCCGCTCGGCGAGCAGGTGGGCCGATGGATTCGGCACCTCGGCCATCCCGACGCCGCGCATCTCGAACACCCCGATCTCCTGGGTCGAGCCGAACCGGTTCTTGTGCGCTCGCAGGATCCGGTACGGTCCACCGTCGCCCTCGAGCTGGAGCACGACGTCGACCAGATGCTCGAGTGTCTTCGGTCCGGCGATCGCGCCGTCCTTGGTGACGTGACCGACCACGATGGTCGGCGTGCCGGTGGTCTTGGCGAACTGCATGAGCCGGCTCGCGCACTCGCGCACCTGCGCGAGCGAGCCCGGGATCGAATCGAGCAGCGGGGTGTGTACGGTCTGGATCGAATCGACCGCGAGGATCGCGGGGCGCGCGTCGGAAGCGTGCGCGAGGATGCGCTCGACATCGGTCTCCGCCACGATCGCGATCGCGTGCTTGGCGGCGCCGACCCGGCGCGCGCGCATCGCGGTCTGCGCGACCGACTCCTCGCCGGTCGCGTAGAGCACGCTGCCCTGCCCGGCCAGCCCGGCGAGCGCCTGGATCAGCAGCGTCGACTTGCCGACGCCGGGATCGCCGCCGAGCAGGACGATCGAGCCCGCGACCAGCCCGCCGCCGAGCACGCGATCGAGCTCGCCGATCCCGCTGCCACGGCGCGGCCCGCCGACGTGCTCGCCGATCTCGGTGATCGCGAGCGGCGCCGCGCCGTCGGAGACGCCCGCCGCGCTCGGCCGCGCCGGCGCGATCGCCGCCACCTCCTCGATCATCGAGCTCCACTCGTGGCACGCAGGGCAGCGCCCGAGCCACTTGGGCTCGACGTGGCCGCACGCGCTGCAGCAGTACACGCTGCGCGGCGGCTTGAGCGCCTTCACCTTGGCCATGGTGCGTCGTACCACACGGGGCTGACATCACAGCGCTCCCCGCGCAGCGCGACCGCGTGTCCGCTCTGGCCGAGCGCCGGACGCGATCGTCCGGACTCAGGACAGCCGCTTGCGGACAGCTTCCTGCTTCGCGCGCAGCCGGGTCGCCAGCTCGGCGCGGCCGAGCGTCTGCGCGCGCACCGCCGCGATGCCGAGCCAGCGCACCGCGTAGCTGACCATGCCGGCGGCGAGGAACGCGCGGCTCGCCGACAGCGCGACCGCCGCGTCGTTGCGATCCTCCTCGTGGCGCGTCTCGAACAGCTGGGTCGCCTCGTCGACCAGCCCCGCGCTCACGTAGTAGTCGGCGAGGCCGTCGCGCATCGCGCCGACCCGCGCCGCGCCGTGCGGCACTCGCGACAGCGCGCGCGCGTACGCGGCGACGAAGTCCTCGTAGGTGCGTCGCGTGAGCTCCCGGTCGCCGCGCCCGAGGTGGATCATCAGCTCGAGGAACGGGCCGTAGAACACGTACGCATCGATCTCGCAGCGCAGCACGTCGATCACCTGATCGAGATCGAGCGCGTCGTCCTCGTGCGCCGCGGCCGCGAGGGTCGCCGCCTCGATCGCGACGCCCGAGCTGGCGAACCGGGCGCGCGCCGCGGCCAGGCCTTGCTCGCGCACCACCGCCGAGACCCGCTCGGCGCGCGCGACGTGCTCGGTGATGTGCTCCCAGTCGAGGATGTGCAGATCCTCGGGAACCTCGGGCGACGCGAACTCGGGATCGAAGTGATCCTCCCAGGTCGCACCGCCTGCTCGCAGAGCCTGGCGGGCCGCCGCGATCTCCTCGGCCGACAGCCAGCTGATCCGCATTTCCCACCTTACCACGGTGGGGCGCGCGGCTACCTCTTCTTCGGCGGCGGCGGCTTCTTGCCGCCGCAGCTCGCGCCGAGCGCAGCGCACTCGTCCTCGATCCGCTTCTGGCCGGCCGAGTCCTTACCCTTGTTGGCCGCGAGGTAGTGGTTGAACGCATCGATCGCCTTGTCGTTGTCGTGGTTCTCCTTGTACATGAAGCCGAGATCGAACCAGCCGTCGGCGTTGCCGGGATCGAGCGAGGTCGCCTTCTCGTACTCGGGGATCGCCTTGTCCGGATCCTGTTTGCGGCGATACGCGGCGCCGAGATCGAAGTGGTAACGCGCCTCGTTGGGCGCGAGCGCGATCGCCTTGCCGTAAGCGACGATCGCGTCGTCCTCGCGCTTGGCATAGCGGTACGCGACGCCGAGGTTGTGCCACCACTCCGGCTCGTCGGCCTTGACCTTGACCGCGTACTCGAGATCGACGATCGCGCCAGCGTAGTCGGCCTTCTTGCGCTTGACCGTGCCGAGCTTGGCGCGGATCTCGGGGTCCTTGGGGTCGAGCGCGGCGGCGGCGTTGAGCGCGCGCAGCGCGTCGTCGAGCCGGTCGCTGTTGGCGTAGGCCGACCCGAGGTTCAGCCACAGGATCTTGTCCTTCTTGATCAGCTGGGTCGCGTGCTCGTACGCGTCGATCGACTTCGCGAGGTCGCTCTTCTGCTTGTAGAGGCTGCCGAGCGCGGCCCACGCCATGCCGTGCTTGGGGTTGACCGCGATCGCCGCTTCCATCGATCGGATCGCGTCGTCGACCTTGCCCTGCATCTTGTAGGCGAGGCCTTCCTTGTAGTTGGCGTCGGCGTCCTTGTCGGCGTGGGCGACCCCGCCGAGAAGGCCGAACGCGACGACGATCGCAGCGAGCACGCGCATGCTTCCTCCTGGCACGAGAGCGTACCAGGTTCGTGCGCGGACCGCGCGGGCGGGTTACGCCGCGGCGAGCGCCTCGCCGCTGGCGGCGACCTCGTGCGACAGCTCCTCGAGCTGGCGCAGCGCCGGGGTCTCGGCGGTGGCGGCGAGCCGCAGCTTCTCGAGCGCGGCGACGTGATGATGCAGCCGCGCGACCACGCGGGCGCGGCGCTGCAGGAGCTCGTCGCCGAGCGCGCGCTGATCGTCGAGCGTGGCGCGCGCCGCCTCGTACTGCGCGCGCTCCTCGGGATCGCGCGCTTCGGCGATCCGGTGGTCGAGCTCGGTCATGCGCTCGGCGAGCTCGCGCTCCCCCGCGCCCTTCGGCGCGAGCGCGATCGTGCGGGCCGCGACCTCGAGCGTCTTGACCACGCCATCGCGCACGAGCTGACGGCCGGGATCGCCCGCCGGCAGCTCGCGCCGTGCACCGTTCCAGATCGCGATCGAGCGCACGCACAGCTCGCGGACATCGCGCTCGATCATCGGCGGCAGCGCGCGCATCGCGGCGCCGACCGGATCGCGCTCGATCCGCAGGTGGCGCGGCACGAGCGCGAGCACGAACGTGATCGCCAGCGCGCCGGCGCTCGCGGCGGCCGTGGCACTGGCCGGCCAGCGCACCACGGCCTCGGCGTGGGCGACGCGCTGCGCGCTCCACATCGCGACCAGCGCGAGCGCGGCCGCGAGCATCACGCCGAGCGCGCCGGCGACGCCGCGCGGACCGCCGGCGGCGAGGCCGAGCGCGAGCAGGGCCGCGGCGAGCGCGAGCACCGGCGCGGTCGGAGCCAGCGCGAGCAGCGGGACGATCGCGAGCGCGCCGAGCGCGAGCCGCCAGCGCGGCTTGCCGTAGCCGAACGCAGCGCCCGCCGCGATCCCGGCGA
>DATJAE010000369.1:0-16972 GCA_035516595.1 Kofleriaceae bacterium | reverse complement strand
GCGCGCCGAGCTCGGCACGCGGCTCGGCGCGGACCAGTGGAAGCCGTATCACGGCAACCACGGCTGGATGTACGGCGGCCCGGCGCAGCCGATGCCGACCAGCGACGACCGCGTGACCCGGCTCGCGATCGGCGAGCTGTTCGCCGGCACGGCACAGGAGGGCACGCCGTCGTCGATCAACACCTACGACGGCACCGTGACGATCGGCAGCGGCTGGGCCGACAGCAACGCCGCCGACTACGTCCACCGCTGGCTCGCGCTCGAGCCCGCGTCGCGCGAGAAGCTCCGCGCGATCGGCTTCGCGGTCACCGACGACCAGCAGTTCGCGGTGGTCGACAACACCGGCCACGTCCTGGTCGGCGCGCGCGCCCACGCGTTCCTGCGCGATCGGGCCAACGGCGGCGTGCTCGACTACCTCGCCGCGCTGCTCGAGCAACCTGGCTCCGCGCCGCACGCGATGCAGGCCCAGGTCGGCGAGCTCGAGCGCTACGCGATCGACCGGCTCAAGCGCAATGGCGTCCACGACGCGATGGCGACGTGGAGCGACGACGCGATCCGGGTCGCGATCCACTTCGGCGGCTGGGCCTTCGCCGCCGGGCCCGCCACCAATCCGCGCGACTACATCGCCAGCGGCGGCGACCCGCTCAAGATGCTGCACGCGTTCGCGACCCACATGCGGCGCGAGATCGGCCGGCCCAATGGCGCGCTCGTGGTCGGAGCCTCGGCGCATACCGCGTCGCCGCTCGCGGGCCACCTCGACCGCTGGGGCAACGGCATCGTCGCCACCGCGATCCGCGGCACGACGAGGATCGAGGCGACGCTCGCCGAGGTCTCGACCGATCCGGCCTACGCCGGTCACGTGCTGGTGATCGAAGGCGCGAGCAGCGCCGACCCCAACGTCAAGCTCGAGCTGTGGGACACGGGCACGTTGCAGCTGTGATCACCTCGGCAGCGTGACCTCGCCGCCGACGCAGGTGTAGGCCAGCCCGCCCGGTCCGGCGGTGTTGACCCCGCCGCTGCACGACGAGCTGTCGTCGTCGACGTAGTCCTGGTACGGAGTCACGCCGTGGCGCACGTAGTCGAGCCTCGCGCCGTTGGTCGTGCCGTCCGCGACCGGCACGAACGCGTCGCCGAGCGCGGTCAGGTAGATGCCGTCGTCGTCGTAGGCGTCGAACACGAAGTGATCGATATCGGCGGCGCCGATCCCGGCCGGCAAGGCGATCGCGACGCGCTTCCAGTCGTGCGCGCCGCCCGACGCGTAGTCCGCGGTGATCTGCGGCGAGCTGATCGTCGTGCCGTCGCCGGTGACCGCGCGCAGCTTGAACCCGCCGCTCACGACGAGGCTGCAGTACGAGTCGCCGGTGCCGCCGACGTCCGCGACCTGGACGTCGACGTAGAGGTAGCGCGACATGTCGAACGTCTTCGCGTCGTCGATCTTGCCCTCCTTGGCGAGCTCGAGCGACGTGATGCGATACAGCCAGGGCGCGTAGCTGTCGGCGATGCCCTCGCGCCGCCCCGGGAACTGCGCGTAGCCGAGCGCGTCCATGTCGACCGGCAGCGGGCGAAGGATGATCACGTCACCCGGATCGTCGGCGAGCGCGGTGGACGGATCGTCGATGTTCCAGCCGGCGAGGTCGCCGTCGGGCTTCTCCGGCGCGGCCGTGCCGCAGGTCTGGCCGTAGCCGCCGCGATCCTCGAACAGCCGGTTGTGGCCGTCGCCCCAGTACAGGATCGGATGCGCGGCCTCGTAGCGGATCGCCGTGGTGGTGATCGGCACGGTCCCGGTGCAGCGCTCCCAGGTCGGCGACGCGCCGCCGTACGAGTAGTGGTCCTCGATGTCGAGCGAGCGCCCCCACCGCGCGATCTCGGCCTGCATGCCGGTCGCGCCGCCGCCGCACTGCTCGGCGGTGCCGCCGTCCTCGTTGGTCATCACGGTCTGATACGTGTGCCGGGCCGCCGACCAGCCGACCACCATCGGCAGATCGTTGAACGCCTTCTGCACCGGCCAGCGCAGCTCGGGCGCGTGGAGCACGCCGTCGGCCGCCGCGCCGAGCGTCGACACCGCGATCAGGTGCACGTCGCACGCGGTCGCGGCGCGCACCGCGCCGGGCGCCGACAGGGTCGACACCTGGAGCGCGAGCGTGTCGCCCTGCGCGAGCGCGCCGACGTGCATCGCGTAGTCGAACGGCGTCTGGCCCTGGTGCAGCACGAGGTGCCCGACCAGGCCGCGCTGCGCGCTCGACACCGCGAGCACGACCGCCTCGTTGCCGGCCTCGCCCCACGACGTCGCGGAGTACGAATTCGCGCGCACGGTCAGCGCGTACTCGCCCTGCGCCGGCGCGGTCGCGATCGCGACCGCGGCCTGATCGGTGACCGAGGCGCAGCCGGTCGCCGCATCGCCGATCGCCGCATCGCCGGCGGGCGCGTCGGGCGCGGCGGCGCCATCGGGTGCCGCGGCGGGATGGGCGCTCGAGCAGGCGGCGAGCGCGAGCAGGGCGAGGCGCATCGCGCCGCCATGGTGCAGCCGCGGGGCCAGCGCGCCGCGACGCGGTTCTGCGCGCTTGGCCGCGCGAGCTGCCCACGACAAGTTGCGATCGCTGGCTACTGGACTTGCGCGACCACGCCGAGCCGCGCGACCAGCGCGCGCTCGCCGCGCGGGTCGTCCGAGCCCCACACGCCGAGCGCGCGGGCGAGCTCGGCCGGCTTGACCGAGCCCTCGGCGCTCGATCGCACGCGCGCGCGGAGCAGCGCCGGCGCGTCCGGCCAGTCGAGCGCGGCGCACAGCCGGGTCGCGGCGTCGTCGGCGATCACGCCGGCGTCGAGCACGAGCGCGCGCACGTCGATCGTCCGGTCGCCGCGCGCGACCGGCGCGGCGCCCTTGGCGAGCAGCGCGCGCGCGATCCGGTCGAGCCGCGCGGCGTCGTGCGCGATGCCGTCGGCCGCGGGCCGCACGACGAGATCGATCGCGTCGATCAGCTTGCCCAGCCCGCGATCCGGCGCGCTCGCGAGCGGATGGCCGGCCAGCCGCACGATCGCGCAGTCGTGGACCTCGATGCCGGGCGGGCACACCGCGGCGAGGCGTTCGCGCACGTCGGCGGCGGCGAGCTCGACCCGCAGCGCGCCGTCGGGGATGTCCCAGCTGGCCGCGCCGGGCACGACGTGCTCGAGGTCGATGTCGACCAGCTCGCCGAGGCTCGGCACGCCCAGGCCGAGCGCCGGCCCGAACACCATGCGCGGCTTGGGCGAGAACCCGCGGGTCATCGCGAGCGGCAGATCGGCGCGGCGCAGCGTGCGCGCGAGCAGCCGGACCAGGTCGAGGTGGCCGAGGAACGCCGCGCGCCCGAGCTTCGCGAACCGGATGCGATACGTCGAGTACGGCGCGCCCGCGCCGACGTGGCCGGCCAGCCGCACGCGCTCGGCGCGCTCGGTCTCGCGGTCGCGACCGGGCGCGATCGCCGGCGCGGGTGCCGGCCGCGCCGCGGCGCCGAGCGCGCGCAGCGCGACCAGCCGGTCGTCGCGCATCTTCGACAGGTCGCACGCGACGCCGCAGTCGTAGCACACGAGCTTGCGACGATCGGGCTCGGCGTCCGCGAGGTTGGTGTGATGGATCAGCATGCCCGCGACCTTGCCGCACGGCGGGCTCGCCCTGCCCTTGAGCGCCTTGCGGTACTCGCCGAGCAAGAACCCGTCCTCGAGCCCGACGTCGATGTGATCCCACGGCAGCCGCGCGCCGACCGGCCGCGTGCCGAGGTAGGCCGCGACGTCGACGCGGTGCGCCGCGAACGCGCGCTGCCAGCGCTCGACGTCGAACACCTCGTCCCAGCCATCGAACCGCGCACCGTCGCGCCACACCGCCTCGATCACGTCGCACAGCCGGCGATCACCGCGCGCGAGCACGCCCTCGACGAACGAGATCCCGCTGTCGTGATGCTTGAGCCGCAGCCCGACCTCGCGCCCGGCCGTCTCGCGCAGGATGCCCTGCTTGCGGCGGATCTCGTCGAGCGAGTCCTGCGCGCACCACTGCAGCGGCGTATGCGGCTTGGGCACGTGCGAGCTGACCGACACCGTGACCTCGGCGCGCCGGCCGATCGCGTCCTGACCGATCCGCAGCATGCGCCGGCCGGTCTCGACGATGCCGCGCACGTCGTCGTCCTCCTCGGTGGGCAGGCCGATCATGAAGTACAGCTTGAGGCGGTGCCAGCCGCGCGCGAACACCCGGCGCGAGCTCTCCTCGACGTGCGCCTCGGTCACGTTCTTGTTGACCACATCGCGCATGCGCTGGGTGCCGGCCTCCGGCGCGAACGTCAGGCCGGTGATCCGCGTCAGCGCGAGCTCGTCGAGCAGGTCCTCGTTGAGCCCGTAGGCGCGCAGCGACGCGACCGACATCGACACGCCGCGCCGGCGCAGCTCGCCGGCCAGGCGCTTGACCAGCGGCGTGATGCTCGAGTAGTCGGCGGTCGACAGGCAGGTCAACCCGGTCTCGTCGTACCCCGCGCGCTCGACCCCGCCGAGCAGCGACTCGGCGATCGACTGCGGCGAGCGCTCGCGCACCGGCCGATAGATCATGCCGGCCTGGCAGAACCGACAGCCCTCGGTGCAACCGCGCGCGATCTCGACCGACGCGCGCTCGAACACCGCCTCGGCGTACGGCACCGGCGTGTCGGACGGAAACGGGAAGCGATCGAGGTCGGCGACCATCGCGCGCTGGACGCGCGCCGGCACGCGCGGATCGAGCGGCGCGCCGACCACGGTCATGCCGGTCGCGGCGTCGCGCTCGGTCGCGTACAGCGACGGCACGTACAACGAAAACCGGCTCGCCAGCTCGGCGAGCGCGTCGGCCCGCGTGCGCTCGCCGGCGCGGATCGCGCGGCGCAGCGCCGCCCACGCCACCACCAGCTCGGGCAGCTGCTCCTCGGCCTCGCCGATGAACGCGGCGTCGACGAACGCGCTCACCGGCTCGCAGTGCGATGCGGTCGGGCCGCCGACCAGGACGAGCGTCGCATCCTCGGCGCGCGCCGCGGCGCGCAGCGCGATCCCGCCGAGATCGAGCAGCGTGAGCAGGTTGGTGAACGTCAGCTCGTACTGCAGCGAGATGCCGAGCACGTCGAACTCGCCGAGCGGCCGCTGGCGCTCGAGCGAGACCAGCGGCAGCCCCCGCGCGCGCAGCTCGGCCTCCATGTCGAGCCACGGCGCGAACGCGCGCTCGCACGCGATCCGCGGATCGCGGTTGAGCAGCGCGTAGATGATCTTCGTGCCGAGGTGCGACATCCCGATGTCGTAGACATCCGGGAACGCGAGGCACACCCGCGCGAGGTCCTCGCCGTGCTTGACCTGCGCCTGGTACTCGCCGCCGAGATAGCGCGCCGGCTTGGCGACGCGATCGATGAAGTCGGCGTAGACGTGGCGCATGACGGACCCGCCTTGCTAGCACATTCACGGAATGCGGACCCGGACGATCGGGGTCGGCGCCGAGCCCGCGACCGCGAGCAACAGTCCGTACCGCACGCCTTGATGGTACCGCGGGCCGAGGCGGCGTTGTATGGTCCCGGCCATGCGCAGCCTCGTCGTGATCGCCCTCGCCGCCGCGTGTACGAAGTCCGCGCCGCAACCCGCAAATTCGACCGCCGGCGCACCGCCCGCCGCGCCCGCCGCCGCCCCCTCCCCGATGGAGGGCCCGACCGCCAAGATGTTCGATCCCGCGAACCTGCCGCCGGCCGGCACCGCGCCCGCGCCGGTGACCGTGACCAAGGAGCTCGATGCCATGTGGACCGCCCCGATCAAGACGCTCAAGGGTCAGCCGACCACGCTCGCCGCCTACAAGGGCAAGGCGCTGATGCTGGTCAACGTCGCCTCGCAGTGCGGGAACACGCCGCAGTACGCGACGCTCGAGGCGCTGCAAAAGAAGTACGAGAGCAAGGGCTTCACCGTGATCGGCTTCCCGTGCAACCAGTTCGGCCACCAGGAGCCCGGCACCAGCGAGGAGATCGCGACGTTCTGCGCGACCAACTACGGCATCACGTTCCCGATCATGGAGAAGATCGAGGTCAACGGCGACGGCCGTCACGAGATCTACAAGGCGCTCACGCCGATCGCCGACGCCTCCGGCCACAGCGGCGACATCCGCTGGAACTTCGAGAAGTTCGTGATCAGCGCCGACGGCACGAAGGTCACCCGGTTCTCGCCGAAGCAGAAGCCCGACGACCCGGCCGTGATCGCGGCGGTCGAAGCCGCGCTGCCGCGCTAGCGGCTCACTGCGTGGGATCGGTTGGACTCGCGGCCGCCGGGGGCGGCGCGGGTGCTGGGTCCGCGGTCGCGTCGTCGCTCGGCGCGGGCGCGGTCTCTCCGGCCGCCTTGGCCGCCTTCTTGGCGGCGCGGCGCTCCGCCTTGGCGCGCGCCTTGTCCTTGAGCCGCATCTCGCGCTCTCGCTTGGCAAACGAGGGTCGTTGGTTCGACATCAGCGATCTCCCTGATTGGGGGGTGGGCGGCGCATCGGGCGCTTGCGGCCGGGCGGCCGCGCGCCATGAAAGTGCGGGCCGTGGATCGTGCTACCGGGATGGTCCTCCGAGATCGCCTTGGCCTCGCGCATCGCGACCGCACCGCTGCGATCGTCATCGTGGACGATCGGATCGCCGGCCTCGGGCGGGCGAAACGAGATCGCGGAGCGACCGGTACTCTCGTCGACGGACACGAAGATGCGCTCGACCTTGCCGCGTATGCGCGGCGCATGTTTTCCGACGACCATGTTCGATATCTCGCTCCTCGGTGCGGCTCTGAGACGCTTACCCGTCAGCCGCGGTGAGGGAGCGCATGTCTGCGAGGCCGCTAAGGCCGCGCTCGCCCTCGTCGAGAACGTGTCAGCACCATAGCACCGATCGGCCATGCGGGCCGGGATCGTGACCCAATGATGACGCGACGCGGAACGGGCGCGTGAGATGCCCGGCGGATGGCGAACCCTCGCAGGACCACCGGTACCGCGATCACGGGAGCAGGCGTGTGGCATCCCGAGCACGTCCTCACCAACGAGGAGCTGTGCGTCGCGTTCAACGAGTACGTCCGGCGCGCCAACGCCGCGGGCGCGCAGCCGCCGCTCGCGGAGTCGTCGCCCGAGTTCATCGTCAAGGCGTCGGGGATTCAGCGGCGCTACATCGTCGACAAGACCGGCGTGCTCGATCCCGCGCGGATGTGCCCGAACGTGCCCGATCGGCCCGACGATCAGCGCTCGGTCCAGGCCGAGTTCGCGGTCCACGCGATCGAGCGCGCGCTGGCCGCCGCGGGCCGGTGCGGCGAGGACGTCGATCTCGTGGTGTGCGGCACCTCGATGCTGCAGCGCGCGTATCCCGCGATCGCGATCGAGATCCAGGAGGCGATCGGCGCGCACGGGCTCGGCTTCGACCTCACGCTCGGCTGCTCGTCGGCGATCGCGGCGCTGCAGGTCGCGACCACGTCGGTCCAGACCGGGCTCGCGCGCTGCGCGATCGCCGTGTCGCCCGAGCTGATGAGCGGCCACAACAACTGGCGCTCGCGCGACGGCCACTTCCTGTTCGGCGACGCCGCGGTCGCGCTCGTGGTCGAGCCGGCGCGCGCGGACGCGTGGGAGATCCTGTCGCTGCGCGCGATGTCGAAGTTCAGCTCGAACATCCGCAACAACTTCGGCTTCCTGAACCGGTTCGACCCGGCGACCCAGTTCGCCGACGACAAGCTGTTCTATCAGCAGGGCCGGCGCGTCTACAAGGACGTGATCCCGATGGCGTCGCGCTTCATCGCCGACCACATCGCGTCGCACGAGCTCGCGCCCGACGACATCGCGCGCTACTGGCTGCACCAGGCCAACCGCAACATGAACGAGTGCATCGCCGAGCGGCTGCTCGGCCGCGCGGCGACCGCGACCGAGGCGCCGATGATCATCGAGACCTACGGCAACACGGCATCGGCGGGCGCCGCGATCGCGTTCTGCGAGCATCAGGCCGACCTCGGCGCCGGATCGTACGGGCTGCTCGCCGCGTTCGGCGCCGGCTACTCGATCGGCTCGGTGGTGCTGCAGCGGCTGTGACTCACGGCCCGAACAGCAGGCCGAAGTCGAAGCTGACGCCGACGTCGTACGGCGCGGACACGGCGGGCGCGATCGCGCGCGAGCTGACGCCGGTCGGTGTGGGCACGCCGCCCGCGACCGTGACGTGCAGCGCGTAGAAGCCGAACAGGTGAAACTGCATGCGGCCGGCCTCGCGCGCGCCCATCAGGTAACCGGCGCCGAGCTGGAGGTCGGGCCGCGACCGCGCCGGCTCGCCGTCGATCGCGAGGCGCTCGAGGCCGAGGCCGGCGTCGAGGTAGAGCTCGTGGCTGCCGCGCTCCGAGAGGCCGCCGCGCGACGACCACGCGCCGCGGTGGCGCAGCACGACCACGCGCGCGAGCACGCCGAGCCGCTGCTCGCTGCCCTCGACGTCCTGCTGGGTGCCCGGCGCGATGACCTCGCCGTGCGACCACCGCGCCGGCCACAGCGCGCGCAGGTCGCCCTCGGCCAGCACCGCCACGCGATCGAGCTTCACGCCGGCCAGCGCGGCGAACCCGAGGTCGAGCGCGCGCCACGCGCCGACGTGCATCATCGACGGCGCGTGGAGGCCGATGCCGAGCTCGCGCATCGGGTGGTCGTCGGGATCGTCCGCGCGTGCGGTGGCGGCGAGCGTGCACAGCGCGAGCGCGATGGCGGTCTTCATGCCGCATCGTTCGCACCGCGGGGCGGCGAGGCTCCGTTAAGGATGCGTGCGCAACGCGATCTTCACGCGGTCCGGATCTCGGCGAGCACGCCGTAGTGATCGCTGGCGCAGATCGCCGCGTCGCCCTCGCCCGCCCGCTCGGTCATCACCACGCGGCACGCCTCGATCGTGCCGCGTCCGTCCTTCTTGCGGCTCGTGACCAGCACGTAGTCGATCCGGCGATCGATGTCGAGCGAGCGCAGCGGGCGGGTCATCCGGTTCTCGCTCGACCACGTGATGCCGTGCGCCGGGCCCTCGCCCGGCTCGGGCTCGCGGTGCAGGCGCAGCCACGCGTCCTGGAAGTGGGTGCGGCGGCCGCCGAGCGTGGTGAGGCCGCGCAGGAAGCGCATCTCGTCCGAGTCGGGCGTGGCGTTGAAGTCGCCGCACAGGATCTGCGGCGCGTCGTCCTTGTCGCGGCCGAGCGCGCGGATCGCGGCGTCGATCGCGAGCACCTGGTGCTCGCGCGCCAGCCCGTCGTCGAGCCGGTAGTGGAGGTGCGTGGTGTGCACCCAGATGCCGTCGACCTGGCCCGACAGCAGGATCCGCGCGTCGGCCGGACGCGGCTCGGGCAGCCGGGTGACGCGGACGCTCGCGACCGGGGCGCGCGCGACGATCGCGAGGCCCTCCTGGCCGCCGTCCCACGCGACCGCCTGCGCGTAGCTCGCGTGCATGCCGAGCCGCTCGGCGAGCACGTCGGCGCTGGTCGGCCCGGCGATGCCGTCGAGCGGGCGCACCTCCTGCAGGCACACCACGTCGGGCGCGAGCGCGCGCAGCTGCCGCGCCGCGAGCTCGAGGCGCTGGTCGAGCGGTGGCGCGATGCCCCAGAGGTTGAGCGTGACGACGCGCATCACGGGCCCCGGAACACGCAGCGCGAGGTCGGCGTCTCCGACACCGCGATCTCGACCAGGCCGGGCAGCGCCGCGGCCAGGTGCTGCCACCACCACGCCGCGAGCAGCTCGCTGGTCGGATTGGCCAGGCCGTCGATCTCGTTGAGCACCTGGTGATCGAGCTGGCGGACCAGCGGAGCGGCGCGCTCGTCGATGTCCGCGAAATCGATCACCCAGCCGCGCGCGCGATCGACCTCGCCCTCGATCGCGACCTCGATCTGATAGCTGTGGCCGTGCATCCGCGCGCACTTGTGCCCGGGCGGCACGTGGGGCAAGAAGTGCGCTGCCTCGAACCTGTAACAGCGTTCCAGCCGGGCCCGCATCTCGCGGTTTGTACCACGCGGTTTCGGGTATAGAGTCGCGACGATGATGAGGTGCATCGCGTGCGCGATCCTGCTGGCGGCCTGCGGCGGCGGCTCCAAGCCCCTGCCGGCGTGGGACAAGACCCTGCCGCCGTCGTCGGTGATGGGCAGCTGGCGCGGCCTGGTCCCGGCGCGCGGCATCATCCACCTGCACTCGCCGTACTCGTGGGACGCCTGCGACGGCGCGCCGCGCAGCCCCGCACCGCTCGGCGCGATCGACGAATCGTGCCTCGACGACCTGCGCGCCGCGCTGTGCACCGACCAGATCGACTTCGCGGCGCTGTCCGATCACGACGACACGATGTCGGACGAGGACTTCACCACGCTGTTCAGCATGCGCGGCAACGACACCGCGGTCACCGACGCGACCGGCCGGCAGATCGCGTCGCACATGACGTGCGACGACGGCCACGTCGTCACGATCACGGTCGGCACCGAGAACGACCTCATGCCGATCATGCTGCACGACCACGTCCCGGGCACGGTGAGCGATCGCCAGGCGATCTACACCGGCAGCGACGCGGCGAGCGCGATGGCGATGCGCCAGGCCGGCGCGCTGGTGTGGATCGCGCACACCGAGGAGCACACGATCGATCAGCTGCGCGACGTGCTGCCCGACGGCATCGAGGTCTACAACCTCCACGCCAACATCGATCCGAAGATCCGCAGCATGTACCTGAACGAGGACGCCGACGCCGCGCTCGACGCCGCGGTGCAGTTCGCCGACACCAACCCGAACCACCCCGAGCCCGACCTCGCGCTGCTCGGCTTCCTCGAGGTCAACCAGCCGGCGGTCACCACGTGGAACCAGATCCTCGCCGACGGCCGCCACATCCCGGCCACCGCCGGCACCGACGCGCACCAGAACGTGCTGCCCACGATCTTCGCCGACGGCGAGCGCGGCGACTCGTATCGCCGGCTGATGCGCTGGTTCTCCAACGTCGTGCTCGTCCAGGATCCGACCGATCCGACGCAGATCCAGGCCGCGCTCGCGGCGGGTCAGGTGTTCGCCGTGTTCGAGCTGATGGGCACACCGGATGGCTTCGACATCCACGCCACCACCGCGGCGGGCGCGACGGTCGAGCTCGGCGGCACGGTGAACGTCTCCGACCAGGCGACGCTCGTGGTCGATGTGCCCCGCGTGCTGAACCTCAGCCGCTCTCTGCCAGCTCCCGAGATCAACGCCACGGTCCTGCATGTCGATTCGACCGGCGTCACGACCGTGGCGACCGGCGCGGGACCCGAGCTGGACGTGCCGCTCGCGGCGCCCGGCGCGTATCGCGTCGAGATCACGATGGTGCCGCACCACCTGGGGCCGTACCTGGGCGATCTCGGCACCACGTACGCCGAGCAGAGCTTGCCGTGGATCTATGCCAGCCCGATCTACGTCCAGTAACGCTTCTTAACGCAGCCGGCGCCGGGCGGAGGCGCTATCATCGATCACGCATGCGGACCGCGCTCCTCGCCCTCGTCCTCGCCGTCGGCTGCACGCAACCCGATCCACCTCCGCAGCAGTGGTCGCCCGGCGGCGGCGGCGGCGGGTACGGCGGCGGCGGCGGAGGCGGCGGTGGTGGCGAGGAGCCCGGCTGCCACGCGGACACCGACTGCGGATCCGGGCTGGTGTGCGCGCGCGACGGCGAGTGCCTCGAGGCCGGCGACGTGATCACGGTGCACACGACGTGGACGCTGGACGGCTCGGCGGCGAGCGCGTCGACCTGCAGCGGCAACCCCGATCTCGAGATCGACTTCAGCGACGACTCCGGCTACGGCTACGGCTACGCGCCGGTGCCGTGCGTCGAGGGCGAGTTCACGGTCGACAAGCTGCCGAACTACTACAATGCGGTGTCGCTGTCGATCGCGTACGACCCGGGCAGTGGGGCGAGCGCGGCGATCGAGGACGGCGGCGGCACGGTCTCGATCGACCTGCCGTTCTGACCATGCGCGCGGCCGTCCTCGCCGTGATCCTTGCGGCCTGCGGGTCGCCCTCCGGCGACGGCGAGTGCACGACGGACAGCAACTGCGGCTCGAACGTGTGCGCGCGCGACGGCGAGTGCCTGCCCGGCGATCAGGTCCGCATGGTCGTGGTGACCTGGACGGTCGGGGGCCAGCCCGCGAGCGCGGCCACCTGCGCGTCGTTCCCCGACCTGTACCTCCAGTTCGACGGCTCGAGCTACGACGACAGCTTCGGGTTCGACCCGGTGCCGTGCGCTGAAGGCCAGTTCACGATCGACAAGATCCCGGACCGCTTCACCCAGGCCGAGCTCGGCCCGTCGGGCGAGCTCCGCGACGCGGTCTCCCAGATCGACGACCACGGCGACGTCTCGTTCGATCTCTCGCCCTAACCGTTTGACGCTCCGTCCCGGGTGGGTATCGTCGGCGCGTGGTAACCGCGTCCATGACCACTCCCGAGAGCAAGCGGGTCGAGCCCGACGATCCATCGATCACCGAGACCACGGTCGATGAGCTCCGGCCGCTGTATCGGCAGATGCTCGCGATCCGGCGCATGGAAGAGGCCGCGGCCAAGGCGTACTCGCAGGGCAAGATCGGCGGCTTCCTGCACCTGATCATCGGTCAGGAGGCGGTGTGCGTCGGCGCGATCGCGGCGCTCGAGCCCAAGGACTACGTGGTCGCGACCTATCGCGAGCACGGCCACGCCTACGCCAAGGGCGCGAGCTCGCGCTCGATCATGGCCGAGCTCTACGGCAAGAAGACCGGCCTGGTGCGCGGGCTCGGCGGCTCGATGCACCTGTTCGACAAGCCGCACAACTTCCTCGGCGGCTACGGCATCGTCGGCGGCCACGTACCGATCGCGGCGGGCGCGGCGTTCGCGGCGAAGTACCGCGGCGACGGCCGGATCGCGGTGTGCTTCTTCGGCGAGGGCGCATCGACCATCGGCGGGTTCGCCGAGGGCCTCGCGCTCGCCGGGCTGTGGAAGCTGCCGGTCGTGCTGGTGTGCGAGAACAACCAGTACTCGATGGGCACGCCGACCTACCGCTCGCTCGCGGTCGAGGACGTGTCGCTGCGCGCACTCGCCCACGGCATGGCGCGCGACCGGTTCGACGGCGACGACGTGATCAAGGTGAAGCGCCGGGTCGCCGAGGCGATCGAGCGGGCGCGCACGACCAGCGAGCCGACCCTGGTCGAGGTCGTGACCTACCGGTTCCGCGGCCACTCGATGAGCGATCCCGGCCTGTACCGCACCAAGGACGAGGTCGAGGAGTGGAAGCGGCGCGATCCGCTGAACCGCTCGCGCGCGCGGCTGAGCGAGCTCGGCCTGCCCGAGCCCGAGCTCGAGGCGCTCGAGGCCGACGTCAAGGCCGAGATCGAGGATGCGGTGAGGTTCGCCGAGGAGTCGCCGGCCGCCGACGCGTACTTCCCGTACGTGGTGAAGGAGTAGCGATGGGCGTCGTCAGCTACCGCGAGGCGCTCAACCAGGCGATGCGCGAGGAGATGGAGCGCGACCCCGACGTGTTCATCATGGGCGAGGAGGTCGGGCACTACAACGGCGCCTACAAGGTGACGCAGGGCCTGCTCCAGCGCTTCTCCGAGCGCCGCGTGATCGACGCGCCGATCGCCGAGATGGGCTTTGCCGGCGTCGGGGTCGGGGCCGCGATGGTCGGGCTGCGGCCGATCATCGAGTTCATGACGTTCAACTTCTCGCTCGTCGCGATCGATCAGATCGTCAACAACGCGGCGAAGATCTTCCAGATGAGCGGCGGCCAGTTCAACGTGCCGATCGTGTTCCGCGGCCCGGGCGGGCCGGCGCTGCAGGTCGGCTCGCAGCACAGCCAGGCGCTCGAGAGCTTCTACGCGCACGTGCCGGGCCTCAAGGTCGTCATGCCGTCGACCGCGTTCGACGCCAAGGGCCTGCTCAAGACCGCGATCCGCGACGACAACCCGGTGGTGTTCATCGAGGGCGAGACGCTCTACAACACGACCTGGGAGCTGCCCGACAGCGAGAGCGAGCTGCTGATCCCGATCGGCAAGGCCGACGTCAAGCGCGAGGGCAAGGACGTCACGCTGATCGGCTGGTCGAAGATGGTGTGGACCTGCCTGGACGCCGCCAAGCAGCTCGCCGAGGACGGCATCGAGGCCGAGGTGGTCGATCCGCGCTCGCTGCGCCCGCTCGACGTCGAGACCCTCGCCGCGAGCGTGACGAAGACCGGGCGCTGCGTGATCGTCGAGGTCGGCTGGCCGGTCGCCGGGTTCGGCGCCGAGGTCGCGTACCAGATGCAGCGCCGGTGCATGGACGCGCTCGACGCGCCGATCGAGCGCGTGACCAGCGACGACGTGCCGATGCCGTACGCCAAGAACCTCGAGGACGAGGTGCAGCCGCAGGTCAAGGACGTGGTCGCCGCGGTCCGGCGCGCGCTCTACTTGGAGTAGCCATGGCCCAGATCATCGGACTTCCGAAGCTCTCTCCGACGATGGAAGAGGGCGTGCTCGTGCGATGGACCAAGAAGGAGGGCGACAAGGTGTCGCCCGGAGACCTGGTCGCCGAGGTCGAGACCGACAAGGCGAACATGGACTTCAACATCGAGGACGACGGCGTCCTCCTGAAGCTGCTGGTCCAGGAGGGCGACACGGTCAAGCTCGGCGCGCCGGTCGCGATCATCGGCAAGGCGGGCGAGGACGTCAGCGCGCTTCTCGCCGAGGCCGGCAAGCAGCGCGCCGCGCCGGCGGCCCGGCCGGCCGAGCCCGCACCGCCGGCAGCGGAGCCGCCGCGCGCGCGCCCGTCGACCAAGCCACCGGCGCCGGAGGGCCGGGCGCAGCCGCCGGCCAGGCCGCCCTCGCCCGCTCCGGCGGCCGCGGCGCCCGCGGCCAGCAAGATCCTCGCGAGCCCGCTCGCCAAGACGCTCGCGATCGAGCTCGGCGTCGACCTGCGCACCATCCAGGGCAGCGGACCCGGCGGCCGGATCGTCGAGCGCGACGTGCGCGCGGCCGGCGGCAACGGCCACGCCACGCAGCCGGTCGAGGCCGAGACGGCCGAGGCCGAGGAGCCCACCACCGCGATCGCGGTGCGCCACGCCCGCCAGATCGTGCCGGAGGGCGCCGGCGAATTCACCGACCTGCCGGCGTCGAACATGCGCAAGCGGATCGCGGCGCGGCTCACCGAGGCCAAGCGCGACGTGCCGCACTTCTACCTGATGCGCACGTTCGACGCCGCGCCGATGCTGGCGTTCCGCGAGCGGCTGAACGCGCTGCTCGGCGATCGCGGACCCCGCGCCACAGAACCGTCGGGCGCGCATGCCGAGGCGCGGCCGAAGGTCTCGGTCAACGATCTCATCGTCAAGGCGGTCGCGCTCGCGCTGCGCCGCGTGCCCGAGTGCAACGCGAGCTGGGAACCAGATGCGACCAACGCTGGCCGCGAAGCGGCGATCCGGCGCTACCATCGCGTCAACATCGGCGTCGCCGTCGCGATCGAGGACGGCCTGGTCACGCCGGTCGTGTTCGACGCCGACCAGAAGGGGCTCGGTGCGATCGCCGCCGAGGTCCGCGACCTCGCCGAGCGCGCCAAGACCCGCAAGCTCAAGGGCCACGAGATCACCGGCTCGACGTTCTCGGTGTCGAACCTCGGGATGTACGCGATCGAGCGGTTCACCGCGATCCTGAACCCGCCCGAGGCCGGCATCCTCGCGATCGGCACGGTGGTCGACGCGCCGGTCGTGGTGGGCGGCCAGGTCGTCGCCGGCAAGCGGATGACGGTCACGATGTCGTGCGATCACCGCGTGATCGACGGCGCGCTCGGCGCGCGCTGGCTCGCCGCGTTCGTCGAGCTGATCGAGCACCCCGAGTCGCTCGCGCTATGAGCGACGCGCTACGACGAGCGCAGCGAGGAGGTCCAGCATGATCGGAGAACGCGAAGCGTTCGACGTCCTGGTGATCGGGTCGGGCCCGGGCGGCTACGTCGCCGCGATCCGGGCCGCGCAGCTCGGGCTCCGGACCGGCTGCGTCGAGCGCGAGAGCCTCGGCGGGATCTGCCTCAACTGGGGGTGCATCCCGACCAAGGCGCTGCTCAAGAGCGCCGAGGTGCTCGAGTACGCGCATCGCGCGCGCGAGTTCGGCGTGATCGTCGAGGGCGTGCGCGCCGACTTCCCGGCGATCATCAAGCGCAGCCGCGACATCGCCGACAAGATCAGCAAGGGCGTGGGCTTTCTGTTCCGCAAGAACAAG
This sequence comes from Kofleriaceae bacterium, assembly GCA_035516595.1. GTDB lineage: Bacteria > Myxococcota_A > Polyangia > Haliangiales > Haliangiaceae > JABFXX01. Next base: position 799 of record DATJAE010000369.1, on the reverse strand, counting down.
ATCGATCACATCGCCGGCACGGCGAAGCTGTTGCCGCGCGAGCAGGCGTGGAAGCCGCATCGCGTGCAGGTCGGCGACCAGGTGATCGAGGCCAAGCACGTGATCGTCGCCACCGGCGCGCGCGCCCGCTCGTTGCCCGGGATCGAGCTCGACGGCGAGCGCGTCATCGAGTACCGCAAGGCGATGTCGCTCGCCGCGCAGCCGAAGACCATGATCATCCTCGGCGCCGGCGCGATCGGCGTCGAGTTCGCGTCGTTCTACAAGACGCTCGGCACTGAGGTGACGATCGTCGAGTTCCTGCCGCGGCTCGTGCCCAACGAGGACGCCGAGGTCAGCCGCGAGCTCGCCAAGGCGTTCGAGAAGCGTGGCATCAAGCTGCTGGTCGGCCACAAGCTCGCGAGCGCGAAGCGCGAAGGCGATCGCGTGCGCATGGAGGCAGAACCCGCGGCGGGCGGCGCGCGCGTGCCCCTCGAGGCCGACATCCTACTCGTCGCGGTCGGCGTCGCGCCGAACACCGAAGGGCTCGGCCTAGAGGCGCATGGCGTCAAGCTCGAGCGCGGCTTCATCCAGACCGACGCCGAGAACCGCTGCGGCGACGGGCTGTGGGCGATCGGCGACGTGATCGGCCGCGGGCTCGCGCACGTCGCCTCGGCCGAGGGCGTGTTCGTCGCCGAAATGATCGCGGGCGTGCACGCCGAGCCGCTGCGCTACGACGCGATTCCTGCGTGCACGTACTGCCACCCCGAGATCGCGTCGATCGGTCTGACCGAGGACAAGGCGAAGGCGCAGAACCTGCCGA
>DATJAE010000368.1:0-13916 GCA_035516595.1 Kofleriaceae bacterium | reverse complement strand
CTCGAGCACGTCGTAGAGCGAAAACCGGACCACAAGCTCGCCGCGGCGCTGACGCTGGGCGGCGCCTACGCCGTGTTCACCGGATGGATGTACGTCGCGTGGTATCAGCACCACCATCCGCTGTCGCAGTACAAGTGGGGCGGCGACGGCTGGGTCGGCGATCAGACCTACGCGGGCGGTGCCGACAAGTTCGGCCACGCCTGGGCGACCATGTCGCTCGCGCGGCTCGGCACCGAGACCCTGAGCCAGTGGGGCGGCTACGACCGGATGACCTCGGCGCTGGTCGCGACCGCGGCCTCCGAGCTGCTGTTCACCGGGGTCGAGGTCAAGGACGGCTTCTACTACGAGTTCTCGTTCAGCGACCTCACCGGCGACACGCTCGGCGCGCTCGCCGCGTTCGCGCTGTCGACCTGGCCGCGGCTCGACGAGCTGTTCGACTACCGGGTCGAGTACTGGCCGAGCACGATGTACCAGCGCAAGCTCGACGGCGCGTCGCCGTGCCCGTCGGGCGGGTGCTCGAAGTGGAACATCGCCGAGGACTACTCGGGCCAGACCTACCTGCTCGCGTTTCACCTCGGCGGGATCCACGCGCTGCGCGACCTGAGGTACGGCACGATCGCGCGGTTCGTCGACGTCGCGGCCGGATTCGGCACGCGCAACTACAAGCCGGATCCGATGACCGTGGCGGACATGGCCGCCAGCCCGGGCCGGCCGACCCAGGAGCTGTTCCTCGGGGTCACGATCAACGCGCAGGGCATCTGCGACTACCTGCTCGAGGGCCGGTCGTCGCGCGCGGCACGCCGGACCCGCAAGGTGACGCACGCGCTGTTCGAGGTTTTCCAGCCTCCGTTCACGTACTTGTCGATCGAGCACGACCACTCGCCGTGCCCGACTTGCAAGATCAACGTCGACGGCGCTTAGTTGAAACCCTCGGCGCGCCGCGGTGTCTCATCGCCATGCGCGCCGCGATCCTGGTGCTGGTTGCGGCGTGCCGCTCGTACGACCCCGTCGCCGAGATCCCGCATCGCGAGGTCGCCGACACCGCCGCGGCGATCCAGCTGATCCTCGCCGAGAACCCGGTGCCGAAGGTCTACGCGATCGGCGAGTACCACGAGAGCCGCAGCGCGGTGGCGCGGACCTCGCCGCTCGCGCGCTTCACCCAGGAGATCATCGCGCTGCTCGAGCCGTACGCGCATCACCTGGTGGTCGAGGCCTGGCTCGACGACGCGTGCCGGTCGTCGGCGCAGCTCGCGCGCGACGTCACCGCCGCGACCGGCCGGCCCGCGGCGACCGAGATGGAGCTCCTGCGCCTGGTCTCGACCTCGCGGCGGATGCAGCTCGAGCCGCATGGCCTGCCGATGACCTGCATCGAGCACGACGCCGTGCTCGACGCGCACCATCGCGTCGACTTCCTGCTGCTGCTCGAGATCGTGACCCAGAAGCTGCACGACACGACGCGCGCGCTGCTCGCCGCCGATCCGGATCACGCGGTGATCGTCTACGGCGGCGCGCTGCACAACGACCTCTACCCGCACTGGCCGCTCGACGAGCTGTCGTACGCCAAGCCGCTCGCGCAGGAGCTCGGCCGCGGCGGCGTGCTGGAGATCGATCTGGTCGTGCCGGAGGTGGTCGCCGGCATGCGGATGGTGCGCAACGAGCCGTGGTTCCCGCTCATCGCCCGGGCATCGCCATCGCGCGTGCTGGTCTGGAAGCGCGGGCCGAGCAGCTACGTGGTCATCCTGCCGGCGCAGAGCGAGTCGGTCGCGAAGGTGGCCAAGCCGCTCGATGTGATGTAACTCCAGGACATGCGGCGATGGAGCATCGCGATCTTCGTCGCGGTGTTCTCGTTGTACCTGCTGTCGTCGGGACGCGAGCCGGCGTGGGGCGACGCCCACACGATGTGGGAGGTCGCGACGCGGCTGGTCGAGCATGGCGCGCTCGACATCCACACGCGCTGGCCCGACGACCTGCCGGCGGGGCGCGACGGCAAGATCTACGGCATCGCGCCGATCGGCCCGTCGCTGGTCCACGTACCGGGCGCCGCGATCCTCGCGATCACCCACCGGGCCGCGCCGCACGACGACCCGCTGCTGCGCCCGCTCGCGACTCACCTCGCGCCGGCCGCGCTCGGCGCGCTCGCCTGTGTCGTGTTCTTCCTGCTGCTCGTCGATCTCGGGCGCACGCCGCGCGTGGCGAGCGCGTGCACCGCGATCCTCGCGGTCGCGACGACGACGTGGGTGTACGCGCGCTATCCGTACTCCGAGATCCTCCAGCTCGTGTGCTTCCTCGGCACGTTCCGCGCGACGCTGCGCGCGATCGACCAGCCGACCCGGCGCGAGGCGGCCTGGCTCGGCGTGTGGGCCGGCCTGCTGCTGAACGCGAAGTACGTGTTCGCGATCGCGATCGTCGGCGCGGCGGCGGCGATCGCGTGGAGCCTGCGGCGGCGGCGCGGCGAGCTCAAGCGCGTGCTCGCGTGGGCCGCGATCGCCGGCGCGCCGCTCGTGATCGTCGCGCTCGCGTACAACTGGTACCGCTGGGGCTCGATCACCCAGACCGGCTACGAGCCGTACCTCGGGGCGTACTTCGGCGGCAGCCTCTACGACGGCGCGTGGGGCATGCTGGCGTCGCCGAACAAGAGCGCGCTGCTGTACTCGCCGCCGCTCGTGCTCGCGCTGATCGCGCTGCCGGCGGCGGTGCGCGCGCGGCCGCGGCTCGGCGTCGCGATGCTCGCGATGGTCGTGCCGACGTTCCTGGTGTACTGCACGTATCGCTCGTGGAGCGGCGACTACGCGTGGGGTCCGCGGTTCTTCGTGTGGGCGACGCCGGTCGTGCTCGCGCCGATCGCGTGGTTCGTGGAGCGCATGACCCGCGCGCGCAAGGTGGTGCTCGGCGCGGTGGTCGCGGCGGGGATCGCGGTGCAGCTGCTCGGCAACGCGCTGTACTGGGATCACTTCATCCGGCTCGCGATCGACACCAAGAACCAGTGGCTCGGCCAGCCCAACCGCAGCGGCAGCTACATCGCGGACCGCGGGCGCGGCCACTGCGACTCGTGCTTCGAGGACACCTACGAGCTGTTGTGGACGCCGGCGTTCCAGCCGATCCGCGGTCACTGGTGGCTGGTCAAGGCGCTCGCGCGCGGCGACGACGCGCAAGCCGCGCAGGACGACGCGCCGTGGCGCACCTACACCACGCTCGACGTCAACCTCGCCGCGGACTTCCCGCGCGTGCGGCTCGACTGGTGGGGCCTGCTGTGGATCCGCGACGCCACCGGGACCTGGCCGCTCGGTCTGGCGCTGCTCCTGGTGTTCGCGGCGGGGACGGCGGGCGGCGCCGCGCGCTGGCTGCAGCTGCATCGCGCTGGCGAGGCCGGGCAAATCGTGCGATCCACGAGCGATGCTCAAGGCCGTGCCGAACCCGCCCGCTGACCCGTCGTCCGATGCGCCGAGCGACGACGAGATCCTGCGCTGGGCGCTCGCGTACCTCCGCCACGCGCCGCTGTCGCTGGCGGTGCGCGAGATCAACCGGCTGGTCGCGTTCTCCGCGGTGGCCGGAGCGCGCGGCAAGGTGCTCGATGTCGGGTGCGGCGACGGCTTCTGGTGGACGGTGCGCGAGGAGCACCGCGAGGTCTACGGCATCGACATCTCGGCCAGCGAGATCGCGCAGGCCCGCCGGCGCATCCACGCCGAGCTCACCGACGTCTCGCAGGAGGTGCCGTTCGCCGGCACCCGGTTCGACGAGATCATCGGCAACTGCTCGCTCGAGCACGTGCCCGACATCGACGGCGCGCTGTCGAACCTGCGCGCGTCGGCCGCCGATCGCGCGCGCCTGCTGATGTTCGTGCCGACCCCGCGCTGGGCGTATCAGGGCCACCTCCAGGCGCTGCTGCTGCGCCGCGCGCCGCGCGTCGCGATGGCGATCTCGGGCGCGCTCAACGGCTTCTTCCAGCACTGGCACCTCTACGACGCCAAGGTGTGGACCCGCCTGCTCGAGCAGAACGGCTGGCACGTCAAGGCGACGTTCGGTCTGGGCTCGGCGCGCTCGGAGTTCCTGTTCCGCGCGTTCATGCCGCCGGCGTTCGTCGAGTTCGTCGCGAAGAAGCTGACCGGGTTCTACCCGTCCAAGCTCGCGCGCTACGTGCCCGACGCGGTGATCGCGCCGTTCGCGAAGCTGGTGCGCTGGGCGGTCTCCGATCCGCTGGTCCCGGCCGACTCGCCGCACGCCTACGAGCTGCTCATCATCGCGGAGGCGGCCGAGGTGCCGGCGCGATGACGGCGCAGCCCGACTACTTCGCCAACCACGCGCGCGCCCGCCAGTTCCCGTGGACCCTGTACCACGGGCCGATCGAGCGCGACCTCGCGCGCTTCCTCGGCGACGTCTCGGGCGAGGTGCTGGTGGTCGGCTGCGGCCTGCTTCACGAGCTCGACGCCGCGCCGCCGGGCGCGCGTTACGTGGTCGCCGACATCGATCCGCGCGCGGTCGCCGCGGTGATCGAGCGCCGCGATCCGCGGATCGTCGACGGCGTGGTGGTACAGCCGGAGGCGCCGATCGATCGCGCGCTCGGGCGCGGCCGGTTCGCCGCGATCTACGCCAAGGAGGTCGTCGAGCACGTGCTCGCCTGGCCGGAGTGGCTGGTCGGGCTGCGCCGGGCGCTCGCGCCGGGCGGCCGGCTGTGGCTGTCGACGCCGAACTACGGCGAGCCGTGGCTGCCCGCGCTCGAGTCGACCGTGCTCGAGCTGGTCGCGCGGCGCAGCGGCTTCACCCGCCGCCACATCCATCCGACGCGGTTCTCGCGGCGCTCGCTCGCGCGCGGCCTGCGCGCCGCCGGCTTCCGCGACGTCGCGACGCGCGTCACGCCGACCCGGCTCGCGATCACCGCGTGGGCGGTCGCGCCGTAGCATGTGGCCGTGGCGCCGCCCGCGGCACCCGTGGATGCTGTCGGTGGCGGCGCACCCGGAGTGGGGGCCGCTCGACGCGCGCGCGCCGGTCTCGCCGCGGCTCTTGCTCGCGCCGCATCCGGCGGATCGCCCGATCCGCTGCTACGACGCGCGGGTGCACGCGGGCGGGCTGCGCGTCACGCTCGGCGTGTTCGAGACCCCCGGGGGCGCGCCCGCGGTCGAGTTCGTGATGAAGCGGCTGTTGCTCGACGCCTCCCAGCTGGAGTCCGCCGGGACGCGGCCGATCGCCGCCGGCCGGCTCGAGGGCATCGCGCGGACCGGGTGGATCCGCCACGCCGACGACGAGGCGCCATCGATCGCGAACATCAACTGGTACTTTCCCGAGCAGACCACGGCGCGCGTTCACTTCGTCTCGACGTTCGTCGACGTCGATCAGGGCCAGGCCGCGAGCGCGCTGGTCCACCGCCTGCTGCGGTCGCTCACGTTCGTGGAGGACTCCGCGCGCGAGCTCGACACCGTCGCGCTGTGATCAGCGCCGGCGCTTGAGCTCGGCGAGCTCGGCCTCGATCCGCGCGCGCCGCTCGGCCTCGGCGCGCTCGCGCTGCTTGCGGGCGAGCGCCGCCGCGCGCAGGCGCTGCTGCTCGAGCTCGCGATCCGGCACCGGTTCCTCGTCCGCGGTCTGTTCGAGCGCCTCGATGCCCTCGCGGGCCGCGGTCCGACCGAGCTCCCAGCCGGCGCCCTGCACGATGTAGCGGAAGATGCCCATGCCGGATCGATACGACTCGGCGCGCCCGGTCGCACCCAAAATCGCTCAGCGCATGTCGAGCACCGTCTTTTCGGCACCTTGGCCCATGAGCACGAGCTTGGCGTTCGGCGAATCGGCCACGGCCTTGGTCGCCTCGATCTCGCGCAGCTTGAGGATCGCGGCGTTCAGGTGCTGCGCGACGATGCGCTGGTAGTCGTCGGTCGCCTGCGCGTCGAGCCGCTTGGCGTCGGCGGCGGCCTGGGCCGCGATCCGCGCCGCGTCGGCCGCGCCCTGCGCCGCCGTGATCTGCGCCTGCGACGTCGCCTCGGCCTCGACCTTCTTGCGCTCGGCCTCCGCGCGCGCCTGGTCGAGCAGCTTCTCGTCGTCGGACTTCTGCTCGAGCGCGGCCTGCTCGGCCTCGAGCTTCTCGGTGATCGCGGCCTGGAGCTGGGGCGGTAGCGTCACGTTGCGCACCAGCACGGCCTCGAGCTCGATGTGTCGGCCCTTGATCGCGTTCTCGACGCCGTCGCGGATCTGGCGCTCGATCAGGTCGCGCTGGGTCGAATAGATCTCCTCCGGCTTGAACTTGCCGACCACGCGCCGCGCCTGCGACTTGAGCGTCGGGCCGAGCAGCACGTCGTAGTAGCTCGGGCCGAGCTCCTGGTCGAGCGCGACCACCTCGCCGGGCACGACGTGATAGCGGATCGAGGTGTCGAGCACGATGCCCAGGCCGTCGGACGACTGGACCTCGAGCCGCTCGGAGTGCTCCTGCGAGCGCACGCTGTACGTGATCGCCTGGTCGTCGCCGCCGATGTGCCAGTCCCCCGCGGTGTAGACATGCGAGTCCATCCCCGACGGCGTGCGCACGATCGCGACCTCGCCGGATCCCACACTCAGAGTCGCACACGCGCCGACGAGCGAGCACAGGCCGAGCAGCGCGGCGCGCGAAGACATGCCGATCATATGACCTCCTGGCCCTACGATGCGCGGCCGATCGTGCAACGGCGTTGCGCCGCGATTGCGCCGTGTGAACGGCTAGAATGCGCCGCGCACGCCGAGCGCGGCGGTCTCGGCCTGCGGCGTGATCTCGCCCTGGACGAACACGTGGACGTGGCGGGTGGTGAGCTGGAGGCCGGCGAGCGCGTGCGCGGTGACCGCGGTCGGCGACACGCTCCCGCTCGCGGTGATCGTCGCGGTGCCGATCGGCGTGCGGTCGGCGTCGATCGTGAGGTCGCCCGACAGCCCGGCGGTGAGCGTGCTCGAGCCGAACGTCAGATCCGCGCCGCCGCCGCCGTAGATCACCAGCACGCCGAACAGCTTCACGCCGGTCGTGACCTCGAGCGGGATGCTGACGGTCGACGACAGCAGCGACAGCGTGCCGTTGGCGATGAACGCGATCTCCTTGACCTCGCCGGTCGACGCGCTGGTCAGCGCGGTGTCGCTGATGATCGGCGCGCTGGTGCCGAGCGACCACCGCGCGTACTCGACGCCCGCCATCACGGCGAGGCCGGTCCACGTCACGGCGCCGCCGCCGCGCGCGGTCACGACCCGCACCAGCGCGTGTCCGCCGAGCGACAGCAGGTGGCCGGTGAGGCCGTGGATCGTCGCGCCCTCGTAGAAGCCGTTCGCGAACACCGCGACGCGCGGCGCGCCGACCTTCGCGAGGTCCCAGCCGGCCGTCGCGGTGCCGCCGACCACCGCGCCGGTCACGACGTGGCTCGAGCCGTCGAGCGTCACGTCGGTCGCGAGCGCGCCGTGCGCCTCGGCGCCGACCACGATGTCGCCGGGATGGAGGTCGTAGTCGACGCCGATCCCGCGGTCGTCGGCCGCGGCGGTGTCGGCGAACCCGCGCAGCAGCTCCGCGATGTTGTTGGTCTCGTAGTAGCTCGCGATCCCGTCCTTCACGCGCTGGATCACCTGATCCTCGCTCTGGCCGTAGTCGGACGCGAGCTGCTGGCCCTGCGCGTTCAGCATCACGTTGATCGACGCGTCGGCGCGCGCCAGCGCCGGAGCGCCGGCGAGCACGAGCACGAGCAGCGCGTGGCGCATCACGCGAGCATAGCGTGGAGCTACGCGCTCGGCGCGGCGGTGTTGCGCTCCTGATAGATCCGCATGATGTCCGCGGCGGTCTCCTCGATCGCGCGGTTGGTCACGTCGATCACCGGCCAGTTCGCGTGCTTGCGGAAGATCTCGCGCGAGTACGCGATCTCGTTGTCGATGTGCGCGCGCTGGCCGTAGCTCGAGTCCTGCGGCATGCCGAGGTGCGAGAGCCGCGCCTGGCGGATGCGCATCAGCATGTCGGGCTGGACGATCAGGCCGAACACCTTGCGATCGTCGACCTGCGACAGCTCCTCGGGCGGATCGACGCCGAGCACGAGCGGCACGTTCGCGACCTTGAGCCCGCGCTGCGCGAGGTAGGTCGACAGCGGCGTCTTCGACGTGCGCGAGATCCCGACGAGCACCAGATCGGCCTTCGGCAGGTTGCGCGGCTCGGCGCCGTCGTCGTTCTTGACCGCGAACTCGACCGCCTCGATCCGGCGGAAGTAATCGTCGGTGATCGAGTGGAGCAGCCCGGGCACGCCGGCCGGCGGCCCGCCGAGGAACAGCGCGAGCTTGCTGATCAGCGCGCCGATCAGATCCACCGTCTCGATGTTGTACTTCTCGACCAGCCGCGAGATCAGATCGCGCTCCTCGGGATTGACCACGGTGAACACGACGAGCGCGCGCAGCTCGCTCGCCTTCTCGAGGATCTGCTCGAGCTCGCTCTCCAGCCGCACCCGCGAGAACAGCCGGATCTGCACCGGCTCGCTGAACTGCAGCGTCGCGGCGCGCACCATGCGCTCCGCCGTTTCACCGGTGGCGTCGCTGATGATCATCACGGTGTTCATATCGGCGCTCTATATCACGGGCAGCCGACGTCGGGGACCGCGCCCGACGCGGTCGACGGCGCGCGCACGCGCGTCGTCAGCGCCGGCGGAGGGCGGCGCGGTTCGATCGACGACGGGCGCACGCGCGTCGTCAGCGCCGCCGGAGGGCGGCGCGGTTCGATCGACGACGCGCGGGCACTCGGGATCCGGCGCTGCGGGATCGCCGGACACGTGCGCGCTCACCACCTTGCAGCCGCCGCGGCACAGCTCGTGATAGTCGCAGCTCGCGCACGGCTCGCGCGCGTCGCGCCAGCTGCGGAACGCGCCGAACGCGCCGGGAGCGGTCCAGTACGCGGCGAGCGCGTCGACCCGCGGGCGCTCCGCCGGCGAGCCCATGAAGCTGCACGCGGTGAGCCGGCCATCGGGCTTGGCGCCGATCAGGAAGTCGCCGCCGGTGCAGCCGTACACCGCGAGCTCGGCGAGCAGCGCGCGATCCGGGCGGTGGTGCGCGAGCATCGGCGTGTACGAGCAGTCGACCTTGACCCGCACGCGATGCCGGCGCGCCGCGCCGAGCACGTTCGGCAGGAACGCGCGGTGCTGGTCGTCCGTGCAGCGCTGCTCGTCGTAGGCGCGCGCGCCGCGCCCCGCCGGCTTGAAGCGCAAGAGCTCGACCTCCGACAGCCGGCGCTCCGCGGCGTAGCCGAACAGCGCGTCGAGCTCGCCGAAGTTGTGGCGGGTGACCACGACGTTGATCCCGACGTCGCGCTTGACGGCGCGCAGCGCGCGGATCGCGGCGTCCGCGCGCGCGAAGCCGTCGAACCCGCGCACCGCCGCGTAGGTCGCGCCGAGCCCGTCGAGCGACACGTTGATCTGGCCGAACCGGTCGGCGATCGCGAGCAGGCGATCGAGGCCGTCGAGCCCGCTGGTCGTGAGGTTCGGCACCAGGCCGCGCCGGCGCGCGTGCGCCGCGAGCTCGCCGAGCCAGGGCAGCGCGGCGCTCTCGCCGCCGCCGAGCGCGACGTGAAACACGCCGGCTTCGGCGAGCACGTCGATCGCGCGCGTCCACTCGGCGAGCCCCCACTCGCCGGGCGCGCCGCCGGGCGACGCGCCGGTGTAGCAGCCGGTGCAGCCCGCGCCGCAGCGGTTGGTCAGCTGGAGGTGCGCCTCGAGCGGCGCCGACAGCACGCGCTCGCCGAGCGCCGGCTCGTCGCCGCGCCACGCCGCGGGCTCGCCGCGCAGCGCGACCACGCGCCGCGCCATCGCGCGATCGACGAACACCAGCGCGCGCGGCACGGTGAGCTGGACGATCGCGCCGAACGCCTCGAGCCGGACCCGGCGCGGCGGATCGCGGCGCGCGGCGCGCACCCGCTCGACCATCGCGAGCGCGGCGTCACGCGCGCGGCGCAGCATCGGGGGAGCGCGGCTTGCGCCAGCGTAGCAGCGCGCCGACCAGCGGCGTCACGATCGCGAGCGCGGTCGCGCCGACCAAGAGGAATGTCACGTCGACGCCGAGGCTCGACGAATTCGGATTCATGCCCCACTTGATCGCGAGGATCCGACCGCGCTTCACCGCGCGACTCTACCTCGGAAATCTGTCGCCGGCGGCGAAGACCTGAGCCGTCGCGACGAGGGCGAGCGAGCTTGCACGGGCGCGTCGCTTGCAAACCGCCGCCCGCATGCGCCTATCGCTGATCGCTCTTGGCTTGCTGGGTTGCACCTCGTCGGGGCACAAGACACCACCCGAGGCGGATCTGCAGATGAACGATCTGTCGATCCTGTTCCCGCTGCCGACCACCCAGGCCGACTTCGACGCCGGCCTCGCCGCGAGTGCCCAGGGCGTCGGCGGCGCGATGCTGCCGCAGGCGGTGTTTCAGGCCGACGACCAGTCAGGCCCGATCCCGTACGCGACCTTGCAGGCGGTCGGGTTTCGTCTCGATCCGTGCTTCGGCCAGCTCGGCCCGATCACCGATCCGTTGACCTGCAAGAACCAGCTGCGCGTGGTGTTCCAGCCGGTCACGTTCGATCCGACCAGCGGCGCGTTCGTCCAGGACGCCGCGGTCCACGCGTTCTACGCGCTGACCCGCGACCAGCTCGTCGCGGCGGTGCAGGAGCTGATCGCGGCGCGCGAGGCGGCCACCGGCGACACCGACCTCGGCCCGCTCGCGCCCAACCCGACGCTCGCGAGCCAGGGCCTGACCGGCTCGCTCGCCCAGGCGTATCGCGCGGTGATCACGAAGTACGCGGGCGCGGCCAACCTCGTGCAGTTCACCTCGTTCGTCGCGGCCGACTTCACCGGCGCTCCGCAGGACGTCGGGGTGGGCACGTTCTGGTCGTTCGAGATCTTCCAGGTCGCGGGCGGCGCCGCGACGCCGGAGACCATCCCGACCATGCCCGACGGCGAGCAGCAGAGCGGCCTCAACGCCGGGACCGATCCGCTGTCGGCCCAGTTCACGCCGCTCACCACGTCGAGCGACAACATCTCGCTGATCGCGAACATGACCCAGGCGATGCAGGCCAGCGCCGCCGATCGCCAGAGCTCGTACGACGCCGCGCTGCGCATCGAGAACCCGCACGACAACTCGCCGAACACGATCGACTGCGCGAGCTGCCACATGGCGCTGCCGGCGCGTCAGCTGGTCGGCGCGCAGCTCGGCATGACCGCGGCCGGCGACAGCAACGCGTTCGCCGCCGACCCCTCGATCCCGACCGCCGATCTCGCGCAGACCACGCAGCTGATCGGTCAGGACGGCGCGCTGAACATCCACGCGTTCAGCTACCGCAACACCGAGCCGATGATCAACCAGCGCGTGATCAACGAGACCGCCGCCAACCTCGCGTACCTCGCGGAGGTGCTGCCGTGAAGCGGCTCGCGCTCGCCGCGCTCGCGGCCTGCACGTCGTCGGGCGACCACTCCGTGCCCGCGGGCGATCTGCAGATGAACGATCTCTCGGTCCTGCTGCCGCTGCCCACCACGCAGGCCGACCTCGATCACATGCTCGCGCCGACCGCGCCCGCGGTGGGCGGCGAGCTGTTCCCCGAGTCGATCTACGACATGGGGCAGCAGGGCATCGACTACAGCTCGCTGCGCGCGGTCGGGTTCCGGCTCGACCCGTGCTTCGGCCAGCTCGGCGCGATCGGCGACGGCACCGAGTGCAAGAACCAGCTGCGCGTCGTGTTCCAGCCGGTCGTGGTCGACACCCAGGACGGCGAGACGATCGCGGCCGACGCCGCGATCCACGCGTTCTACTCGATCACGCGCGAGCAGCTGCTCGACGCGGTCGACGAGATCGTCGCGGCGCGCGAGGCCGACCACGGCGACGCCGACCTCGGCCCGCTCGCGCCCAACCCGGTGATCGCGAGCGAGGGGCTCGGCGGCACGCTCGCGCAGGCCTACCTCGCGATCGTCACCAAGTACGCCGGCCAGGCCAACCTCGTGCAGTTCACCTCGCTCCAGATCGAGGCGGTCGCCGGGGTCGATCGGATCGTGGGGCCGGGCGAGTTCTGGCAGTTCGAGGCGAACACCGTCGCCAACGGCACGGTCACGCCGCAGAACATCCCGACCCTGCCGCAGACCCAGAGCAACATGGGCCTCGGCGCCGCGCCCGATCCGCTGCAGGCCTCGTTCGCGCCGCTTTCGACCTCGAACGACAACATCAACCTGATCGCGAACTTCACGATGGCGCAGCAGGCCACCCAGGCCCAGCGCCAGGCCTCGTTCGACGCCGCGCTGCGCGTGCTCAACCCGCACGACAACTCGCCGAACACGATCGACTGCGCGACCTGTCACATGGCGCACCCCGCGGTCCAGCTGGTCGGCCAGCAGCTCGGCCTGACCTCGCGCGGCGACGCCAACGCGTTCGTGCCCGACGCGAGCATCCCGGTCGCCGATCTCGAGCAGACCACGCAGTTCACCGACAGCGAGATGGTGCTCAACATCCACGCGTTCAGCTATCGCGAGACCTCGCCGATGATCAACCAGCGGGTGATCAACGAGACCGCGGCCAACCTCGCCTACATCGCGTCGCTGCGCTAAAGCGCGATCGCGGCGATCACGATCACGACCGCCAGCGCGGCGCCGATCGCGGCGAGCACGGTGCGGCGGCCGCGCTTGAGCTCGCCGACCAGCACCGGGATGCGATCCATCGTCGGCCGCGCGACGCCGTGCTCGAGGAACGGCATGTGCTGGGTCGCTCCGGTGTGCACGCCGAACATCGCGCTGTCCTCGGTCGTGACGCTGCCGTCGTCGAGGTAGCGGTCCTCGACCGGTAGCTGCTTGGCCGACGGGGCCTCCGGATCGGCCGGCGCCTGCGCCGACTCCTCGATGCCCTTCTTGAACCACAGGGTCTGGCGAAACGGCTTGTCGCGCATGCTTTGCGTTTCGGCCATCGCACGGGGATATCGAGGTGCGGTGGGGTAACGGCGCGATGTAGGCGCCGCGCTCACTCCGGCCCCGAGCGTGCGGTCTCGAGCACCAGCTCGAGCAGGCCATCGTGGGTGATCGAGATCCACGCGATCGCGACGGCGCCGACGGCGCACAGCGCGACGTGGGCAACCGCCCGCGCGCGCACGGGGCGGCCGCGCGCGCGCAGCAGATCGAGCGCGGCGCCCGACAGCCACGCGAGGCCGAGGCCGACCAGCGTGATGCGCGCGACCGCCGGCGCGATCGTGCGCTGCGTGAGGTAGGCGCCGCCGGCGAGCAGCGCGGCGAACGGCGCGAGGTAGAGCACCTCGACCGGCGGGCGCGCGCGCGGCCAGCGCCGGCCGCCGCGCCACGTCGCCTCGGCGAGCGACGCCAGGAGCAGCGCGAGCGCGGCGGCGAGCGCGAGCCACGCCGCGTCGTACAGCCGCTCGAACCGGCGGCCGCGCGCCGCGGCGGCGACGATCGCGTCGCGGATGGTCGCGTCGCGCGCCGGCAGCTCGCGGGCGAGCGCGTCGGCGCGCGCCCACTGGTGAGCGTCGAGCGCGCAGCCGGCGGCGTCGCGCGCGGCCTCGGCGGCCTGCGGCGAGCCCGGCCAGCGCGCCGCGACCGCGGCCAGCCGCGCCTGGGCGTCGTCGTAGGCGCCGCGCCGGCGCTGCCGGACCGCGACCCACAGCGCCGCGTCGGGCGCGCCCGGCCACGCCGCGGCCGCGAGCGCGTCGCCCCGCGCGATCGCGTCGGCAGGCGCGAGCTGGTCGGCGGTCGCGACCAGGCGAGCGAGCGCGGCGGCCTCGTGCGCGTGCGCGCCATCGGGCCCGAGCTCGTCGCGCAGCACGGCGAGCCGGCGCAGCGCCGGCACCGCGACCCGCGCGTCGGGGTGCTCGCGCGCGATCCGCTGGTACAGCGCGAGCGCGCGCGCGGGATCGTAGAGCCGCTGCTCGCACGCGCGCGCGGCGGCAAACAGCGCGTCGGGATCGCCCGGCCCGCGCTCG
>DATJAE010000367.1:0-17702 GCA_035516595.1 Kofleriaceae bacterium | reverse complement strand
CAGGCCCGCCATGAACTCGTGCGGGAAGTGGTGCTTGAGGTACGCGGTCTGATAGGTGACCCAGCCGTAGGCCGCCGAGTGCGAGCGGTTGAACCCGTAGCCCGCGAACTTCTCCATCAGCTCGAACACGTCGTTGGCGATGCGCGAGTCGATGCCCTTGGCCTTCGCGCCGTCGAGGAACTTCTCCTTCTGCTTGGCCATCTCCTCGGGCTTCTTCTTGCCCATCGCGCGGCGCAACAGATCCGCGCCGCCGAGCGTGTAGCCGCCCAGCACCTGGGCGATCTGCATCACCTGCTCCTGGTAGACGATCACGCCGTAGGTGTCCTTGAGCACCTCGGCGAGCGACGGGTGCGGGTACTCGACCCGGGCGCGGCCGTGCTTGCGCGCGATGAAATCGTCGACCATCCCGCCCTCGAGCGGGCCCGGCCGGTACAGCGCGCCGGCCGCGACGATGTCCTCGAGGCAGTCCGGCTTGAGCTTCTTCAGCATCTCGCGAAAGCCGCTCGACTCGAGCTGGAACACGCCGGTGGTGTCGCCGCGCGACAGCATCTTGTAGACCTCGGCGTCGTCCTTGGGGATCGTCGCGAGATCGAGCTCGTCGCCGGGCGGGCGCTGCTGGTTCACCAGCTTGAGCGCGGTCTGCAGCACGGTCAGGGTCTTCAGGCCGAGGAAGTCGAACTTGACCAGCCCCGCCTTCTCGACCTCCTTCATCGCGAACTGCGTGACGATCTCGCCGTTCTGGCCGCGGAAGCACGGCACGTACTCCCACAGCGGCCGCTCCGCGATCACCACGCCCGCGGCGTGCATGCCGGCGTGGCGGTTCAGGCCCTCGAGCGCCGCCGCGATGTCGAGCAGCTCCTTGTGCAGCGGGCTCTCGTTGTAGAGCTGCTTGAGCTCGGGCGTCTGCTCGATCGCCTCGCGCACCGGCGGCGACTTGCCCTGCACCGGCTCGGGCACCAGCTTGGCGAGCTTGTCGGCCTCGGCGAACGGAAACTCCATCGCGCGGGCGATGTCGCGGATCACGCCGCGCGCCTTGAGCTGGTGGAACGTCGCGATCTGGCCGACCCGGTCCTCGCCGTACTTCTGCTGGACGTACTTGATGACCTCGTCGCGCCGGTTCATGCAGAAGTCGACGTCGAAGTCGGGCATCGACACGCGCTCGGGGTTCAGGAAGCGCTCGAACAGCAGCTTGAACTCGATCGGATCGATGTCGGTGATGCGCAGCGCCCACGCGACCGCCGAGCCGGCGCCCGAGCCGCGGCCCGGGCCGACCGGGATGCCGTGGTCCTTGGCCCAGTTGATGAAGTCCCAGACGATCAGGAAGTAGCCCGAGAACCCCATCTGCTGGATCACGACGAGCTCGCTCTTGCAGCGCTCGCGATAGCGATCCGGATCGAACCTCACGCCGCGCTCGGCGAGCTCGCGAAACCTGCGCTCGAGGCCGCTCGCGATCAGCTTCTCGATGTAGCTGTCGAGCGTCTCGCCGTCGGGCACCTTGTACTGAGGCAGGAACGTCTGGTCGAGCTTGAGCTTGACGTTGCACTCGGCCGCGATCTTCGCGGTGTGCTCGATCGCCTCGCCGCAGTCCTTGAACGCGCTGTCCATCTCGGACGGCGACTTCATGTAGTAGCTGTCGACCACGTGCTTGAGCCGCTTCTCGTCCTTGAGGCTCTTGCCGGTCTGGATCGCCATCAGCACGTCGTGCGCCGCGGCGTCGCCGCGGTTGACGTAGTGGCAGTCGTTGGTCGCGACCAGCGGCAGCGACAGCTTCCTGGCCATCCGCTTGAGCTCGCCGTTGAGCGTGTCCTGCTCCGGCATCGGCGTCGGCATCAGCTCGAGGTAGAAGTCGCCGGGCGCGAACATGCTCGCGTACTCGCGCGCGGTGTCCTCCGCCGCGGCCACGCCGTTCTTCTCGAGCGTCTGCGCGATCTCGCCGCCGAGACACGCGGACAGCCCGATCAGGCCCTCGCTGTGCTCGCGCAGCAGCTGCTTGTCGATCCGCGGGTTGTAGTAAAAGCCCTCGAGGTAGCCCTTGGAGTTGAGGAACGACAGGTTCTTGTAGCCGACGTCGTTCTTGGCGAGCAGGATGAGGTGGTAGTTGCGGCGGTTGGTGCGGTCGTGGCGATCGGTGGCGGCGACGTAGGTCTCGCAGCCGAAGATCAGCTTCACCCCGGCCGCCTTGGCCTCGCTGTAGAGGTCGATCGCCCCGAACATGTTGCCGTGGTCGGTGACCGCGACCGTGTCCATGCCGAGCTCGTGGACCTTGGGGAACAGATCCTTCACCCGGATCGCCCCATCGAGCAGGCTGTACTGCGTGTGCAAGTGGAGGTGCGTGAACCCGCTCATGAGATGAGGTAGCCTTGCGCCCGATCTAGCGCATGCGCACGACACTCCCGAGCGCTCGCCGGCACAAATTCCGCGGTTTCGGAGCGTTGCTAGTCGTCGCGGCGTGCCATCACGCCGATCCCCCGGTCGAGCCCGGCACGCCGCTGCCGGCCGAGCCCGACCTCCAGCTCGGCTCGATGGACGACGAGTGCAAGGGGCTCGACACCGCGCTGGCGAGCTACGGCGAGTGCCCGAACCTCGACGACCAGGATCGCGCGTGGATCAAGAGCGACCGCGAGTACGCCGAGCAGTCGATGGCGGCCGGCAAGAAGGGCTTCGCCGAGCTGCGCGCGAACGGCTCCAAGCACGCCGACGAGATCGCGGCGGCCGAGCGCCAGATCGCGCTGGCCTGTCACAAGGCGGCGTCGTCGGTGCACTTCGCGACCGTGCGCTGCCAGGCCGGACCCAAGCCGAAGACCGACTACTGAAGCTCGGCTTCGAGCGGCTGCGGCACCAGGCCTGGCTGCTCGGACTCGATCGGCCCGGCGAGCCGCGGACGATGCGGCGGCTCGCCGTCGCGGATCCGCCGCCACCACCACTCGCCGAGCCAGTACGCCCACAGCGGGATCATCACGACGTAGAGCCCGGCGACCGCGCGGATCCGGCGGGCCAGGCTCTTGTGCTTGATGCTATCCGAGCAGATCCACTGCGTGACGTGGTACGCGGCCATGAAGAAGTAGGCCGGGTAGAGCAGCGCGAAGCGCAGCGGGAAGTAGAAGCCGATGATGTTGTGCAGGAACGTGAACACGCGGCGCGCGTAGGCCGGGCCCGACAGCGTGCGCTTGGCCATCCCGCCCGGCACGTCGAGCCGGCGCAGCATCTGCACCGACGGATCGAACAGCAGATACTCGTCCGGCTGCTTGCCGCGCGCGATGCGGAACGCGAGCGACGGCTCGTCCTCGATCGGCGTGCACTCGTCCCACAGACCGAAACGCTCGAGCGTGCGCCGCGGGATCGCGACGTTGCCGCCCATCAGGCTCTCGACCCGCTTCTTCCGGTCGGTGCGCGCGTAGACCCGCTGCCACTTGAGCAGGTTGAACGACAGCACGGCGCGGCGCGCGCGCTCGGGGTTGACGTACGGCGCCGCGCTGGGCTCGACGAACTGGCCGGTCACGCCCAGGCACGCCGGATCGGCGAGGTTGGCCTCGTGGCGGCGCAGCCAGTCATCGCCGACCGGCAGGTCGTCGTCGTCGATGAACACCAGGACGTCGCCGCCGGCGGCGCGCACGCCGGCGTTGCGCGCGCCCGGCCCGCCGAGCGGCGGATGGCGCAGCAGCCGCACCCGCGGGTCGGCGGCGAGCTCGTCGACCTTCGCGAGCAGCGCGGCCGGCCGCTCGGTGCTCTGCTCGATCACGACGATCTCGAAGCTGTCGTGATCCTGCGCGAGCAGCGCGGTCAACAGCTCCGCCAGCGCGGCGAGGCGATTGTACGAGCGAACCACGACCGAGACCCGAGGCCTCATGACCCTTGGTTACCACGGCGGCCGATCCCGCCGCCAATGTCAGAAATTGAACACAGGTCAAGCATCCACGGCCAAGCCCCGCGGGCGCATCCGTCGGAGCCTCCAAGCGACTCACGTCGTCGCGTTGCGCAGCTCGGCGACCTGCTCGGCCGAGCCCAGGACGACCAGCGTCATCCCGGGGCCGAGCTTCTCGCCCGCGTCGGGGTTGTAGGTCCACGACGCGTCGTCCGCCGTGCGGATCGCGAGCACGGTCATGCCGAAGCGCTCGCGCACCCGCGCGTCGCGCAGGGTCGCGCCGAGCTCGCCGGTGCGGTCGCCGAGCCGGATCTCGTCGATCCGGAACGCCGCGCGGCGATCGCGCAGCATGTCGTCGAGGAAGCGCACCACCGCAGGGCGCAGCAGCTCGGACACCAGGCGCATGCCGCCGATGAAGTTCGGCGAGACCACGGCGTCGGCGCCCGACCGCTTGATCTTGTCGACGTGCGACAGCTCCGCGCAACGCGCCACGATCCGCGTGCTCGGCGACTGCTGGCGAGCCGAGACCGTGAGGTACAGGTTGTCCTTGTCGGACGACAGCGCCGCCACCACGCCGCGCGCGCCGGCGAAGTTGGCCTGCGCCATGATGTCGTCGTCGGTCGCGTCGCCGACGATGTACACGAACTCCGCCTTGGGGAAGGCCTCCGCGATCTCGCGCAGCTCGCTCTCGCGGGTGTCGATCGCGACCACCGAGACGCCGGTCTTGAGCAGCTCCTCGATCACGTTGCGGCCGGTCGAGCCGGCGCCGCACACCACGACGTGGTCCTTCATGCGCTTCATCCGTTTCTTCATGCGTTGCGCGAACAGCACGTTGCGAAGGTCGCCCTCGATGATGAACGCGGTGACGGTCGACGCGAAGAACACGATGCTGCCGGTGCCGAAGATCAGCAGCAGCACGGTGAACGCGCGCGCGTACTCGACGTCCTTCATGCCGTGCAGGACCTCGTCGTAGCCGACCGTGGTCACGGTGATCACGGTCATGTACATGCAGTCCGACAGGCTCCACCGGCCGTCGCCGATCGCGTAGTAGCCGAAGCCGCCGCCGAGCACGACGACCACGATCGCCACCAGCCCGTAGATCAGACGCTTGAACATCGGCGAGGCCATCGATCGCGCGGACGATAACAAATGGTAAGAACGGGCGCATGCAGCTCCTCGCCAGCTCGCTCGCCGGCGCGTGGTCGGCCGGCTCCGGATCGCGCCTGCCGCTCGTCAACCCCGCCACCGAGGAAGTGCTCGCCGAGGTCGCGAGCGGCGGCCACGATCTCGCCGCCGCGTTCCGCCACGCGCGCACCGCCGGCGCGCGCGAGCTCGCCGGCCTGTCGTTCGCCGAGCGCGGCGCGCTGTGCGGCGCGCTCGCCAAGGCGGTGTCGGGCGCGCGCGAGGAGCTGCTCGCGCTCGCGATCGCCAACGGCGGCAACACGCGCGGCGACGGCAAGTTCGACATCGACGGCGGCGCGCTGACGCTGTCGCACTACGCCGAGCTCGGCGCCAGGCTCGGCACCGGCCGGCTGCTCGGCGACGGCGAGCCGATCCAGGTCGGGCGCACCGCGCGGATGGCCGGCCAGCACGTGTGGGCGACCCGGCGCGGCGTCGCGGTGCACATCAACGCGTTCAACTTCCCGGCGTGGGGGCTGTGCGAGAAGCTGGCGTGCGCGCTGGTCGCCGGCATGCCGGTGATCGCCAAGCCGGCCACCGCGACCGCGCTGGTCGCGCACCGCCTCGCGCAGCTGTTCGAGCCGGTGCTGCCGCCCGGCGTGTTGCAGGTCCTGATCGGCCCGGCCGGGGCGCTGCTCGACCAGCTCGGCGACGGCGACGTCGTCGCGTTCACCGGCGGCAGCGCGACCGCGCACACGCTGCGCGCGCACCCGCGGATCGCCGCGCACGGCGTGCGGCTCAACGTCGAGGCCGACTCGCTCAACGCCGCGGTGCTCGGCCCCGACGTCGAGCTCGGCGGCGAGACCGGCGCGCTGCTGCTCGCCGATGTCGTGCGCGACATGACGCAGAAGACCGGGCAGAAGTGCACCGCGATCCGCCGCGTGCTGGTGCCCCAGGCGCGGCTCGCCGAGGTGAAGGACGCGCTGCGCGAGCGGCTCGCCGCGATCGCGGTCGGCGATCCCGCGCGCGACGACGTGCGGATGGGCCCGGTCGCGACCGCGCAGCAGCTCGCCGACGTGCGCGCCGGGATCGCGCGGCTGGCCGCGGCGACCGAGGAGGTGTTCGGCGGCGCCGGCGAGATCGCGCCGCTCGGCGTGGCCGCCGGCAAGGGCTACTTCGTCGGGCCGGTCGTGCGCGCCGCGGCCCGGCCGATGGAGTGCGCGCCGCTCCACGAGCACGAGATCTTCGGCCCGGTCGCCACGGTCGGGCCGTACGGCGGCGACGCCGAGACCGCGGCGGCGTTCGTCGCGCGCGGCGCCGGCTGCCTGGTCAGCTCGGCGTACTCCGACGACCGCGACTGGGTCGCGAGCTTCGTCGCCGCCGCGGCGCCGTGGGCGGGCCGGCTCTACCTCGGCTCGGCGAAGATGGCCGCGCAGTCGCCCGGGCCGGGCACGGCGCTGCCGGCGCTGCTGCACGGCGGGCCCGGCCGCGCCGGCGGCGGCGAGGAGCTCGGCGGCGAGCGAGGCTTGCACCTCTACATGCAGCGCTGCGCGCTCGAGGGCGACGCGAGCGTGCTCAAGTCGCTCGTCGGGTAAGCCGAACACCCACACGCGATCACGCCGCGCGACCGAACCCGCGATCGATTCTGTATGATCGTGTGCGGTGTTGACCGCGGGCGACATCAAGGCGACGGCCACGCGCGTCGGCTCCTACGAGATCCTCCACCGCTTCGCGGTCGGCGGGATGGCCGAGCTGTTCCTCGCGCGGTCGCTCGGCCCGCATGGCTTCGAGAAGCTCGTCGTGCTCAAGAAGGTGCTGCCGAGCCTGGCCGGCAACGCGCGGTTCGTCCAGCTGTTTCTCGACGAGGCCCGGCTGGCGGCGAGCCTCGATCACCCGAACATCGCGCACGTCCACGACCTCGGGACGGTGGACGGCAACTACTTCTTCACGATGGAGTACGTGCACGGCCGCGACCTGCGCAGCGTGCTCCACCGGACCGCGACGCGCGAGCTGCCGCTGCCGACCGATCAAGCGGTGCAGATCGCGCGCGCGGTCGCCTCGGCGCTGCACTACGCGCATGGCAAGGGCGTCGTGCATCGCGACGTGTCGCCGTCGAACGTGCTGATCGCGTACGAGGGCATGGTCAAGCTGCTCGACTTCGGGGTCGCGAAGGCGGCGACCAGCACGGTGCAGACCCGGTCCGGCTCGCTCAAGGGCAAGGTCGCGTACATGTCGCCCGAGCAGGCCAAGGGCGCTGGCATCGATCGGCGCAGCGACGTGTTCTCGACGGGGATCGTGCTGTGGGAGATGCTCGCGGCGCGCCGGCTGTTCAAGGCCGACAACGACCTCGCGACGATCCAGCTGATCATCCATCAGGACGCGGCGCCGCCATCGAGCGTGCGCGGCGATTGCCCGCGCGAGCTCGATCGGATCGTGCTGCGCGCGCTCGCCAAGTCGCCCGACGACCGCTATCAGAGCGCGCAGGAGCTGCAGCGCGATCTCGACGAGCTGGCGCGCGAGGCCAAGCTCGACCAGTCGCCGATCGCGCTCGCCGGCCACATGGCGACGCTGTTCCACGCCGAGCTCGAGGCGTGGCAGCGCGCGCAGGCGCGCGGGATCTCGCTGGCCGAGCACGTCATCGAGTCGTCGGCCGGGCCGCCCGACGACACCGCCGACGGCGAGTTCATCAGCGAGCCCGAGTCGGCCGAGGCGCTCGCGGCGGCGCAGGTGGAGGCCGACGCCGAGCGCACCGAGCAGAGCGCGCCGCCGATCCCCGAGCCAGCCCCCGAGCCTGCGCCCGACAAGCCCAGGCGCAAGCGCATCCGCGACTTCGCGATCGTCAAGGAGCCCTCGATCGTCATCGAGCCGGCGCTGATCGAGGAGGCGCACGCCGAGGTCCTGCTCGCGACGCCACCGCCGGCGCTCGCGATGCCGAGACCGGTCACGCCGGTACCGGCGCCGGCGCCGAGCGCCCCCCGCGCGCGCCGCCGGGGCTGGATCGCCGCAGGGGCCGGTGCGGCGGTCGCAGGCATCGCGATCGCGATCGTCGTCGCCGCCGGCGGCTCGCACGCACCGCCGGTGCCGCCCGCCTCCCCGAGCGCCGAGGCGCCGCCCGCCGCGCCGCCGCCCGTGCCACCGACCGCGATCGCCGAGCCCGCGCCGCCGCCGCCCGCACCGCCGCCCGCGCCGGCGCTCGCCCAGCCTCCCCCCGCGCCGAAGCATCGGGTGCCCGCCCCGCCGGCGATCACGCGCCGCCCGGCGGTGCATCGCGCGCCGCCGCGCGCGCCCGCCGCCGCGCCGAGCAAGCCCGCGATCTCGACCTACGATCCCAACGCGGCGCTGCCGCCGATGTGACCATGCGCGCCCTCGCCTGCCTCCTCGTGCTCGCGCTCGCCGCTCCGCGGCCGGCGCACGCGCAGGCGCACCTCAAGCCGGCGGCGCAGGCGCACCTCGACGCCGCGCTCAAGGCGTACGCCGCCAAGGACTGGGACGGCGCGATCCGCGAGCTCGACGCGGCCTACGCGCTCGATCCCGAGCCGGCGCTGATCTACGCGACCGCGCAGGCGTACCGGTTCGCCGGCAGGTGCAGCGAGGCGATCGAGCACTACCGCTCCTACCTCGCGACCCGGCCCAACGACGCGCAGACCGCCGCCGCGAACAACGGCATCGCGCTGTGCGAGGCCGAGCTCGAGAAGCATCCACCGCGGCCCGAGCCCCCGCCTCCCGCGCCGGCCCCGAGCCCGCCGCCGCCGGCGCCCCCGAGCCCGCCGCCGGCGCCCCCGAGCCCGCCGCCGGTCACCGCCCCGCCGAGCGAGCCGCCGCCGGCCGGTCCGAGCGAGCGCGCGTGGTATCGCGATCCGATCGGCGACGCGCTCGTGGTGGGCGGCGCGGCCGGCATCGGCGTGGGCATCGGCCTCCTGGTCATGGCCGACCACAGCGAGAGCGCGTCGAAGACCGCGACCTTGCGCACCGACTTCATCCACGATCTCGACGAGACCACGACGCGGCGGCGCGCCGGGGCGATCGCGCTCGGCGCGGGCGCCGCCCTCGCGTTCGGCGGGGTGGTCGTGTACATCGTGCGCGACCGCCACGAGCGCGCGCCAGCCTCGCCGGCCGAGGCGATCGAACGATCTCGCGCGCGCTGGGTGCGCGAGATCGTCGGCGGCACCGACGGCCGCTCGCTCTACCTCGCGGGGCGGTTCTAGTGCGCGCGCTCGCGCTCGCCGCGCTGTGCGCGTGCAACGCGTCGGGAACGTTCGCGTGCGAGCAGGACGGCCAGTGCACCGGGGCGCCCGGCGGCGTGTGCGAGCCCACCGGCTACTGCGGGTTCACCGATCCGGACTGTCCGTCGGGCAGCCGCTACGACTCGTACGCCGGCGGCGGGCTCGCCGGGACGTGCGTGCCGCCCGCCGAGCAGCAGCCCGACGGCGGCAGCGACATGACGGGGACCGATCCGCTGCACCTCGCCCACGGCGATGGCATCTCCGGCAGCGCCGCGCTGACCTGGACCGGCGCGGTGATGATCGATACCTCGGCGCTCACGATCTCCGGCCCCGCGCTGCCCGCCGGCGACACGTTCGACATGCGGCCCCAGCTCGGCGGCGGTCCCGCCCTCGCGGTGCTCCACGTCGGCGGCCTGACCGTCGCGGCCGGCGCGATGGTCAAGGTCACCGGCACGCGGCCGCTCGTGATCGTCGCGGCCGACAGCGTCGACGTCGAGGGCCAGATCGACGTCGGCGCCCACGGCATGATGCCCGGACCGGGCGGCGCGGCGCCGGCGATGGGCGGAGGCGCCGGCGGCCCCGGCGCGCACCAGCCGACCGTGTCGGACTCGGGCGGAGGAGGCGCCGGGTTCGGCGTGCCCGGCGCGGCGGGCGGCGACGTCAGCTGCACGCCGGTGGTCGCGGCGGGCGCGGCCGGCGCGGTGGTCGGCGATGCGCCGCTCACCCAGCTGGTCGGCGGCTCGGGCGGTGGCGTCGCGAGCGGCTCGGTGTGCACGCTCAACCCGGGCGGCGCCGGCGGCGGCGCGTTGCAGATCAGCGCGGGGATGGCGATCACGATCGGCTCGGCCGGCAAGCTGCTCGCCGGCGGCGGCGGCGGCTCGGGCGGAACCGACTGCGGCGATCAGGACGGCAACTCGGGCGCCGGCGGCGGTTCGGGCGGCGCGATCGTGCTCCAGGCGATGACGATCGGCAACGCGGGGCTGGTCGCGGCCAACGGCGGCGGCGGCGGCGGCAGCGGCACCGGCGGCGGAGGGGCCGGGATGCCCGGCCAGGACGGCCAGCCGAGCGCGACCCCCGCGACCGGCGGCAACGGCGTCGGAGCCTCGGGCGAGCCCGGCGGCGCCGGCGGCGCGGGCTCGACCGCACCCGCGGCGGGCAGCGAGGCGACCTGCGGCAACAACGCGGGCGGCGGGGGCGGCGCGGTCGGCCGGATCGCGGCGTCGTCGAGCTACACCGGCGCCGGGACCACGAGCCCGGCGGCGGATACGAGCCTCCCGCTGTGACCCCTGCCGCGATCGGGGCACGGGATCAGAGATCGACCTTGTACGTCGCGCACACGTGGCGCGCCTGATCCATGAGCGCCTTGGGCAGCGGGGCGGCGTAGGTCTTCGCGGTGTCGGCGTTGTTGAGCCGGCACGCGGCGAGCGCGCAGCCGAGCAGCGCCTGCGGGTTCGACTTGTCGTCGAGCTTCTGCATCGCGCAGTACTTGAGGACGTCCTTGTCGCGGCCGTCGATCATCGCCTGGTTGCGCGCGCGATCGATCTCCTCGGGCGTGGTCGGCTCCGGCTCGGGCGGCGGCTTGGGCTTGTCCGGCGTTCCGATCACCTGCTTCTCCGGCGCGGTCTCGGGCGCGGTCCTGTGCGCCGCGGCCTCGCGCTCGGAATCTTCCTTGGCCTGCTCCTCGGCGCTCTTGCCGCACGCGACGAGGACCAGCGCGATCACGATCGCTCGCTTCATGTCCCGGAGCGTACTACGGCTGCGTCGGCGAGCGCGGGCGCGGGCCGATCGCGGCGGGGGCCTCGGGATCCGGCTCGAGCAGCGGCAGCAGGATGCACAGCTCGCGGGCGACCTGGCGGCAGCGGTGGCGCACGAAGTCGATCGCGTAGGGCTCGGCGAGCAGCACGACCAGCGTCGCGTCGTACCAGAAGCTCATCGCGTAGGCATCGGGGTCGACGACCTCGCCGTGCGAGCTGCCCGGCGCGTGGGTCGCGAGCGCGCGGCGTGCGAGGAACGGCCAGCGCGTGTCCTCGAGCTCGTCGGGCACCCGCGCGGCCGCGATCAGCTGGGTGCCGCGGGTGACGAACGCGTTGGTCGCGCGATCGATCTGGCCCAGCGCGCGCATGTAGGTCTCGATGCGATCGATCACGCGCGCGCCGGGCGGCAGGCTCTGGCCGGGCGCGACCGTGACCTCGGGCAGGCGCGCGACCTCCCAGCGCCGGCGGATCGCGCGGAGCTGGCGGGTCACCCGCTCGAACGCGGCCTCGACGTCCTGCCGGCCGCTGCGGGTCGGCAGCTCGACGCGCAGGTATTCGCCGCCGCCGAGCGCGAGCGTGCGGGCGGGCACGCCGGTGCGCAGCTCGTCGTCCAGGACGATCCGCGCCGATACCGCGCCGATCTCGTCCACCAGCTCCTTCAAGACCTCGCGGATCTCGTCGTCGATCACGGCGCCTCCGCGACGAACGTGGTGGCGATCATCGTCGCGGGCTGCGGATAGAACAGGTAGTTCGCGATCGCGGGCTCGCCGCCGAACAGCTCGCGCCACGCGCCGGCGTGATAGCCGGCGGGCGCGTGCGCGATCTCGCCGAAATCGACGTGCAGGAGGTCGTACGCGGGCAGCGTCGCGACCAGCTTCTGCATGCGATGGAGCAGCGGCGCGTCGTAGACGCCGGCGCGCGGCCGCTCGCGCACCAGGTAGCCGCCCGGCGCGGCCGACAGCTCGACCGCGATCTGCTGCACGGCGGCGACCGGCGCGCGGTGGCTGACCACCAGGCGCAGGTAGAGCTCGTCGAGCGTCGCGCCCTGCCACTCGGCGGGCGGCGGCACGCCGTGATCGCGGACCTGGACGATGCACGGCGTGCGGCCCAGGCACAGCACGTAGATGAAGTCGCACGGCTCGGCGTCGCTGCCCTCGCACACGAACGTCGCGGCGCCGAGCGTGGCGGCCAGCTCGTCGGCGAGCGCGGCCAGCTCGTCGGGCGCGAGCCCGGCCGCGCGCGAATCGTCGGGCTCGCCCCACGTGCGCGTCGGATAGAGCTCGGCGAGCGCGCGATCGACCCGCGCGAGCATGTCGCCCTTGCGATCGTCGCAGCCGGACTTCGCGTTGCAGTTGGTGCAACCGCCCATCTCGCCCACTATAGCCCGGCGCGCTCGCCCGGAGGCAGCGACAATCCGAAGCCCTCGTGCAGCGTGCGCACCGCCAGCTCGGCGTACTTGCGCGCGATCACGCACGAGATCTTGATCTCGCTGGTCGAGATCAGCTGGATGTTGATGCCCTCGCGGGCGAGCAGCTCGAACATCGTCTTGGCGACGCCGGCGTGCGAGCGCATGCCGACCCCGACGACCGACACCTTGCTGATGTCGTCGTCGTACGTGATCCGCTCGCCGGCCTTGCCGGCGAGCTCGGGCACCATGTCGCGGAGCAGCTCGATCGCGCGCTTGCGATCGAGCCTGGGCACGGTGAACGTCAGGTCGGTCGTGCCGTCGTACGCCTGGTTCTGCACGATCATGTCGACCGAGATGTTGGCGTCGGCCAGCGGCGCGAAGATCTTCGCGGCGATGCCCGGCGTGTCGGGCAGGTCCTCGAGCGTGATCTTCGACTCGTCGCGCGATGCGGTGACCCCCG
Organism: Kofleriaceae bacterium; assembly: GCA_035516595.1. Taxonomy (GTDB): domain Bacteria; phylum Myxococcota_A; class Polyangia; order Haliangiales; family Haliangiaceae; genus JABFXX01. The sequence continues at coordinate 4,876 of DATJAE010000367.1, read as the reverse complement.
ACACCACGACTTTCTCCATGCTGGCCTCCTCGGGGACGACCCACGTCCCCTCGACGTCCGAGAAGCTCGAGCGCACGTGGATGCGCACGCCGTACTTCATGCCGAGCTCGACCGAGCGGATCTGCAGGACCTTCGCGCCGAGCGACGCGAGCTCGAGCATCTCCTCGTAGCTGATCCGCTCGACCTTGCGCGCGGTCGGCACGACGTTGGGATCCGCGGTGTAGACGCCGTCGACGTCGGTGTAGATCTCGCAGACGTCGGCGCCGAGCGCGGCCGCGATCGCGACGCCGGTGGTGTCGCTGCCGCCGCGGCCGAGCGTGGTGATGTTGCCCTTCTCGTCCACGCCCTGGAACCCGGCGATCACCGCGATCTCGCCCTGCGCGAGCGCGTCCTTGATCGGCTGGCCGTCGATCGACACGATGCGCGCGCGCGAGAACGCGCTGTCGGTGACGATCTTGCACTGGTGGCCGAGGAACGAGCGCGCCCGCCCGCCCGCCGCGCGGATCGCGAGCGCGACCAGGCCGACCGACACCTGCTCGCCGGTCGACACGATGACGTCGACCTCGCGATCGTTGACGTCCTCGTGGATCTGGCGGACCAGCTCGAGCAGGCGGTTGGTCTCGCCCGACATCGCCGACACCACGACCGCGACGTCGTGGCCGCCGCGCTGCGCGGCGAGGCAGCGCGCGGCGACCGCCTTGATCCGGTCGATCGATCCGACCGAGGTGCCGCCGAACTTCTGCACGATCAACATGGCGTCGCGCGGCAACCATAGCGTGTTACACCGAGGCCATGTCTGCCGTCGTCGTGTTTTCGACGTTCGCTCGCCGCGAGGTCGCCGCCGAAGTCGCGCGCGCGCTCGTCGAGGAACGGCTCGCCGCGTGCGTCAGCCTCGCACCGGGCGTGACGTCGATCTACCGCTGGAACGACGCGATCGAGGAGAGCGACGAGGTGCTCGCGATCATCAAGACCACGGCGGACCGGCTCGACGCGTTGCGCGCGCGGCTGGTCGCGCTCCACCCGTACGAGCTCCCCGAGGTGATCGCGCTGCCGGTCGCCGGCGGCCACGCGCCGTATCTCGCGTGGATCGATGCGCAGACGCGCTGACCGATCCGGGACGCGCCGTTTGTCGTACGTGTGCTACCGGCCGTCGCCGGATTGGGGGCCGCGTGACCGACATCGCGCAGCACGTCGCCGTTTCGCAACGCGTCGAGATCGAGGATCTGGACTGGGCGCTCGCCCGCAGGGTGGGCCTGACCGCGCAGGAGGTCGACTGCCTGCGGTTCTTCGCCGATGTCGAAGGCCAGACCGTGTTCTACTTCCTCGAGGTCGCCAAGCTGCAGGTCGCGCGCGACCCCGACCTGCTCGCGTTCCTCACGATGTGGAACTACGAGGAGTACTTCCACGCGCACGCGATCACCCGGTTCATGCAGGAGTGCGGCGTGGCGGTGGATCGCGCGCGCCACACGCGCGTCCGTGCCGGCGCACGGCTTCGGGCCAGGCTCGAGGACCTCGCGCAGCGGCTGATGGCGCGCCTGGTGCCGAAGCGGTTCGTCGCGCTGTGGATGCTGTGGGGCGCGCTGCAGGAGTGCCTGACCATGCAGGCCTACGAGCAGATCATCCGCACGACGCAGAACCCGGTGCTCGCCGAGCTGTTCCGGCGGATCGCGAAGCAGGAGCGGCGCCACTTCGCGTACTACTTCGGCCAGGCGCGCGAGCGGCTCGCCGATCCGCGCGCGGCGCGGTTCTGCCGCGCGATCGTGCAGCGGTTCTACGCGCCGGTCGGCAGCGGCGTGAAGCGCGAGGGCGAGAGCGCCGAGCTGGTCGCGCGGCTGTTCCCCGGCGCGCGCATCTTCGAGGTCATGCGCTACATCGAGCGCCGCATGGGCCAGCTGCCCGGCATGGCCGGCCTCGACGCGTGCACGCGCTGGGCGGCGCGCATCCAGCCGGCGCTGCCCGCGCCCGACGCCGAGCCGCTCGCCGCGTAGCTAGATCCCGCAGTCCGGGTAGCAGGTCTCGGGCGTCTCGTCGGCCGCGCACGTGCCATCGGGCGCGCCGCCGTCGCACGTGTTGCCGATGCAGCCGTTGCACGGCGCGACGTCCTGCGGGCTGCACTCGTTGTTCGGGATGCACAGCTCGCACGCGATCATCGTGAACGGGTTGCCGCAGTCGAACGCGCCCGAGCCGCTGCCGCTGCCGCTTCCGCTGCCGCTTCCGCTGCCGCTGCCGCTGCCACTTCCGCTGCCGCTTCCGCTGCCCTCGCCGCAGTCGACCGGGCAGGTCGCCGAGGTCTCGGGCGGCGTGCATCGCCCGTCGCCGCAGGTGTTGCCGGGATTACCGCAGTCCGCAGGACAGCTGTCGATCTCGTCCGGCATGCACACGCCGTCGCCACACGTCCCCGCCGCGTCCTGTCCGCCCCCCTTGCCGTTGTTACTGCTGCACGCGGCCGCCACGGCTAGCGCGCATAGCACCCCCGTTACAAACCTCATCATGGGCCGCATCCTACTAACCACCTCCCGCTGATCAACGGGAAAGTGAGTGGTGCTCGACGATCATCCGCTTTCAGCCCCGTACACGGATCGTGCAAGCCTGCGGACGAGCGCGGCTCTCAGCCCGGAATGCTCTGGTCGGACCAGGTCCGGGTCCTCGTCGAGGACGGCCTCGGCGTGACGGCGCGCCTCGAGCAATAGCTCGGTGTGCTGGGCGAGATTACCGAACCGGAGTCGGGGCACGCCGGCCTGGCGCGGTCCCAGCAGCTCGCCGGGGCCGCGCAGCGCGAGATCCTGCTCGGCGATCGCGAAGCCGTCGCTGGTCGCCGCCATCGCGTCGAGCCGCCGCCGGCCGTCCTCCGAGATCGCGCCGTGGCTCACGAGCACGCAGTACGCCGGCTTGCCGCCGCGGCCGACCCGACCGCGCAGCTGGTGGAGCTGGGCGAGGCCGAACCGCTCGGCGTCGTGCACCACCATCACGGTCGCCGCCGGCACGTCGACGCCGACCTCGATCACCGTGGTCGCGACCAGGACGTCGAGCTCGCCGGCCTTGAACGCACGCATCGCGCGATCGCGCGCGGCGCTGTCGAGCCGGCCGTGCACCAGCCCGACCCGCAGCTCGGGGCGCGCGGCGGCGAGCTCGCGGGCCACCGTGGTCGCGTCCTTCCAGTCGCGCGACTCGGGCTCGCCGGAGCTGTCGTCGACCTTCGGGCACACGACGTACGCGCGCTCGCCCTGGGCGACTCGCTCGGCGACCAGCTTGTAGGCCGCGGCCTCGCCGCGCTTGCCGGTGACCAGCCGGGTCTGCGCCGGCGTGCGCCCCGGCGGCAGCTCGTCGAGCACGGACACGTCGAGATCGCCGTACGCGGTGAGCGCCAGCGTGCGCGGGATCGGCGTCGCGGTCATCACCAACAGGTGCGGCGCGCCGTTGCCGTCGCCCTTGTCGCGCAGCTGCGCGCGCTGCGCCACGCCGAACCGGTGCTGCTCGTCGATCACGACCAGCCCGAGCGCCGGCAGCCCGACGCCCTCGGCGAGCAGCGCGTGCGTGCCGATCACGACGTCGAGCTGGCCGGCCGCGGCGAGCGCGAGCAGCGAGGCGCGCGCCGCGCGCGGGGTCGACGCCGTGAGCAGATCGAGCCGGAGCCCGACCGCGGCGGCCCACTGCCGCCAGGTCTCGGCGTGCTGCTCGGCGAGCAGCTCGGTCGGCGCCATCACCGCGGTCTGGCGGCCGGCGCGCGCGGCCTGCAGCGCCGCGGCGAACGCGACCGCGGTCTTGCCCGCGCCGACGTCGCCCTGGAGCAGCCGGTTCATCGGCACGGCCCGCGCGAGGTCGTCGCCGAGCTCGGCGATCGCGCGGCGCTGCGCCGCGGTCGGGCGGAACGGCAGCGCGCGCGCGAGCGCGTCGTCGAGCCCGGGCGCGCGCGGGCACGCGATCGCGAGGTCGGCGCGGCGCTCGCGGCGGCGCAGCGCGACCGCGACCCCGAGCGCGAACAGCTCGCCGAACGCGAGCCGGCGCTGCCACCGGCTGTCGCCGCGGTTGAGCGCGGCCAGCAGGTCGGGCGCGATGTCGGGCGGCGGCGCGTGCAGGCTGGCGAGCGTCTCGGCCAGCGGCGGCAGCGCGGCGGCGCGCTCGATCGTCGCGGGCACGCCGTCGTCGGCGCGCGCCGCGATCCGCTGGCACGCGGTCTGACACGCCGCGCGCAGCTTGCTCGGCGGGACGCCCGCGACGTCGGGATAGCGCGCGAGGATCTTCGGCGGCTCGCGGCTCGCCGTACCCTCGATCTCGATCGCGAGGATGTCGGGGTTGGCGAGCTCGAGCCGCCCGCTGCGCCGCCGCACCACGCCCGACAGCGTCACGATCGCGCCGGGCGGCATCCGCTTGTCGATCCCCGCCCACACGTTGAACCAGCGCACGAGCGCGGTCGCCGGTGCCGTCAGATCGACGCCGCCGATCCGGACCTCGGCCCAGCGCCGGCCGCGCGCGAACACCATGCGCGAGCTCGCGACCTTGGCCGAGAACGTCGCGCGCGTGCCCTCGGGCAGCTGCGCGACCTCGGCGAGCGAGCGCGCGTCGCGCACGTCGTCGTAGCGGCGCGGCAGGCACCACAGCAGATCCTCGACCGTGACCAGCCCGCGCTCGCGCAGCGCGCTCGCGAACACCGGCCCGATGCCCGGCAGCGAGTCGGTCGGCGCGGCGAGCGGATCGTCCGGCGCGGCGGCGGGCGCCGCGGCCGCGCGCGGCATGAGCGCGATCAGCCGCTGGCCGCGTGCGGCCTCGACCTGCTGCTCGTCGGCGTCGAGCAGCTCCCAGCGCGCGAGCGTGATCCGCCACGCCACGAGCGCGTCGTTCGGCGCCCGCGCGATCACCCGATCGCACGCGCGGCGCA
>DATJAE010000366.1:0-3721 GCA_035516595.1 Kofleriaceae bacterium | reverse complement strand
GAGCACGACGATCGTGGTGACGTCGCTCGTCGCGCGCGCCGGCGCGGGCGTGGTCGCGAGCTGCCGGGGCGCGCGCAGCCACGCCGCGAGCCCGCGGCGCAGCGCACTCGCGGTCGCGATCCGGTCGGCCAGCTCGCGGGCGGTCGCGCCGGCGATCACCCGGGCGAGCTCGACCGGTACGTCGGGCTGCGCGATCGCGACGCGCTCGAGCACCTGCTTGTCGGCGAGCACGCGCGCCGCATCGCCGGCGAACGCCCGGTGGCCGGTCAGCATCTCGTAGAGCACCACGCCGACCGCGTAGACATCGGCCGCTGGCGTCGCGGGCTCGCCGCGCGCCTGCTCGGGCGCCATGTACGCCGGCGTCCCCGACACGTCGCCGGCCTCGGTCGCGAGCGCGGCGACCCCGAAATCGGCGAGCACGACCCGGCCGTCGCGCGCGATCAGCACGTTGTCGGGCTTGAGGTCGCGGTGGATCACGCCGACCGCGTGCGCCGCGGCCAGGCCGTCGCACAGCGCGCACGCGATCGCGACCGCCTCGGCGAGCGTCAGGTGATGGCGCGCGCGCAGCTGGCAGGTCAGCGACTCGCCCTCGACCAGCTCCATCGTGCAGAACACGAGCTGATCGGCGCGGCCGAGCTCGAACGTTCGCGCGACGTTGGTGTGGGTGACCCGGCGCGCCAGCTTGACCTCGCTGCGAAACCGCTCGAGCATGTCGGCCGAGCGCGCGAGGTCGCCGCGGATCACCTTGATCGCGACCTGCTCGTCGAGCTCGCGATCGCGCGCGCGATACACCGCGCCCATCCCCCCGGAGCCGAGCAGCTCCAGCACGTCGTAGCGGTTGCCGAGCACCCGGCCGACGAGATCCTGCTCGCGCGAGCTCAATGCCCGACCTCGAGCTCGAGCTGCTGCGCGCGGCGGAGCAGCGCGTCGCGCTGGTTGCGCGCAGGATCGTCGAGCACGTACTCGACCAGCATCGCCAGGATCCGCCCGACCGCCGGGCCGGGCGCCAGGTCGAGCGCGGCCATCACGTCCTTGCCGGTGACCGCGAGGTCGCCGACCGCGAGGGGCTCGCGCGCCGCGAGCACGCGCTGCGCCTCGTGCGCGAGGGGCTCGCGCGCCTCGGCGGTCCACAGCTCGACCGCGAGCCGGCGCTTGTCGCGATCGAGATCCGCGAGCAGCCTGCGCACCTCCGCCGGCTTCCACTGCGCCTCGCTGGTCGCCTGCCAGGTCGCGACCAGCTGGGCGGCGACGTCGGCCTCGACGTTGCTGAACTTGAGCGCGCGCAACAGGCCGAGCACGGACGCGAGCTTGAGGCGATCGATGCGGTGCACGTTCGCGGTGCGATCGGCGAGCACGACCAGCATCGCCGCGAGCCGCACCGTTTCCGGAGCGCGGTCCACCGTGGCGAGCCACGCGCGCTCGTCGGCGATCGCGGCGTCGAGCTCGGGCAGGATCGAGCGCACGATCCCGGTGCGCCGCGCGATCGCGAGCGCGCGCGATGGCTGGCGCGCGCCGAGGATCTTGCGCAGCTCGTCGCACACCCGCTCGCGCGACACCCTGGCGAGCGACGGCAGGGCCGGCGGGATGCCGGCCTCGGTGTCGGGCGCGAGCTCGAACTCGAGCTGTGCCGCGAACCGCACCGCGCGCATCACGCGCAGGCCATCCTCGGTGAACCGCGCGACCGGATCGCCCACCGCGCGCAGCGTGCGGCGCGCGAGATCCGCCAGGCCGCCGAACGGATCGTGCAGCTCGCGCTTCTCGGGATCGTAGGCGATCGCGTTGACCACCAGGTCGCGGCGCGCGAGATCCTCGTCGAGCGGCACGCCGAACGTGACGTGATCCGGCCGGCGCGCGTCGGAGTACGCGCCCTCGCCGCGGAACGTGGTGACCTCGACGTGGCTGTCGGCGCCGCGCCCGGTGACCACCGTGACCGTGCCGTGCTGGAGCCCGGTCGGGATCGTGCGGCGGAACGACGCGAGCACCTGCTCGGGCCGCGCGCTGGTCGCGACGTCCCAGTCGCCGGGCGTGCGGCCGAGCAGCGCGTCGCGCACCGCGCCGCCGACCGTCACGGCCTGGAAGCCGCCGACCGTGAGCACGCGGCAGACCTCGCGCACGTTTGCCGGCACGGCGACCGCGAGGCGCTCGCGTGCTTCGGTCTCGGTCATCATCGGCGATTATAGGCTACGGCGGGGCACAGCCCATGAGCCGCGAGAAGTGCTGGGTGAACTCGCTGCGCACCCGGCGATCGTCCAGCCCGATCGCCTGGCCGACCTGCGAATACTGCTGCCAGGCGCCGGTGCAGTCCTTGGTGTAGCCGAGACAGGTCGCCGCCGCGTCGAGCAGGCGATAGCCGGTGTTCGCGGGCAAGCGCGGCAGCACGGCGAGCGCGGTCGCGATCCGGGCGCCGCAGAACGCCGCGGTCCGGGTCGGGACCTCGCGGATCTCGCGGAGCTCGGAGTGCGCGCGCTCGAACACCTCGGCGTCCGACAGCGCGCCCTGGTCCTTGTCGATGCACTTGACCCCGACCGACCAGTGAAACGTGCCGCGCTTGGTCACATCGGTCGACACGTGGTTCGAGAACGTCTCGTCGACCTCCTTGGCGACCGTCCACGCGCTCACGCAATCGCCGGCGCGCGCGAAGCAGCCCGGTGCGGTGTTGTGGATCCGTTCGGCGAGATCGAACAGCGTGTCGCCGTTCTCCGCCGGGGGCGCGGTCTTGGCCAGCGCGCGCGCGTCGTCGTACGCGGCGCGGCACTCGCCGGCGCTGTGGCGATGCGCCAGGTCGCCCAGCACGAACACCGCGCGGACCAGCCGATCGCGGTCGCTGCGGGCGCCGCCGCGGCAGTTCTCCGCGACCATCGCGTCGACGTCGCGCGCGGCGGTGCTGTCGCCCAGGTTCTTGCCGTTCCAGTACTCGGCGGAGAGCTTGCGGCCGGCCTCGCACTGCCCGGCGAGCATCAGGCAGGTCGCGCGCAGGAACTTGACCTCGACCCCGCTCGCGGCGTCCATCGTGCCCTCGCGCTCGGCGGCGTCGAGCTCGGCGAGGCAGCCGCGGCCGTCGCCCGCGTCCTTGCGCACGTTCGCCGCGCCGATGTGGGTGTAGGCCGGGTTGGTGACGATCGCGATCGCGGGCGGTGGGGCGGCGCTGCCGGCCGCCGGCGGCCGCACGATCCGGCGCGGCGGCCGCGCGGGCGCGGTGATCGCCGGGCGCGGCGGCGCCGGCGCGACGCCCGCGTCGATCGGCAACGCCGCGATCGGCGTGACGATCGGACGCGACGGCACGACCGCCACCGCACCGGCGTCGCGCGGCGGCGCGGCGCTCGCCGCCCCGGGCTCGCCGCGATCGCCGCGCATCACCGCGACGTAGCCGCCCACGCCGCCGAGCACGGCGACCGCGGCCGCGACCGCCAGCCAGCGCCAGCGGCTCGGCCGATCGGCCGCGCTCGCCGCGGCGAGCGCGACCACCAGCTCGCCGATCGACGGGAACCGCGCCGCGGGATCGTCGTGGAGCGCGCGGTTCAGCACGGCGCGGGTGCGCGCGCCGAGCGTCGCGCTCGCCTGGTTGCGCGGCCTGGGCCGCGCGCCCGCCACCGCCTCGTGCGCCATCACCGCGACGTAGCCGCCCACGCCGCCGAGCACGGCGACCGCGGCCGCGACCGCCAGCCAGCGCCAGCGGCTCGGCCGATCGGCCGCGCTCGCCGCGGCGAGCGCGACCACCAGC
>DATJAE010000365.1:0-47359 GCA_035516595.1 Kofleriaceae bacterium | reverse complement strand
GGTTCTGCCGGAACCGGCCCTGCTTGCCCTTCAGCATGTCGCTCAGCGACTTCAGCGGCCGCTTGTTCGGACCGGTGATCGTCTTGCCGCGGCGGCCGTTGTCGAACAGCGCGTCGACCGCCTCCTGCAGCATCCGCTTCTCGTTGCGGATGATGATCTCCGGCGCGTTGAGCTCCTGGAGCCGACGCAGACGGTTGTTGCGGTTGATCACGCGGCGATAGAGATCGTTGAGATCGCTGGTCGCGAACCTGCCGCCGTCGAGCGGAACCAGCGGGCGCAGGTCGGGCGGGATCACCGGGATGATCGTCAGCATCATCCACTCGGGCTTGTTGCCGCTCTCGCGGAACGCCTCGACCACCTTGAGCCGCTTCGCGATCTTCTTGCGCTTGGCCTCGCTGGTGATCTCGCGCATCTCCTGGCGCAACGTCTCGGCCATGCCGACCACGTCGATCTGCTTGAGCAGCTCGAGGATCGCCTCGGCGCCCATGCCGGCCTCGAACGCGTCGTAGCCCATCTCGTCGAGCAGCTTGCCGTAGCGCTCCTCGGTGAGCAGCTCGCAGCGCGACAGCCCCGACTGCTTGGGGTCGATCACGATGTAGGCCTCGCAGTACAGGACCTTCTCGAGATCCTTGAGCGGGATGTCGAGCAGGTTACCGATCCGCGACGGCAGCGACTTCAGGAACCAGATATGCGCGACCGGGGTGGCCAGCGTGATGTGGCCCATGCGCTCGCGGCGGACCTTGGCCTGGATGACCTCGACACCGCACTTCTCGCACACCACGCCACGGTGCTTCATGCGCTTGTACTTGCCGCAGTTGCACTCGTAGTCCTTGACCGGTCCGAAGATCTTCGCGCAGAACAGCCCGTCGCGCTCCGGCTTGAACGTCCGGTAGTTGATCGTCTCCGGCTTCTTGACCTCGCCGTGGCTCCACTCGCGGATCTTCTCCGGCGAGGCGAGCATGATGCGGATCGCGCTGAACGACCGCGGGTCCTTGGGCTTCTCGAAGAAGTTGAAGATGTCCTTCACGGGGTCTCCTTGCGCCTCAGCGCACGTCCCTGGTGTCGTTTGAATCGTTGGGGCCGCCGGTGCGCCACGTGCTGGCGCGCACGAGCAGCGCGAGCCCGGCGAGGATGTAGAGCAGCTTGAACATCCAGCCGGTGTTGTTCGCGGCGAGGTCGGGCTTCCACTCGGCGAGGAAGACCGCCAGCATCGCGAGCCCGAGCAGGATGTCGGTCGCAGCGCGGATCCCCGCGTACTGCGCCGCCGCCTTCTGGTTCGCGTATTGCTCGAACGACATCAGCCCGCGCTCCCCATCTTGTCGGCGACCTCACGCGCGAGCGCGGCGAGGCCGGCCGGGATGCCCGGCTGCTGCTGCTCCGTCCGGCGCGGCGCGGTCGGATCCTCGATCAGCTCGACGTCGAGGCACAGCGCCTGGAGCTCCTTGAGCAGCACGTTGAACGACTCCGGCAGGCCGGCCTCGAGCACGTGCTCGCCCTTGACGATCGACTCGTACATCCGGGTGCGGCCCAGCACGTCGTCGCTCTTCACGGTCAGGAACTCCTGCAGCGCGTACGCGGCGCCGTAGGCCTCCATCGCCCACACCTCCATCTCGCCCAGGCGCTGGCCGCCGAACTGCGCCTTGCCGCCCAGCGGCTGCTGGGTGACCAGCGAGTACGGTCCGATCGAGCGCGCGTGGATCTTGTCGTCGACCAGGTGGTGCAGCTTCAGCATGTACATCACGCCGACCGTCACCATGTTGTCGAAGTGGTCGCCGGTCTTGCCGTCGATCAGGCGGGCCTGACCGCCCACCGGAAGGCCGGCCATCTTGAGCGCGCTCTTGATCTCGCCCTCGTTGGCGCCGTCGAACACCGGCGTCGCGAGGTGCACGCCGGTGATCAGCGTGCGCGCGAACCGACCCACGTCGTCCTGGTTCAGCTTGTCGATGAACGGCGCGTGCTCGGGGAACAGCTTCTTGATCTTGTCGCGCAGCACGTCGGCCGACCAGTGGGTCTCGAGGTAGGCCTCGATCTGGTTGCCGAGCGACTTCGCGGCCCACCCGAGGTGGACCTCGAGGATCTGGCCGATGTTCATGCGGCTCGGCACGCCGAGCGGGTTGAGCACGATGTCGACCGGCGTGCCGTCCTCGAGGTACGGCATGTCCTCCTCGGGGAGCAGCCGCGACACCACGCCCTTGTTGCCGTGGCGGCCGGCCATCTTGTCGCCGACCGACAGCTTGCGCTTGATCGCGAGGTAGACCTTGACCAGCTTGATCACGCCGGGCGGCAGCTCGTCGCCCTTGGTGAGCTTCGAGATCTTCTCCGAGTACTGCTGCTCGATGTTGAAGACGTCTTCCTCGCGCTTGGCCGCGAGCTGCTCGAGCTGCTCCTCGATCTTGCCGTCGCCGGAGTCGAGCTGGATCTCGTGCCAGTAGCGGTTCGGGACCTCGTTGAGCATCTCGAGCGCGATCTTGTCGCCCTTGGCGATCAGGACCTTGCCCTTGTCGTCGACCAGGCGCGACGCCGTGGTCTTGCCGACCAGCAGCTCGCGCATCTTGTTGTAGTAGGCCTCCGAGATGATCTTCACCTCGTCGCGCTTGTTGAGCAGCAACAGCTCCTTCTCGGCGTCCTCGATCGCCTGCGCGCGCTCGTCCTTCTCGGTGCCCTTGCGCGCGAACACGCGCGCGCCGATCACCACGCCGACCACGCCCGGCGGCACGCGCAGCGAGGTGTCGCGGACGTCGCCCGCGCGCTCGCCGAAGATCGCGCGCAGCAGCTTCTCCTCGGGCGACAGCTGGGTCTCGCCCTTCGGCGTGATCTTGCCGACCAGGATGTCGCCGGCCTTGACCTCGGCGCCGATCCGCACGATGCCCGACTCGTCGAGGTCCTTGAGCGCCTCCTCGCCGACGTTCGGGATGTCGCGCGTGATCTCTTCCTTACCGAGCTTGGTGTCGCGCGCGACGCACTCGAACTCCTCGATGTGGATCGAGGTGAACACGTCGTTCTTGACCAGCTTCTCGTTGATCAGGATCGAGTCCTCGAAGTTGTAGCCGCCCCACGGCATGAACGCGACGACCACGTTCTGGCCGAGCGCGAGCTCGCCGGTCTCGGTCGCCGGGCCGTCGGCGATCACGTCGCCGGCCTTCACCCGATCGCCCGGCTGGACGATCGGCTTCTGGTTCATGCAGGTGTTCTGGTTCGAGCGCTGGAACTTGACCAGCGTGTAGATGTCGGGCCGGACGCTGTTGGGATCCTTCGGATCCACCTTCGACGGGCGGACGACGATGCGGTTCGCGTCGACCCAGTCGACCACGCCGTCGCGCTTGGCCACGACGGTGACGCCGGAGTCGCGCGCGACGATGCCCTCCATGCCGGTACCGATCAGCGGCGAGGTCGTGCGCACGAGCGGCACGGCCTGGCGCTGCATGTTGCTTCCCATCAGCGCGCGGTTGGCGTCGTCGTGCTCGAGGAACGGGATCAGCGACGCGGCCACCGACACCAGCTGGTTCGGCGACACGTCGATCAGCGTGACGTCCTCGGCCTTGGTGTTGACGATGTCCGAGCCCTTGCGGCACGACACCAGATCGCCGGCGAGCTTGCCGTTTTTGATCTCGGCGTTGGCGTGCGCGATGATCTGGCCCTCCTCCTGGAGCGCCGAGTAGTACTGGACCTCCTCGGCGACCTTGCCCTGCTCGACCTGGCGGTACGGCGTCTCGATGAAGCCGTACTCGTTGACCCGGGCGAACGTCGACAGCGACGCGATCAGGCCGATGTTCGGACCTTCCGGCGTCTCGATCGGGCAGATCCGGCCGTAGTGCGTCGGGTGCACGTCGCGCACCTCGAAGCCCGCGCGCTCGCGGGTCAGGCCGCCCGGTCCGAGCGCCGACAGCCGGCGCTTGTGGGTGACCTCCGACAGCGGGTTGGTCTGGTCCATGAACTGCGACAGCTGCGAGCTGCCGAAGTACTCCTTCACGACCGCGCTCACCGGCTTGGCGTTGATCAGGTCGTGCGGCATGAGCGTCTCGATCTCCTGGCTCATGCTCATGCGCTCCTTGATCGCGCGCTCCATGCGGACCAGACCGATGCGGTACTGGTTCTCCATGAGCTCGCCGACCGCGCGCACGCGGCGGTTGCCGAGGTGGTCGATGTCGTCGATCACGCCGCGGCCGTTGCGCAGCTCGATCAGGTAGCGGACGGTCTCGAGGATGTCGCGCTTGGTGAGGATCTGGGTCTCGATCGCCTCGTCGATCTTGAACTTGTAGTTGAGCTTGAGCCGGCCGACCCGCGACAGGTCGTAGCGCTCGGCGTTGAAGAACAGGTTGTGGAACAGGGTCTGCGCCGAGTCGAGCGCGGGCTGGTCGCCGGGGCGGAGCCGGCGGTAGATCTCCATGACCGCCTCGTCGGGACCCTGCAGCTTGTCGGCGAGCAGGGTGTTGCGCAGGTACGGCCCGACGTTGAGGTTGTCGATGAACAGCACCTCGACGCGCTCGACGCCGCGCTCGCGCAGCTCGTCGAGCTTCTGCTCGGTGAGCTCCTCGTTGCACTGGAGCAGCACCTCGCCGGTGGACTCGTCGATCACGTCCTTGGCCGAGACCTTGCCGCCCTGATCGCGCTGGTTGGACACCAGCTCGTCGAGCTCGATCGGCAGGCGATCGATGCCCGACTCCTGCAGCTTGCGGATCGCGCCCTTGGTGAACTTGCGGTTCTTCTTGACCAGGACTTCCTTGGTCTTGGGGTGCTTGATGTCGCGCGTCGCGCGCTGGCCGACCAGCAGCTCGTAGTTGACCTGGCGGCTGTACTTCTTCTGCGGCTCGAAGTGGATGACCTCGGTGTCGTAGAAGTAGTTCAGCAGCTCCTCGGTCGAATAGCCGAGCGCGCGGAGCAGCACCGTCGCGTACAGCTTGCGCCGGCGATCGATGCGCACGTAGAGGATGTCCTTGTGGTCGAACTCGAAGTCGAGCCACGACCCGCGGTACGGGATCACGCGCGCGCTGTAGAGCAGCTTGCCCGAGCTGTGCGTCTTGCCCTTGTCGTGATCGAAGAACACGCCGGGCGAGCGATGCAGCTGGCTGACGATGACGCGCTCGGTGCCGTTGATGATGAACGTGCCCGAGTCGGTCATCAGCGGGATCTCGCCGAAGTAGACCTCTTGCTCCTTGACGTCGCGGATCGACTGGACGCCGGTCTCCTCGTTGACGTCCCACACCACGAGGCGAATGACGACCTTGATCGGCGCGGCGAACGTCATGCCGCGCGCGCGGCACTCGTCGACGTCGTACTTCGGCTTCTCGAGGTTGTACGATCCGAACTGCAGCTCCGAGGTCTCGGAGAAGTCCTTGATCGGGAACACGCTGTTGAACACGCCCTGCAGGCCGATGTTCTCGCGCTTGTCGACGGGGATATCGATCTGAAGAAACTTGTCGTAGCTACGCTTCTGGATGTCGATGAGGTTCGGGATCTCGATGACCTGCTTGAGCTTCGCGAAGCTCTTGCGTGCCCGGAAGTTCTTCTGGATCAGTGACGCCATGTTGTGACTGTCCCTTCGCCGAAAGTGACGCGTGGCCGATCACCAGCACTCGATCCGTCGCTCTCGGATCGAATGTGGAGCCGGCCGATTACTTACTGGAGGAGCCGCCCGTCGAGTGCGCGCCTGCTCGACGGATACGCATGGTGGTGACGACGCAAACCGGGGCTGCGTATAGCATGTCCCCGGAAAAGTGAACCGAAAAGTGTACTGCAAGTGATCGTGCCAAGTTGGGCGGTGATCGCCCCTCCCCGGCCAGTCCGACACCGTGGGCCAGGCGCCGGGTCGGGGCAACCTGGACGATCGGCGGGGCGCTCGACCTCGCGGCCGAAAACGCCCCGCCAGCGAGCTACTTCACCTCGACCTCGGCGCCCGCTTCCTTGAGCTTCTTCTCGATCTCCTGGGCCTCGGTCTTGTTCACGCCCGCCTTGACCTCCTTGGGGGCGCCGTCGACGAGGTCCTTGGCATCCTTGAGACCGAGGCCGGTGACCTCGCGGACCACCTTGATGACGCCGATCTTGTTCGCGCCGCCGTTCTTCAGCACGACGGTGAACTCGGTCTTCTCCTCGGCCGCAGCCGCGGGGGCCGCGCCGCCGGCCGCCGGAGCCGCCGCAGCGACCGCGACGGGCGCCGCCTTGACGCCCCACTTGTCCTCGAGCGCCTTCGTGAGCTGGACGAGCTCGACGACGGTGAGGCTAGACAGCTGGTTGATGAACTCTTCCTGATTGAACGCCATGGCTTTTTCCTTGTGCTGAACCGGGTCGCGGTGGAAAGACGTCGAGGGTTAGCCCTGCTCGAGCTGGCGCTTGCGCGCGTCGAGCAGGAACGCGAAGTTCTGGACGGGTGCGGCGATCTGCGCCACGAAGCCTTGCGGCGCCGCGAGCAGGGTCATGAGCATGGAGGCGCGGATCTCGTTCTTGCCGGGCATCTTGGCGAGCGCCTCGACGCCCGCGACGTCGAGCACCTGGCCCTCGTAGAAGCCGCCCTTGATCTGGAACTTGGGCTCGTCCTTGGCCCACTTGAGCGCGAGCTGCGCGGGGGGCTGCGGCGCCTCGCCGGTCGTCCAGATCACCGCGGTGGTGCCGGTCATGAGCTGGGTGATCGGCTCCATCTTGGAGCCCTTCACCGCGATGCGGACCAGCGAGTTCTTGATCACGCGGTAGTGACAGCCGGCCTTGCGAAAGTCGTCGCGCATCGTCGTCACCACCGGGACGGTGATGCCGCGGTAGTCGGCGATCACGATCGAGGCGACGTTCTTCCACGCCTCCTTGATCTCGCCGAGGACTTGCTCTTTCTGGGTTCTCTCCATCGTGGATCTCCTGGAGCGAGGGCCAGCGATGCATGCGCACCGCGAGATCCACTCGTCTCCGCAGGCCCCCGCCCGAAGGGCGGAGATTAAAATGACCGAGTTGCCGGCTTCTTCGACGCTATGACGTGCGGGATTACGCTTCGAGACCTGCCGTGAACGGGGTGGGATCGATCTTGATGCCCGGACCGTGCGTGGTCGAGATCGTGATCGACTTCATGTACGTGCCCTTCGCCGTCGCCGGCTTGAGCTTGACCAGGGTGTCGAGCAGCGCGCGCAGGTTCGCGGCGAGCTGCTCGGGCTTGAACGACGCCTTGCCGAACGGGGTCTGGATGATGCCCGCCTTCTCGACGCGGAACTCGACGCGGCCGGCCTTGAGCTCGCGCACCGCCTTGGCGACGTCGGCGGTGACCGTGCCGACCTTGGGGTTCGGCATCAGGCCGCGCGGACCGAGGACGCGGCCGATCTTGCCGACCTGGACCATCATGTCCGGGGTCGCGACCAGCGTGTCGAACTCGAACCAGTTCTCCTCGGCGATCCGCTTGATGTACTCGTCCGAGCCCGCGTAGTCCGCGCCCGCCTCGAGCGCTTCCTTCGCCTTGTCGGGCTTGGCGATCACGAGCACGCGCTTGGTCTTGCCGGTGCCGGCCGGCATCACGACCGAGCCGCGCACCATCTGGTCGGCGTACTTCGGGTTGACGCCCAGCCGCACCGACGCGTCGACCGTCTCGTCCCACTTGGTCGAGATCTTGATCTTCGGCAGGATCGCGCACGCCTCCTCGACCGTGTACTTCTTCAGCGGGTCGTACGCCGCGATCGCCTTCTTGAACTTCTTGCCTGCCATCTGGACTCCTGCCTGGTGATCGCGCGCGCCCGGAGGCGAGCTCCCAGGGTTCGGTGGTCGTTAGTCGACGACGTCCAGGCCCATCGAGCGCGCGGTGCCTGCCACCGAGCGCATCGCAGCCTCGATGCTCGTCGTGTTGAGGTCGGGGAGCTTCTGCTCGGCGATCTCGCGGACCTGCTTCTTGGTGACCTTGCCGACCTTGGTCTTGTTCGGCTCGCCGGATCCGCTCTCGATCTTCGCGGCCTTCTTGAGCAGGATCGACGCGGGCGGGGTCTTGGTGATGAACGTGAACGACCGATCGGCGTACGCGGTGATCAGCACCGGAATGATCAGGTCGCCCATCTGCGCGGTGCGCGCGTTGAACTCCTTGCAGAACTGCATGATGTTCAGACCATGCTGTCCGAGCGCCGGACCGACCGGCGGCGCGGGGTTCGCCTTGCCGGCGGGACACTGGAGCTTGATGAGCGCGGTGACCTTCTTCATAGCACTGCCCTAGCGAGGGACGTGTTTATGCTTTCTCGACCTGGGCGAAGTCAAGCTCCACCGACGTCGCTCGGCCGAACATCGACAGCGAGACCTTGACCTTCTGCTTGTCCGCCTTGACCTCCTCGACCGTGGCCGAGAAGTTGGCGAACGGCCCGTCGACCACCCGCACCGACTCGCCGGGCTCGAAGACCACGCGGGCCTTGGGCTTGCCGGCCTTGCCCTCGGTGATGTTGGTCTGCACGCCGTGGATCTCGCGCTCGGGCACCGGCGACGGCTTGGTGCCGCCGAGGAACCCGGTGATCTTGGGCGTGTTCTTGACCAGGTGGAACGTGCGGTCGTCGAGCACCATCTGGACGAACATGTAGCCGGGGAAGAACTTCTTGGTCGTCGTCCGGCGCTGGCCCTTGACGTTCTCGACCACGCTCTCGGTCGGCACCAGCACGTCGCCGAAGTACTCGGTGAGGTTCGCGTTTCGCACGCGCTCGAGCAGCGTCAGCTTCGCCTTGTTCTCGTGCCCCGAGTAGGTGTGGACGATGTACCACTTCTTCTCGGCGGTCGGCGGCGGCGGCGCGGGGGCCGGCGCCGGAACGGGCTCGGCCCCGCCACCAGCTCCGGCGGTCTGGTCGACCGGCGGCGCGGCGTCCTCGGTCTCGTTCGGCTCGGGCGCCGTGGCGTTGTCGTCATCCGCCATAAACCACCTGCGTCAGCTTCGACCACACCGTGTCGAACAGGCCGAGGATCAGCGCCGAGATGATCGCCATGACGATCACGACGATGGTCGACTGACGGACCTCCTTCGCGGTCGGCCAGGTCACCTTCTTGAGCTCGCTCGAGACCTCGTTGACGAGCAGGAACATGCGCTCGTTGCGGTACATCACGATCGCGGTGACCGTCGCGCCGACGAGCGCGATCATGGACATCGTGAAGTCGCTCGGCGCCGTGCCGAAGTAGCCCCAGATCCAGTCGATCGTCCACTGCAGCAGATAGAACAGAACGACCGCCCCACACAGGTAGATGAGGTGGACTGGTTTGTTCGGAGCGTTGTCTTGGGTGGCCACGGTGTCCTTCTACTTCAGTGTGGCAGGGGAGACAGGACTTGAACCTGCAGCCCTCCGCTTTGGAGACGGATGCTCTACCAATTGAGCTACTCCCCTAAGGAATCCGGTCAGTTAGCTTGGTCGTCGCGAGGATGCTCCTGTCTCGTGGAGACGGAAGCGGACGTGTACCCCAACTGCGCGAAGGTGGCAAGAGTGTTCAGCAAAAACTCTCGCGCGCAGCTCTCCCGTCGCACCCGGATCGGGTGCGCTCGCACGAACGCTGGCTGTCCTCTGCGGCGAGCCCTCTCCGAGAATTGAACTCGGGACCCCTTCCTTACCAAGGAAGTGCACTACCACTGTGCTAAGAGGGCGATGCTGATCTGCGCGAGCGGGCGAAGGGACTCGAACCCTCGACGGCCAGCTTGGAAGGCTGGAGCTCTACCAACTGAGCTACGCCCGCGTTCTATCCGATCCGTTCTCCTCCTGTGTCATCGCGTGGAGGGAGGTGGATTCGAACCACCGTAGGCGTGGAGCCGGCAGATTTACAGTCTGCTCCCTTTGGCCGCTCGGGCATCCCTCCGAAGTTGAAGATGTTCTCTGCTGAGCTGGCGGTGGGACTTGAACCCGCGACCTCCTGATTACAAGTCAGGTGCTCTACCGGTTGAGCTACGCCAGCAGAGGAAGGCGCCAGACGTATAAACGGTGGCTTGCGGGTCGTCAAGGCCCGGCGCGAAAGCCCCTATCATTATCTAGGGTGCGGCTCGGCGGTCGGGCTGCCCGAGCGGGATCGCGACCATCGCCGCGAGCGCGGTGCCGTAGTCGATCGGATCGCCGATCAGCTCCTTGTCGACGAACACGCTGAGCTTGATGAAGTCGAGGTCGAACGCGACGCCGGCGTGCAGCACCGCGTTGAGCGGCCCGTTGTCGACGTACGGCGACGCGGGGACCGTGGTCTCGTCCTTCTCGATCGTGGTCGGCTGGTTGCGCAGGGTGAGGCCACCGAACGCGATGAACGAGCCGTGGCGGTAGCTCTCCGTGATCCCGCCGGCGAGCGTCGGCACCACCGTGCTGTCGCGAGCGACCGTCGTGATGCCCTCGCAGCCTTCGCTGATGCAGGTGTCGTACTGCACCCACGGAACGTTCCAGAACAGCACCTCGGCATCGAGCGCGAGCCGCCAGCCGGAATGCAGGTCGAACGAGTACGCGGCGCCGACGCCGTAGCCCGGGACGTTCCTGCCGACCGACGGCTGGCTCGAGCTGACCTTCTCGGCGGTGTCGACCAGCCCGTTCTCGTAGACCAGGCGGAGCGACAGCGCGGGATCGGTCGCCGCGCGCAGCTGCGCCGCCGCGTGCAGCTGGGTCCCGGGCACCGCGTCGCCGACGTTGACCGTGCCGGCCCGCGGCTGCGCGAGGTCGACCAGGTTCGACGCGCCGAGATCGAGCTGGCCGCGCGCGGCGAGCGGCTGGCCGTCGGTCATCATCGGCGTCATGTGCGGGACCAGCGCGGCCTGGTGCTGAGCGTAGGTCTGGCAGCCCGTGGCAACGAGGATCGCGAGGAGCTTGACGGTGTTCACGCCGCCTGCCCTCAGCAAGGGTCGGACCATCCACGCGGCGGTGACGAGTCGCGGGCTTAGTCGGCGGACCGAGGCAGACTCGTGACAAGGATGTCCGGAATCAGTCGGGGGTCACGTACTGGCCGGCACTGTCCTTCGCGAGCATCTCCATGATCTGGGCGGCGCGCTGCGCGCTGCCCTTGCTCCACGTCGTGTCGACGCCGTACGCCTTGGCGAGCTCGACGTTCATGCGATGGCCCTCGAGCGCCTTCTCCAGGTGCTCGCGCACCCGATCGTGGACCTCGATCACGTAGCGCGGGCGGGTCGCGCTGTCGATCCGGTGCGGGTACGGCGCCTTCACGGTCGCCTCCCACAGCTCGACGAAGATCTGTGACATCTGATAGCCCGCCGCCGTCGCCCAGTAGGCCTGCTTGAAGTCGAGGCTCTCCTTCCAGCGGTCGTAGGCCTGGACCGCGAGCACGCGCTTGGCCTCGAGATCGGCGATCAGCTGGTCGTCGGGCAGGCGCACCGGCGCCTCCTGGAACCGGCGGTGCGCGAGCTCGCCGCGGTAGTAGACCGCCATCGCGATGTAGTACGGGTCGTCGAGGTGCGGCACCTGGTGCCACGCATCGACCGCCGCCTGGAGCGCGGCGTCGGCGTCGTCGTAACGATGGAGCTCGAGCAGGCAGTAGCCCTTGCGCGCGTTGGCCTCGATGCGATCGGCGAACGTCAGGCTCGGCCTGGCGAGCGCGGCGTCGAGCGTGGTGACCGCGTCGGCGAACTGCGCGTGATCGGCCTGGAGCGCGGCGATGTAGAGATGGCCGTCGATCGACTCGCGCGACTGCGGGTAGCTGTTCACCAGCTCGCGCAGCGTGGTGATCGTCGTGTCGACGTCGCCTCGGCCATCGTAGATCGCCGCGATGTCGAACAGCGCGGTCGGGGCAAATCGCGACTCCGGGAACTCGTTGACGATGCGCCGGTAGATCGACAGCGCGCGCTCGGTCTCGCCGCCCTTGGCCGCCTGGGTGGCGTCCTTCATCAGATCGGCGGTCGCGACGTGCTCCATCTCGGGATCGGCACCCGGCGCGGTTTGCTTGGCGGTGATCCGGATGATGTCGAGATCGACCACGCGGGGATCGGGCGCGGCGGCATCGGACTTCGCCTCGTTCGGCGCGACCGTCCTGGCGGCGGCGAGATCTCGTGCGGGCGCGGCAGCCGGTGCGCCCGGCAAGGTCGGCGCCGCAGGACGTGCGCCGCAGGCGGCCAGCACGAGCAGCAGGAACACGCTTCGCATACCCAATTGTGACGCATCGGTCGCGCGATCGTGCTGTCCGAGTAGGCCGCGGTTTTGCTTGACTGTCGGGCTGTCACACCGCTTTGTTAGGGATCTAGTCGAACATGAAGGTCGCGTTCACCTACAACCTGCGGCTCAGCGACGTCCGGGAAACCGAAAAAGAGGCCGAGTACGACAGCCCCGACACCGTGAACGCGATCGCCGCCGCGCTCGAGGCGGCCGGGCACGAGGTCGAGCGGATCGAGGTGTCGGGACCGGCGTCGAGCCTGCTCGAGCGGCTCGATGCGATCGATCCCGACATCATCTTCAACACCGCCGAGGGCGATCGCGGCCGGATGCGCGAGGCGTTCTATCCGGCGATGTTCGAGGAGGTCGGCATCCCGTTCACCGGGTCGGACGCCTACACCAACGCGATCACGCTCGACAAGTGGCTGACCAAGCTGATGGTCCAGCGCTCGGGTGTCGAGGTCGCGCGCGGCGTGCTGGTCACGGTGCGCAACTACGAGTCGATCCTCGAGCGCGGCGCGGGACTGGCGTTCCCGGTGATCGTCAAGCCCAACCACGAGGGCTCGAGCAAGGGCATCTACAACGGCGCGATCGGCTCGTCGGTGGTCAAGGAGCCCAAGGATCTCGCAGGCGCGCTCAAGACCGCGCTGCGCGCCTACCCCGACGGCGTGCTGGTCGAGGAGTACATCGACGGCCTCGACGTCGCGCTCGGCTACGTCGAGGGCGTCGGCCACGACGACGGCCTGCTCACGCCGGTCGAGCTGTCGTACGAGCCGCCCGAGGGCGAAGGCCGGCCGTACCGGATCTACGACTACCGGCTGAAGAACGTCGATCCGGGCAAGGTGCAGTACCGCTGCCCGGCCACGCTGCCGCGCGACGTCGCGGCGCGGCTGCGCCAGATCGCGCACGAGGTGATCCGCACGGTCGGGCTGCGCGACGTCGCGCGCATGGACTTCCGGGTCACGCCGGAGGGCCGGATCTACCTGCTCGAGGTCAACGCCCTGCCCGCGCTCGGCCCGAGCTCGTCGCTGTTCGCGGCGACCGCGCAGGTCGGCATGACCTACCAGGCCACGATCGCGGCGATCCTCAACGCGGCGGCGCTGCGTTCGGGGCTGGCGAGCGCGAGCCCGATCAAGGGCCGGACGCGCAAGCCGCAGGCGATCCGCGTCGGCTTCACCTACAACGTCAAGCGCTCGGCCGACGGCGACGACGAGGCCGAGTGGGATCCGCCCGAGACGATCATCTCGATCGCGAACGCGCTCGCCCGCCAGGGCCACATCGTCGTCCACCTCGAGGCCACGCCGGACCTGCCGCGCGTGCTCGCCGAGGCCGATGTCGACCTGATCTTCAACATCGCGGAGGGGGTCGAGGGTCGCAACCGCGAGGCACAGGTGCCGGCGCTGTGCGAGCTGCTCGGCATCCCGTACACCGGCTCGGACTCGGCGACGCTCGCGATCGCGCTCGACAAGGCGCTCGGCAAGAAGGTGCTGCTCCAGCACGACATCCTCACGCCCAAGTTCCAGCTGATGGAGTCGGCGCGCGCGCGGCTCGACGGCGACATGCGGTTCCCGCTGATCGTCAAGCCCAACGCCGAGGGCTCGAGCAAGGGCATCGGCTCGACCAGCGTGGTCGACACCGAGGAGGAGCTGCGCGCGGCGGTCAAGCTGATCGTCGAGCGCTACCGCCAGCCCGCGCTGGTCGAGGAGTACATCGCGGGGCGCGAGTTCACGGTCGGGCTGCTCGGCGACAAGCGGCCGCGCGTGCTGCCGCCGATGGAGATCAAGTTCAAGAAGACCGACAACGCGCGCCCGGTCTACGACTTCGCGGTCAAGCAGGAGTGGGAAGAGTACGTCTACTACGAGTGCCCGGCGCGGCTGACCGAGGCCGAGCAGAAGGCGATGGAGAAGATCGCGCGCGCCACGTTCTGGGCGCTCGACTGCCGCGACGTCGCGCGGGTCGACCTGCGGATGGATGCCGAGGGCCGGATCTACGTGCTCGAGGTCAACCCGCTGCCCGGCCTCACGCCCGGCTACTCCGATCTCGTGCTGATCGCGAAGGCGTGCGGCATGGAGTACGACCAGCTGATCGCCGAGATCATGACCGGCGGGCTGCGCCGGATGCGCGAGAAGCGGCGCGAGGAGCGCGAGCTCGAGCGCGAGCGCGAGGCCAAGGCCGGTGCCGGCGAGAAGGCCAAGCGCGTCGCCAAGCTCGAGGCCAAGCCCAGCGGCAACGGCAACGGCGGGAACGGCCACGCGCCGGCCGAGGCGGCGCCGGTACGCGTCAAGCGCGAGCGCAGCGAGCCGACCCCGAAGGTCGCGATCGACGAGCCCGAGCTACCGACCGGCTAGACGTCGCGGCGCACCCGGAAGCCGAGCGGCGCGCGGCTGCGGCGCGCGCCGGACGTGGCGTCGAGGAACTGCAGCTCGAGCGAGCTCGCGACGACCAGCGTGTCGCCGGCGCCCCAGTACAGCCCGAGCCACTCGGCGGGATCGCCGAGCGCCACGCGATAGAGTTCGCGCGCGCCCGCCGCGAGCTCGAACACGACGAGCTCGCCGTCCGCGGTGGACACCGCGCCGCGCGCGCCGTCGGGCGCGAACGCGAACATGCGAAGGTCGGGCGCGGTGAGCCACGCGTGGGCGTGCGGGCGCACCGGCAGCCGCGCGAGCGCGCCCGCGCGCTCGAGCACGACGACCGCGCCGCGCTCGGCGCGCCCCGGCAGCGTGTCGTAGCTGACCGCGAGCCGCGCGCCCCCGGCGGCCCACACGATCGAGCCGACCCGCGCCGCCATGCCGGGATGAGCGGCGAGCTCCTTGCCGGTCGCGCTGTCGAGCAGGCGGATCCGGCGGTTCGACGCGATCGCGAGGGTGCGCCCGTCGGGCGAGAACGCGCAGCCGGCGTCGCTGTCGCCCGGACAGGCGGGTGCGGTGTAGCGGATGGCGCGCCGGGTGCGGTCGTACGCGGTGACCGTGTCCGGTTCGACCCCGACCACCAGATCGTCGAACGCGGCGATCGCCCAGAACGGGAACTCCGGCAGGCCGAGCCAGCGCACGTCGGGCGAGCTGGGATCGTGCCGGCCGCGCACCGGCACGATCGCGACCCCCTCCTCGCCGTGGGTGAACAGCTCGGCCTCGCCCGGCAACAGCACGCAGCCCGGCGCGCCGTCGTCGAACGACAGCGCGACCCGGCCGAGCTCGGCGAGCTCGGGCGAGCGGGCGTCGTACGTGGTCAGCTGGTTGGTGTGGGTGGCGGCGACGAGCAGCGCGCCCGACGGGCTCCACTGGACGAGCCGGCCGCCGTCGAGGCCGACCCCGCCGTCGGCAACCGTGCGCCGCCGGGCGATCGTGCCGGCGACGACGTCCCAGATCACGAGCGGACCGGGACGATCGGCGTCCGGCGCGCCCGCGCCCACCGCGAGCAGGCGGCCGTCGGGCGACAGGTCGCTGGCGAGGCCGTGGCACAGGTCGGGGTCGTGGCTCATCGGAACTCCTCGCGCCGGCGGATCTTGCGCCACGGGGCGGCGGACCGCCACCGGCATGCGGCGCCGGCACGAGGCGAGCGCGACCAGGCCGGCCAGCAGACCTCGCCGCGACATCGTGGACACGTTCCCTGGACGCACCGAGCGGTTCGAGGATCTCAGTGGACAGCCCGGCTGCAATCGACATGTAATCGAGGTTGGTGTCAGGAACGGACGACGAGGTTCCGCCGCCGCGCCGCACGCGCCGCTACGGCGCGGTCGATCCCGACGAGCAGTATCCGCCGACGATCGCGGATGCCACGCCGGAGCCGATCGCGCCGATCGCGGCCGGCGACAAGCTGGCGCGCTACCGGGTGACCGCCGTGCTCGGCCGCGGCGGCATGGGCGAGGTGGTGTCGGCACGCGACGAGCAGATCGGCCGCCAGGTCGCGGTCAAGCGACTGCGCGTCGCCAGCCCGACCCCCGAGGTGCTCGCGCGGTTCCTGCGCGAGGCGCGAATCCAGGGCCGGCTCGAGCACCCGGCGGTCGTGCCGGTGCACGAGCTGCACGACGACGGCGATGGCCCGCCGTACTTCGTGATGAAGCAGCTGACCGGGACGACGCTCGCCGACGTGCTGCCGCGGCTGGCCGCGCGCGAGTACGACGCGATGGCGAAGTTTCCGCACCAGCGCCTGCTGCGCGCGTTCGCGGACGCCTGCCTCGCGATCGAGTTCGCACACACCCGCGGCGTCGTCCACCGCGACCTCAAGCCCGCGAACATCGTGCTCGGCGACTTCGGCGAGGTCTACGTGCTCGACTGGGGGATCGCCAAGGTCGACGGCGAGTCCGAGCGCGCCGGCAGCTTCGCCGACATCGACACCGCCGGCGGCAGCACCGAGACGGTCGCCGGCGCGATCCTCGGCACGCCCGGCTACATCTCGCCCGAGCAGATCCGCGGCGACCACGACCTCGACGGCCGCGCCGACGTCTACGCGCTCGGCTGCATCCTGTTCGAGCTGCTCGCGCTCGTGCCGCTCCATCCGCGCGGCCAGGCCGGGCTCGCGTCCGCGCTCGCCGGTGCCGACGCGCGCGCCTCGGTGATCGCGCGCGATCGCGAGCTGCCGCCGGAGCTCGACGCGATCTGCGTGCGCGCGACCGCGGTCGACCGCGAGGCGCGCTACCAGACCGCGCGCCAGCTCGCCGAGGCGGTGGTGCGCTTCCTCGACGGCAACCGCGACGTCGCGCTGCGCCGCGAGCTGGCGCGCAGCGAGCTCGCCCACGCCCGCGCGGCGCTCGCGATCGGCGACTTCCCGGCGCAGCGCCGCGAAGCGCTGCGCGCCGCGGCGCGCGCGCTCGCGCTCGACCCGACCGACCGCGAGCCCGCCGATCTGGTCGGCGCGCTGATGCTCGACCCGCCGCAGACCGTGCCGGCCGAGGTCGAGCACGAGCTCGCCGAGCTCGATCTCCGCACGCTGCGCACGAGCGCGCGGTTCGGCATCTTCGCGGCGATCGCGTACCTCGCGTTCTTCCCGATGCTGTACTGGATCGGGTTCCGCGACGTCTGGTACCTGGTCGCCGGGCCTGCGATCTCGCTCGCGATCATCGCGGTCGAGCTGTGGGTCGCGCCGAAGAATCCGTTCTGGTCGGGCTACCTCGCGATCGCCGGCAACCTCGCGATGTTCGCGCTGTTCGCGTGGATGATCAGCCCGATCGTGATCGGCCCGGGCCCCGCGATCGTGATGGTCACGCTGCTCGCGGCGCACCGCCGGCTGATCCGGCCGTGGCTGCTCGCCGCGCTCACCGCGCTCGCGACGATGTTCCCGTGGCTGCTCGAGCTGGCCGGCTGGCGCGCGGTGTCGACCACCACGTCGGGCAGCGCGATCACGCTGCACACCGCCGCGGGCTCGCTCGATCCGCTCGCGACCATCATCGGCATGGCGATCTACGTGACCGCGCTCGCCCACCTCGCGGCGCTGCTGTCGCGGCTGCAGGACGACGAGCGCCGCGCCGCGCGCGTCGCGCTCCAGCTGCAGAGCTGGCAGCTCCGCCAGCTCGTGCCCAAGCCGACGTCGATCCCGCCGGCGCTGTGATCCGGTCAGTTGGCCGGAGGCGCCGTGCCGACGCCGCCGCCGTTGGCGTCGCACAGCGCCAGCGCGTTGCCGTTGGCGTCGACCAGCGACAGCTGGTCGGGGTGCAGCACCGTCACCGCGACGGTCGGGCTGCCGGCCTCGAGCGTCGCCGTGAAGCACGGATCGGGTGGGAGCTGCGTCGGGCCCGGGTTGACCTCGACCGTCTGGTGAAGCCCCGTGACCGGCGAGGCCTGGACGGTGAGGGTCTGCTCGGTGCAGGCGCCGCCGCGGCACGGATCCGGGGGTAACGCCGAGAACGTCAGCCCCGACCGGTTGGCGAACAGCACGTTGGCCGCGTCGATGTCGAGCCGGTTCCAGCGCAGCAGGCCCGAGGCCGCCGCGGTCGCGGCCACCAGCGCCATCCCGGTCGCCACTCCCGCGGCAAAGGTCTTCATACGGTGCATCGCGACCTCCTTGAGCGATCAGCGATACCGCGACGGGCTGCGCGCCAGCTACGGGGGAAATCCCCAGGTCGGCTCCGACCAGAACCGCGCGATCAGCTGGCTGCGCGAGCTCACGGACGCGCTGCGCAGCAGGCGCGTGACGTGAAGCTCGACCGTGTTGTCGGCGCACGCGAGCCGGCTCGCGATCTCCTTGTTCGCGAGCCCGGCGACGACCAGCGCGAGCACCTCGGCCTGGCGCGGGGTCAGCCTCCAGACCCGCGTCGCGTGGGCGAGCCGCGGCTCGCCGAGATCGCCGGCGCCCGCGCCGACCGTCGCCGCGATCGGCGTGCCGTCGGGCTCCGAGCCGAGCACGGTCTGCGCGACCAGCCGGCGCGCCGCGGCGCGAGCACGCGCGACCAGCGTGCGCGACGCGGGCAGCCGCAGCTCCCACACCCCGTGGGTCGGCCCGATCTCGGCGCTCAGCACCTCGGCCAGCGGCAGGTCGAGGTGTGCGGTCACGCCGCGGATCGCGCCGGTCGAGCCCTGGAAGAAGGCCTCGCACGGCCGCGCGCCGGGGCGCAGCGTGTTGCGGATCCGGACCACGTCGCCGCCGAGGTCCTCGAACGTGAACGCGACCGGCGGAAACCACAGCGGGTCGAGCACGTCGACCACGAAGTGCACGAACGCGCGCGGCGACACCAGCGAGCCGGCCAGCGCGCGCAGCTCCGGCGCGACCTGGTGGTAGCTCGCGGCGAGCAGATCGTCGAGCTCGCGCGGGCCGCCGGCCGCCGCGGCGATGTGCTCGACGATCGTGCAGTAGTCGTCCCACGCGACCCGCTTGCGCCGGCGCAGCGCGGCGTCGTCGTAGGGCAGCCCGGCGAGGACGGCGTCGGGCGCCAGCCCGAGCGCGCGCGACACATCCACCGCGGCCCAGGCGGTGCGCGCCCAGACCTCGTGGTCGGCGACCGGGACGGGGCGCGCCATCCCGGCCAGGCTACACTGGACCAGCCGTGAAAGTGGCGACGCGCATCACCGTAGCGACCGCCGTCGTGGTCGCGCTCGCGGCGGCGGCCTATGCGGTGTTCGACCTGCACACCCACACCGCGGAGCGCCGCGCCGCGCTCGAGCGCGAGGCCCGCGCGGTGGTGGCGTCGATGCGCGCGACGCTCGAGAGCCAGGCCTCGGCGTTCCGCGCGCCGAGCGACGCGACCCTGCGCGAGCTGTCGCGCGCGGGCTGGCGGGTGATCGTCGTGCCCAAGGTGCGCGCCGGCGAGCTCCCGGGCAACGGCCTGTCGCTGCGCGAGCTCGGCTGGCTGCGCACGTTGCTCGAGGTGCCGGCGCGATCGTTCGCCGACGTCGACGGCGACAGCTACTACTACGCGGTGTCGCTGCGCGCGGCCGGCGACAACCCCGACGAGCCCGCCGTGGTCGGCATGCTCGAGATCGCGCGGCCGGCCGACGTGTTCGACGCGACTCCCGGCGACCTCGCGCACGCGATCGGCCTGATCGTGCTGATCGTGGTGGTGACCACCGTGATGGTCGGCGCGCTCGCCCGCCGCCTGGTCAGCCGCCCGATCAAGAAGCTGCTGTCGGGCATCGACGAGGTCGCCAAGGGCGATCTCACCGGCGTGATCCTGTCCGAGCGCGATGACGAGATCGGCGCGATCGCGACGCGGTTCAACGACATGACGTTCTCGCTGCGCGAGTCGCGCGCCGAGACCCAGCGCCAGAACGAGGCCAAGCTCGCGCTCGAGCAGCGGCTCGGTCAGACCGAGAAGCTCGCGACCATCGGCCAGCTCGCCGCCGAGATCGCGCACGAGGTCGGCACGCCGCTCAACGTGATCGCGGGCCGCGCGCGCTCGATCCAGAAGAAGGCGCGCGATCCCGAGGCGGTCGAGAAGAACGCGTCGATCGTCGCCGAGCAGACCGCGCGGATCACCCGGATCATCCAGCGCCTGCTCGACTTCACCCGGCGCAAGGTCGGCGCCATCGGCAAGGCCGACGTCAACCTCAACGAGCTGTCGCTCACCACGATGGAGCTGCTCGCCGGCCAGTTCTCGAGCGCGAAGGTCCACACCCGACTCGATCGCGCCGAGGGCCTGCCGCGGGTCGCCGGCGACGCCGATCGCCTGCAGCAGGTGATGATCAACCTGCTGCTCAACGCGGTGCAGGCGATGCCCGACGGCGGCCAGCTCGCGGTCGAGACCCGGGTGGTGCGGCGCGCCCGGCCCGGGCTCGAGAACGAGCAGACGTTCGTGACCTACGCGGTCGAGGACACCGGGGTCGGCATCCCCGAGGACGTCAAGGACAAGATCTTCGATCCGTTCTACACGACCAAGGAGGATCGGGGCGGCACCGGCCTCGGCCTCGCGGTGGTGTCGGGCATCGTCAAGGAGCACGACGGCTGGATCGACGTCGAGCCGGCGCGCACCGGCGGCACGGTGTTCCGCGTCTACTTGCCCGCCTGATCCGCGAACGCCAGCTGCGACAGGTCCACCCAGCCGTCCCACGGCCGCGCCCCGGTCACGCGCCGCGCGACCAGGCCCTGCGGCGCGTCGGCGACGATGCCGGCGATCGGCCACGCCTCGGCGAGCGCGGCCGCGAGCTCGGGCGCGAGCCTGGCGCGCTCGGCCGGATCCCACGCCTGCGCGAGCGCGTCGAGCGCGCGATCGATGCGCGGCGACTTGCCGGCGACGAGCGGCGAGATGTCGCCGTCGACCATCCCGCTCCACGTCATCTCGACGAGGTCGTAGCTGGCGTCGGTCATCCGCTTGTCGAGGAACGACGCGCCGCCGGTCTTGAGCTCGATCACGACGCCCGCGCGCCGGGCGGCCTCGATGAGGTAGTCGCGCTCGGTCTTGACCGGCGGGCCGGCCGCGGCGTCCTTGGGCGCGGCGCGCTCGGCGCCGATCATGACGAGCCGGAGCTGCTTGCCGTCGCGGTCGCGGATGCCGTCCTTGTCGTGATCGCTCCAGCCCGCGGCGTCGAGCAGCTTGCCGGCGGCGGCGGGATCGAAGTCGGGGACCGGCGCCTCGGCGCCGTCGACCGGGCCGCCCGGCCAGATCGGCCACAGCGCCGGGCGCGCGAGCCCGGAGAACACCCGCTTGGCGATCGCGCGGCGATCGACGAGCAGCGCGATCGCGTGGCGCACCCGCGGATCGTCGAGCGGCGGGCGCGCCGTGTTGAACGCGAGGTAACGCAGGCGCGGCGGCGCGAGCTCGAGCGGCTGGAACGCCGCGGTGATGCCGGGCGCGGTCGCCTGCGCGGGCCAGTGCGCGGGGATCAGCGCCGGCACGATGTCGAGATCGCCGCGCTTGGCCGCGGTGAGCGCGATCGCGGCGTCGGGCTGGTAGACGAACTCGAGGTCCGCGATCGCCGCCTTGCCGCCCCAGTAGTTCTCGTAGCGGGTCAGGTGGACCAGGCCGGCCTTGTTCGACACCATCCGCCACGGTCCGGTTCCGATCAACGCACCGCCGCCGTACAGCGAGCCGTCGTAGACGTGCATCGGCAGGATCGGGATCTCGGCGAGCGCGCGCAGCACCCAGCCGTTCGGCTTCTTGAGCCGCAAGCGCAGCTCTTTCGGCGTGATCAGCTCGATCGCGTCGACGTCGTCGAGCATCGTGCGCAGATGGTCGACGCCCTTGCGCGGATCGCGCACCGAGTCGAGCGTGAACTGGACGTCGGACGTGGTGAGCGGCCGGCCGTCGTGAAACGTGACGTCGGGCTCGAGCTCGATCCGGATCTCCATCCCGCCCGGCATGACGTGCCAGCTGCGCGCGAGCCTGGGCGCGAACCGCCCGGAACTGCCAGGCGAATCCGGCGGGACGTAGCGGAGCAGCGGCTCGAAGATCGTCCCGAGCGTGATCCGGCGCGACCACAGCGACGGTGCGACGATCGGCGAGAGCCGGCCGGGCTCGGCATCGACGTGGATGCGCAGCGTGTGCGAGCGCGCCGCGCGCAGGTCGGCGTCGCTCGGAGCATCGGCGAGCACCGGCGACTCGGGGGCGCGCGCGGCCTCCGCGGTGGGGTCCGGCGCGTGCCGCCAGGGCTTGACGCGTGCGGGCGAGTCGCAGGCGAGCGCGCCGACGAGCGCGGCGAGTGCGGCGACTTGAGGGGCCCTGGGGAGCATGTTAAGACCGCAGCATGCCGCACCACCCGAGGGTCCGCACCATCTCGTTGGCGTTGCTCGCGATCGCTGCGTGCGGCAAGGACCAGCTGAGCGGTCCGCAGGCCGAGGTCAAGAAGACCGACGTCAAGCTCGACCTCCCCGCCGTGCCCGCGTTCGATCTGCCGCCGCAACCGGCGGACGGCTCGCACACGATCAAGGAGCTGCGGGTCAAGGGCAAGAAGCTGTTCGACACCGACATCACGGTCCACGGCTTCATCACCTGGGCGTACGACTGCGTGACCGCGATCCGCAAGCCCGGCGAGACCGACAAGCAGGTCCAGGATCGGATCGACAGCCCCAAGATCGTGGACGGCCACCCCGAGGGCGATCCCACGCTGTGCGAGCGGCCGAAGTTCTACATCGGCGACGACAAGGCCACGCCGGCCGAGAAGTCGCTGTGGGTGGTCGACGTGCCGCGCTACTACAACCGGCAGGAGCTCAAGAACACGCCGGACAGGAAGGACCGCACCGATCCGCTCAAGTGCGAGCCCCACGAGGATCCGAAGAAGAACATCTGCGGCCCGTACGCGGTCGGCGACGAGGTGGTCATCACCGGCACGTTCAAGACGTCGTCGCCGCACAGCGAGCGCAACTCCGACGGCCTGCTGGTCTACAAGAAGATGAAGAACATCACCCAGAACTGGGAGACGCCCGACATCGCGCCGCCGCCCGGCGAGCCCGGCGCCACCCCCGGGCCGACCGGTCCGACGACCCCGCCGGGCGCGACCAAGCCGTCGCCGGCCGATCTGGTTCACCCCAAGAAGTAGCCTTACGGCGCGGCGGCCTGGATCGCGGTGCACACCGCGAGCGGCACGGCGACCGGCTGATCGTCGGCGATGCCGCGGCAGCCGGCGGCGGTCAGCGCGCCGATCTGCAGGCGATGGGTCGCGGGCGAGCCGACCGGCGGCGCGGTCGTGAACGTCACGCGATGCACGATCGGCGACGGCGCCGGACCGTCGGGCGCGCGCACGGTCGCGACCGCGGCGACCAGCGCCTCGACCAGCTTCGGATCCTTCGCGCCCGGCCACGCGCCGATCGTCGCGCCGCGCTTGTAGCTCGCGGCGTCGATCGCGATCGACGCGACGGTGGTCGGCTCCTCGATCCAGCGCGTCGGATCGCGATACACCCCGGCGGGGCGCATCAGCGTGGCCCACGCCGCGGCGCTCGGACGCAGCCCGACCGGCTCGTCGCGCCGCACCAGCACGTGGTCGAACACGTCGAGCGCGAGCTCGTTGCCGTCGCGATCGACCGCGACGATCGTGCCGAGCGGGAGATCTCCCGGCACCGGGACGACGTCGGCGGGCGCGGCGAGCGCGCCGACCAGCTCGGCGACGCGATCCGGGTCAGCGTCGTGACCGTCGAGCTGCGGGCGCTTGGCGAGATCGAGCTTGCCCGCGGGCAGGGCGAGCGTGACCGGCTGAAACGGCACCGGCCGGCGATCGACGATGCCGTCGGGCGAGCCGTCGAGCTTGATCGCGAGGTCGATGATCGCCTGCCAGCGCGCGCGGTCGACGCAGCCGTCGCCGGCGGGCGAGCCGAACGGGACCTGGCCGGGCGCGCACGACAGGCCGAGCCGCGGGGCGACCAGGCTCGCGTGATCGAGCTCGATCGACAGGCCCTGGATCCGCTCGGATTGCGCCATGCCCGGCTCGGGCAGCCCGACCACCTCGAGGTCGGCGAGCGCCTGCTCGATCGCCTTGATCAGGGCGGGATCGACCGCGAGCGCGCTCGGCGAGATCATGCGGCGCGGGTGGCCGGTCAGCTGGTCGCGGCCGAGCACGAGCTTGCCGCTCGCGGCCGCGCCGTCGAGCGGATGGCGCACGCGCAGGGCGAGCGGCGCCGGAGCGAGCGCGCGCGCGACCCAGCCGTCGACCAGCAACGCGGCGCCGTCGAGCACGAGCCAGGCCTGGTCGGCGCCGGCGAGCGGCTGGCCGATGCCGATCGTCCGCCCCGCGACGACCAGGGTCGCGGTGACGACGCCGGCCGCCTGCGCGGACTCGCGGCGATGCCAGCGCGCGCCGCGCAGCGCCGCGAGCACGTCGGACACCGCGGCGGCGTCGGCGGCGCCCGGCGGATCACGCCACACCCACGCGCCGGCCTTGCGCTCGAGCGACACGTCGGGCTTGCCGGGGCGCTCCCAGCGCAGGCTGTCGAGCTTGTCGGGATCGAGGCCGGGCACGAGCGCGTGGTCGACCGCGTCGTGCTTCGGCCCGCAGTCGGCGAGCACGACGCCGCCGAGCGCCAGCGCGATCGCGCCGAGCACGGTGAGCCCGCGAAGCGATGCGGTCATCCTGCTCTCCTTCGCCGCAACGCGACGATCGTGCCACCGATCGCGATCCATGCCAGCGGGATGCCGCCGGTGCACAGCGCGATCACCCAGCTGCGCTGGCCATCGGTCATGACCAGCCGGACCTGGTCGAGCGGCCGCTCGGCGATCGCGAGCTCGGGCGCGGGCTGGCGGGCGAGCCAGCGCACCGCGCGCGCGATCCACAGGTCGCCGGCCGACGCGCCCCCCGCGACGATCGACGTCGCGAACGACTCCGCCGAGCCCAGCGCGATCACGCGATCCTTGCCGACCGCGGCGAGCGCGACCGGCCCGGCGAGGTCGTCGGCGTCCTCGGTCGGCGGGCCGTGCTCGAGGTCGCGCTCGCCCCAGCTCGCGGCGGTCGCGCTGATCAGCGGCCGCGCCGGCCCGGTCGCGACCACGGCGCGCGGCTGGAACCACAGGGTCGCGCGCGCCCGGGCGAAGCCGGCGTCGACCGGATGCGCGGTATAGCCGTCGACCACGAGCAGCGCGCCGGGCAGCTCGCGCACCGCGAGCGTCGGATCGACCGCGATCGCGGGCGGAAGGCCCAGGCCCTGGGCCGCGAGCATGCCCTCGAGCCCGGTCGGTGCGAGCCCGCCGCCGGGGACCGCGCGGCTCGCCGCCGCGACCAGCAGGCCGCCGCCGCGCTGCACGAAGCCCTGGATCGCGAGCGCGTCGTCGGCCGAGAGCGGCGTGGTCGGCCCGGCGACGATCACGACGGTGCAGCGCGCCGGCACGGGCTCGCCCGGCGCGAGCTCGGCGAGCTCGATGCCGTCGCCGCGCAGCCGGTCGGCCACCGCGGTCCAGTCGGCGTCGCGCTCGGCCTTCGCCGACAGCGAGAGCTCGCCGTGGCCGGTGGTCGCGCACGCGGTGATCCGCACCGGCATCGCGAGCTCGGCCAGGGCGCCCGCGATCGCCTGCTCGATCGCGACGCGCTCGACCTCGGGCGCACCGCCGGCGGTGACGTCGACCTCGGCGAGCTCGAGCCGATCGACCACCCGGCGCCGGCCGCCGAGCTCGACGATCACGCCGCCGTTGCTCGCGAGATCGCCGGGCTGCAGGCCGGCCAGCCGGGCCGCGGCGGCGAGCCCGCCGGGGAGCAGCGCGGGGTCGACCCGGGTGACCTCGATCGGTGCGACGCTCGCCATCCGCTGGGCGACCCGCGCGACCTCGTCGTAGACCGGCGCGAGCACGCCGAGCGTGGGCAGGACGATCGTGATCCGCGCGCGCCCGGGTAGCTCGGCGAGCACCGCGCGGGTCTCGGGATCGAGCGAGTTGCGATGCGCCGCGCTGACGTCCCACGGCTCGGGGTGGCGCGCGGCGATCACGCCGGCCAGCACCGCGATCACGGCGATCACCGCGGTCGAGCCGCCGCGTACCGCGAGCTCGCGGCGGCGCCGCCGCCCGGCGCATGCCAGCGCGATCGCGAGCGACAGCCCGGTCGCGGCGAGCCCCGCGATCAGCGCCAGGGCCGACCACGTCACCTCGCCGCGCGCGAGCCCGCCGAGCTGGGTGCGCAGCGAGATCGCCGCGTGGGCGGCCGCGATCGTCGGATGCTCGGCGGCCAGGCCCGGCCACAGGCTCGGCAATTCGCCGATCAGGAACCAGCCGATGAGCACGGAAAAGCCCAGGGCCCCGGCGGCGAGCGTCGACGTCGTCGCCGCGCTCGCCGCGACCGTCCACGCGAGCAGCGCCGCGCCCAGCGCGATCGCGCCGGCGTAGCCGCACGCGATGCTCGCGACGTCCCAGCCGCCGCGATCGGCGCGAAACGCCGCGACCACGCCGAGGTAGGCGAGCGTCGGCAGCCACAGCAGCGCGTAGATCGTGACCGCGCCGAGCCACTTGCCGACCACCGCGGCGCCCTCACCGACCCGCGCGGTCAGCAGCAGCTCCCAGCCGCCGCCGCGCCGCTCGTCGGCGATCGTGCGCATGCCGAGCAGCGTGAGCACGACGAGCTGGAGCACCCAGGTGAGCAGCGTGCCCGACAGCTGGCCCTCGAGCAGCGCGCCGAGCGGCGCCGGCTTGCGCGGATCCGACAGCGTCGCGACCAGCCCGGCGAACGCGATGCCCTGCACCGCGAGGAACAGCCCGCCCACCACGTACACGATCGGCGCGCGCAGCGTGACCTGGAGCTCGCGCCGCCACACCCACAGCGCGGTGCGCAGCGCGGTCACGCCGCCGCTCCGGGCGCGCCGATCAAGGCGATCACCGCCTCGTCGATCGCCGGCTTGCCCGCGCGCTCGCACAGCTCGGCCTTGCTGCCGACCGCGACCAGCGCGCCGTCGCGCAGCACCGCGACGCGCGACGCGATCGCCTCGAGGTCGGCGACCGCGTGGCTCGACACCAGTACGGCGCGGTGCTCGGCGGCGGCGGCGAGCTGATCGCGGAGCTCGCGGGTCTGGATCGGGTCCATCCCGCTGGTCGGCTCGTCGAGCACGAGCACCGGCGGATCGCCGAGCAGCGCGTCGGCCAGCCCGACGCGCTGGCGGTAGCCCTTGCTGAGCACGCCGATCCGGCGGTCGGCCTCGCTCGCGACCGCGGCCTGCGCCATCGCGCGCTCGACCGCGCCCGGCCCGCAGCGCTTGAGCCGCGCGCGCGACGCGAGGTGTGCGCGCACGGTCAGCTCGGGCGGCGCCGGCGCGTGCTCGGGCAGGTAGCCCAGGCCGGCCTGCGCGCGCGCGCGATCGCGCGCCAGGTCGATCCCGCCGACCGCGCACGACCCGGCGTCGGGATCGAGGTAGCCGGTCGCGACCCGCAGCAGCGTGGTCTTGCCCGCGCCGTTGCGGCCGACCAGCAGCACCGCCTCGCCCGGCGCCACCGCGAGCGTCACGCGGTCGAGCGCGCGCCGGCGCCCGAACATCTTCGTGACAGCCGCGAGCTCGAGCATCTCGCGAAGGATGGCACGTATACTCCTTTCCGGCGTGCGCTGCCGGCTCGCAACCCTCGGGATCGCGATCGCTGCGACGTCGTCGCATGCCGGGCCGTGGTCGGTCGACGCCGACGGCGGCATGCAGCTCGCACCGCTCGCCGACGACGACGTGTTCGGCCGGCTCGCCGTGGCCGTGCGCTACGCCTGGCACGACCGATGGATCGCCGGCGCGCGGCTGAGCTTCGCGATCGATCCATCGACCTCGATGGCGCTGCCCTCGGGCGCCAACATCCGCAGCTATCTGATCGAGGGCGGCGTGCGCCTGCACCCCAGCGCGCGGCTCGGCATCGAGCTCGGCTGGCGGGTCGGGCGGGCCGGCATCGATTTCGGCTTCGCGTACGTCCACACCACCGATCTCGAGCCGTTCGCCGCGCTCACCGTGCCGCTCGGCGCTCCGCTGGAGCTGCGGATCGAGCCGCTGGTGGTCGACCTCTACCGCTCGTCGACCTGGCAGACCACGATCGGCGTCAACGCGGGGCTCGCGTGGCGGCTATGAGGCTCGCCGCGCTGGCGGCGCTCGCCGGCTGCACCGCGTTCGACCCGGCGCGGCCGATCCAGCTCGTCACCAACGGCTGGTCGGCGCACGACCAGGCGACGCTCGCGGCCGCGGCCGAGTGCTGGAACCTGCGGTTCGGCACCCAGCTCGCGGTGGTTCCGACTCCGAGCGCGGATCAGGTGGTCGCGTTCGACTTCGACGCGCTCGCGTGCTGGAGCTCGTGGGGCCGCTACCTCGCCGGCGATCCCGGCCATGACTCGGTGTGCCCGGTGACCGACATGATCCGCAGCGGCCTGGGCGACTACTGGGTGGGCGCGCTGCTGTTCACCGTGGTCGAGCACGAGATCGGCCACGCGCTCAACATCCCCGACGTGTCGTCGTCGGACGAGAGCGTGGAGATGTTCTCGGTGATGGGCGAGAACTTCCAGCCGTCGTTCGCGGGCGGGGCCGACGCGTTCAGCGCGTTCGACGCGAAGGTGTTCGGCGATGCCAACCCGGACTTCACGCCCGCACCGGCGTGCGATCACGTCCGCCTGGTCGACGACGATGACACCGAGGCGCGCTGCACCTGCGATCAGTCGTCGGCGTTCGGGCGCGTTGCCGGGATCGCGATCACGAACGTGGTGCCGTCGGGCCCGGACTCGCAGGTCACGGTGCCGCCGTGATCGTCGACGATCTTCTTCACGATCGCGAGGCCGAGGCCCGTGCCGCCCTTCTTGCCGGTCGCGAACAGCTCGAACAGCCGGCCGCGTAGCTCGGGCGGGATGCCGCCGCCGGTGTCGCGCACCGACCACACCAGCTGGTCGCCCTTGCGCTCGACCAGCACGCGCAGCCGCCCGCCCTCCGGCATCGCCTCGATCGCGTTGCGCGCGAGGTTGTGGAACACGCGCAGGAGCTTCTGCTCGTCGAAGTACGCGACGCCGTCGTAGCGCGCCTCGACCTCGAAGTCGATGCCGCGCCCCGCGGTCGCCGCGCCGAGCTGCGTGGTCAGCTCCTCGACGAAGCGGTTGACGTAGACCTTGCGCACGACGAGGTCGGTGTCGCCGCGCGCGAACGCGAGGACCTCGCGGGTCATGCCGGTCAGCAGATCGAACTGGCGCTGGATCTGCTCGACGTACTTGTCGCGCTGCGCGGTCTCCTCGCACGCCGCCATCAGCTGCGCGTAGCCCGAGATGATCGTCATCGGCGTCTTGAGGTCGTGCAGCAGGCCGGCCAGCATGCGGCCGATCGACGCCAGGCGATCGCGGCTGGCCTGCTCGCTGCGCCGCCGCGCCAGACCGATCGCGCTCGCCGCCTGCGCCGCGATGAGCACGAGCAGCCTGAGATCGGCATCGCTCCACGCCGCGCCGTCGCGCACGGTGCGGCGCTGGTCGATGATCTCGATCCCGCCGATCACGTCCTCGCCGTCGACCAGCGGCGCGACCAGGATGTGCTGCGGCATCACGCCGAGCTCGCGCGCGACCTCGGCGGCGTGGCGCGGATCGCGCGTCGGATCGTCCACCACCAGCGGCGTGCGGTGCGCGATCGACCAGCCGAGCAGGCCGGTGCCGTGCGGCAGCGTCCGCTCGATCAGGCGCGGCGCAGCCGGCCCCTGCACCGTGCGAAAGCGCAGCGCGCCGTCGGGCTCGACCAGCGCGATCGAGCCCGCGCCGCCGCCGAGCACGTTGATCGCCTGCGCGAGGATGCGCGACAGCAGGTCGTCGAGATCGAGCGCGCCCGACAGCTCCTTCTCGACCTGGTACAGCGCGTCGAGCTCGCGCTGGCGGCGCTCGAGATCGCGCCGCGCCTCGATCAGCTCCTGGTTCTGGGTGACCAGCGAGTGATAGAGCCGCGCGTTCTCGATCGCGATCGCCGCCTGCGCCGCCAGCGCGCTCATCAGCTCCTCGTCGCCGATCGTGAACGGTCCGTCGGCCTTGTTGAGCACCTGGAGCACGCCGACCAGCCCGCCGAGCGCGCCGATCATCGGCACGCTCAGGATCGAGCGCGTGCGATAGCCGCTCTTGACGTCGACCGCCGGCTGGAACCGCTGATCGGCGTAGGCATCGGGGATGTTGACGATCTCGCGGGTCTGCGCGACCCAGCCGGCGATGCCCTCGCCGAGATCGAGCGTGATCTCGACCAGCGCGTCGCCCTGCACGACCTTCGACCACAGCTGCGTGCCGTCCTCGGTGACCAGGTAGAGCGTCGAGCGATCGGCGCCCATCAGCTCGGTCACCTTCTCCATGATCAGGCGGAGCAGCGCGTCGATGTCGCCGACCGTCGACAGCGCGCGCGACACCTCCTGGACCAGCGCGACCTTCTTCTGCTCGCGGCGGAGCGCGGACTCGAGCGATTGCATCGAGTCCGATGCGCTCGCCGCCAGCCCGTGTCCGTCCGACATGGCGGCCATCGTACCCCAGCGTTGCGTGGCCCGGGTGACGCTTCGCGCCGCGGCGCGTGCGCCGGTGATTCACTCCATGCCGCGGCGGCGGAGGTCGTCCTCGTCGAGACCCTCGAGGTGGCCGATCTCGTGCAGCAGCGTGTCGCGGATCTGCTCGGTCAGCTCGGCCCGGGTCTTGACCGCGCGCGCGAGGTTCTTGCGATACAGCACGATCGACGGCGGATCGTCGCCGGCCTCGGGCGCGCGCCCGACCGGCCCGCGATACAGGCCGAGGATGGTCGGCGGGAACGGCGGCGACACCGCCTTGAGGTCGGCCGGATCGGGGAGATCCGCGATCTCGACCTTGATCGCCTGGACGCGCGCGCGGCGATCCGGCGGCAGCGCGGCGACCACCGCATCGATCTCCTTCTGGAACTGATCGACCGGGATCAGCACGGGCGGCGACAGCTCGCCCGGCGCGAGCTCGATCGCGCGATGCAGCTCGGCGTCGGCCTGCGCGGTCTCGCCGAGCTGCTCGAGCGTGAGCCCGAGCATCTGGTGGGTGTACGCGTCGTCGGGCTGGATCGCGAGCGCCTTCTGGAACGCGGCCTTGGCCTCCGCGAAGCGCGACAGGTCGAACAGCGCGACGCCCTTCTCGTGCAGCGCGTCGCCGCGGCCCGGCGCCATGCGCAGCGCGGCGTCGACCCGCTCGAGCGCCTCGTCGCTGCGCCCGAGGTCGTTGAGCGCCTGGGCCTCGAGCACCGCGAGATCGGCGGCGAGCGGCACGTTGCGGCGGCGGCGCGCCAGCGCGCGCCGGCTGCCCCGCTCGGCCAGCTCGAGCCCGAGCCGCAAGGCGTCGCGGCTGCGCTCGCCCTTGCCGTTGATGTAGAAGTCGGACACGGCGCGCAGCGTCTCGGGGTCGTCGGGATCGAGCGCGAGCGCGAGCGCGTACGCGACCTGCGCGTCGCCATCGCGGCCGAGCGCGGCCAGCGCGGCGCCGCGCAGGTGATGGGCCTCGACCGACGTCGGGGCGAGATCCGCCGCGCGATCGGCGCACGTCCAGGCCGCCGCGTAGGCCGCCTTGTCGATCTGCCGGTTGGCCTCGTCGAGCAGCGCCTGGACCCGCGTGTCGTCGTCAGCGCTGTCGGGGATCTTGGCCGGGCACTCGACCACCTGCTCCTCGTGGTGCGGCCGCACCACCGCGCCCTCGACCATCACGCCGGGCTTGGACGGCACCGGCTGGGCGGTCGCGGCGGCGACGGGCGCGCTCGGCGGCGGCGGCGCGCGACGGTCCTCGGCCTTGCACCCCGCGGCGAGCGCGGCGGCGACGGCGAGCCCGAGAAGACGCATCGCCAGCTAGGATAGCCCGAGGCCGGACCGAACGCGAAACGCAAAGCATCGCAGCGAGATGACTGTGCTACGGTCGCGGCGATGCGCGGCGACGGCGAGCTGTGGCACCTGGTGGAGGCCAAGCGCGAGGACGGCGTCGCGACCATGTTCCGGATCCGCGAGCTGCCGCCGCGCCCCGAGCTGTTCAAGATCTTCGTGGTCGAGCTGGCCTACCCCGCGACCGAGCTGTCGCGGCTGCCGA
This sequence comes from Kofleriaceae bacterium, assembly GCA_035516595.1. Taxonomy (GTDB): domain Bacteria; phylum Myxococcota_A; class Polyangia; order Haliangiales; family Haliangiaceae; genus JABFXX01. The sequence goes on along the minus strand of DATJAE010000365.1, from coordinate 15,498 downwards.
GCGCGGCCGACTACCGGCGGCTCGCCGACTTCGAGGAGCAGTGGCTCGATCCGGCGTGCTCGGCCCTCGGCTGGGAGCGGGTCGGCCAGAAGACCGAGGACGGCTCGTTCTTCCTCTACATGTACGGCCGCAGCGACCCGGCCGAGCTGGTCGCCCGGCTCGCGCCGTTCGATGCGGCCTTGGGCTTCTACGACGACGATGATCCCGAGTGGGCCGAGTACGCGACGCTGCGCGAGTTGCTCGAGCGCGCGCGCTCTCTCCCCGCCGCGCCCGCGCCCGCCGCGCGCCCGACGCCGCAGCCGACCGTGCCGATGACGATGAAGAAGCGAGCGCGTGGCAAGGCCAGGCCGAAGGCCAAGCGCAAGGCGAAGAAGGCGCGGTAGGTCGGCCCGCCCACGTGGGCGCCGAGGCCGACTCGCTGGCCCGTGGACGCGGACGCAGCGGAGGACAGGCACCGAGCGGCGTCGAGAGCGCGTGCGTCCCACTCGCCACCGCCTCGTATCGTCGTCGCGCGTGCTCGATGCGCGGGTCGGATCACGCGTCCGCCCACGTCGGCCCGATCCCGATGTCGACCTCGAGCGGCACCGCGAGCTTGTAGACCTGCTCCATCTCGTCCTTGAGCGCGGCGCCGACCTTCTCCGCGATCTCGGGTGGCGCCTCGAACACCAGCTCGTCGTGCACGGTGAGCAGCATCTCGACCGGCCAGCGCTCGCGCGCGATCCGCTCGGTGGTGCGCAGCATCGCGAGCTTGATGATGTCGGCGCCGGTGCCCTGCATCGGCGTGTTCTGCGCGACCCGCTCGGCGGCGTGGCGCGCGGCCGGGCTCTTCGACATGAGGTTCGCGATCGGCCGCCACCGGCCGAGCACGGTGCGCGCCCCGCCCTGCGCGCGCGCGACCGCGACGATCTCGTCCATGAACTTGTGGATGGTCGGAAAGCGCTGGAAGTAACGCCGCGAGTACTCGGCGGCCTGGGTGCGCGAGACGTCGAGCGCGCGCGCCAGCCCGAAGTCGCTCTGGCCGTACGACAGGCCGTAGTTGACCGCCTTGGCGATCCGCCGCTGCTCGGCGGTGACCGCCTCGCGCGCGACGCCGAACACCTCGGCGGCGGTCTGGGTGTGGACGTCGATCCGATCGCGGAACGCGGTCGACAGCAGCGGATCGCCCGACAGGTGCGCGAGGATGCGCAGCTCGATCTGCGAGTAGTCGGCCGCGATCAGCGTCTTGCCCGGCGCCGCGATGAAGCCGCGCCGGATCTTCGCGCCGAGCTCGCTGCGGATCGGGATGTTCTGTAGATTCGGATCCTGCGACGAGATCCGCCCGGTCTCGGCGACCACCTGGTTGAACGTGGTGTGGACCCGGCCGGTCCGCGGCGAGACCAGCGGCGGCAGCGCGTCGAGGTAGGTGCCCTTGAGCTTGGCGATCTCGCGATGCTCCATGATCGGCGCGATGATCGGGTGATCGAGCTGCTCGAGCGTATCGGCCTCGGTCGACCAGCCGGTCTTGGTGCGGCGCACGCCCTTGGTGTCGAGCCCGAGCTTGTCGAACAGCAGCTCGCCGAGCTGCTTGGGCGAGCCGATGTTGAATTCGCCGCCGGCGAGCTCGTAGATCTGGCGCTCGAGCCTGGCGAGCCGGCCTTCGACCTCGCGCGACAGCTCGCGAAAGTGCGCGACGTCGATGTGGATGCCGGTGCGCTCGACGTGCGCGAGCAGGCGCGCGACCGGCAGCTCGATCTCGCGATACAGCGCGGCGAGCCCGCCGGCGTCGAGCCGGCGCGGCAGCTCGTCGGCGATCGCGAGCAGCGCGTGGGTGATCGCGCCGGCCCACGGAGCCGCGCGCTCGACCTCGACCTGCTCGAGGCTCGCGTGAACCTTGCCGCGGCCGACGATCGTCGCGCGCGCGGGCAGCAGCACGCCGCCGAGCCGCTGCGCGACCGCCTCGCCGGCCTCGGCGTCCTGCGTCGGATCGAGCAGGAACGCGGCGAGCATGGTGTCGTCGACCACGTTGGCGACCTCGACGCCGAGGTCGGCGAACGTACGGATCACCGCCTTGGCGTCGTGGCACACCTTCGCGACCGCCGGATCGGCGAGCACGTGGTGGATCGGCACGATGTCGGCGGCGGGCGGCGGCGCCGGCGCGCCGATGTAGCGGTGGCCGAGCGGCAGGTAGGCCGGCGGCTGGCCGGGCACCGCGATCACGATCGCGACCAGCTTGGCGCGCTCGATGCGCTCGGGATCGAGCTCGACCGTGATCGCGAACCGGCCGGCCGCGCGCGCCGCGGCGGCGAGCTCGGCGATCGCGTCGGCACGCGTGACGATCCGGGTGTCGCCGCGCGCCTCGACGGTCGCGACCGCGCTGGTCTCGGGCGCCGGGACGACCACCATGTCGTCGGCGGGCGGCATCCGCATCTTGACCTTCTCGACCAGCACCTGGAACTCGAGCTCGGTGAACAGCTGGAGCAGCTCCGGCAGGTTCCACTCGCCGACCACGAGCTCCTCGATCGGGATCGGCAGCGCGACGTCGCGCTTGAGCTCGACCAGCTGGCGCGACAGCTTCACGCGCGCGAGCTGCTCCGGATCGCCGAACGGATGCTTGATCTGCAGGCGCGGCACCGCCGGGTTCTGCGCGATCAGGTTGGCGAGCGAGCCGTACTGCTCGAGCAGCGCCGCGGCGGTCTTGTCGCCGACCCCGCGGATGCCCGGGATGTTGTCGCTGGTGTCGCCGACCAGCGCGAGGAAGTCGGGGATCTTTTCGGGCGGCACGCCCATCTTCTTGATGACCTCGTCGCGCGTGTAGGTCTTCTGATGGAGCGCGTCGATCATCGAGACGCCGTCTCCGATCAGCTGCATGATGTCCTTGTCGGCGGAGTAGATCACGACCTCCCAGCCGCGGTGCCGCGCCTCGACCACGAGCGTCGCGATCACGTCGTCGGCCTCGACTCCCGGCACGGCGAGCACGGGCCAGCCCATGCCGCGCACGATCCTCGGGAAGTACTCCATCTGCACGCCGAGCTCCTCGGGCGCTTCCTTGCGGTTGGCCTTGTACTCCGCGTACATCTCGGCGCGAAACGTTCGCTTGCCGCTCTTGTCGTCGAACACGACCGCCATCCGGCGCGGCGCGTTGTCCTCCTCGAGCCGCATCAGCATGCGCGAGAACACGTAGAGCGCGCCGGTCGGCATGCCCTCGCTGGTCGACAGCCGGACCTCGCGGCGCTCGCCGCGCGACACGTTCATCAGGCCGTAGTGCGCGCGGAAGATGTAGCCGTGGCCATCGACGATGTAGAGCCGCTCCGGCACGGGCGCACTCTAGCAGAACGCGCTGCGCCGTCTCGCGATATGCTCGCGACACGGGCGGTGATCGCATCGCCCGATTCGCGCGCGGAGCGCGAGGCCGAGCGAGTCGCGGCGACGGTCGCACTACCGGCGCCGGCACCGCCAACGGCGAGACCGTCCAGCTCGTCGAGGTCGCGCGCGCGCAACACGAGCGACGAGCGGCGGCGTCGCGACAGGCCTGCGCGATGGTCGCGGAAACGATCCGGGCGGCGCGCGGGCTGGCTGTTGCGATCGGGCGCGACGCCGCGGCTGCGCCGTGCGCCGCGCGCGTAGGTGGCTTCGCGCCGATGACGGCGGCGTACCTCGCGGCCTGGGTACGGTTCACGCCGAGGCCCCGTGATCGAGCCCGCGCAACCTCACGGTTTCGTTGAGCCCACTCGCGGCGCTCGACTTTCGGAAACGCGTCCGTAGACTCGAGGCCGCGAGCGGCAGGAACCGCCTCGCACTGGGAGAAGCTCGCCATGACGAACCAGCCCGATTCCGAGCCGCGGACCTGCGAGGTGTGCGGCGCCGCGATCCCGCCCGCGCGCGTGAAGGCGATCCCCGGCACCTGGCTGTGCATCGAGTGCAGCGAGGAGGTCGGCGGCGACTTCGTCTACATCGCGAAGCAGGAGAACCTCGGCAAGGCAGGAAGCCTCAAGCTCAACTACGGCGGGGTCTCGATCACCAAGAAGCGTCGAACGATCCGCAAGCCGAGCGAGTAGCCGTGGCAAGATGCCAGCCATGCACCGGATCGTCGTCGACGCGATGGGAGGCGATCACGCCCCCGACGAGATCGTGCAGGGCGCGGCGGAGGCCACGCTCGGCCTCACCGGCGCCGAGATCATCCTGGTCGGCGACGCCGCCGTGCTCGGCCGCGTGCTGCCGCGGATGCGCCACGACGGCGCGCGCGTGCGGGTCCATCACGCGCCGAGCCACGTCGAGATGGACGAGAAGCCGGCCGAGGCGCTCGCGGCCAAGCCCGAGGCGTCGATCGCGGTCGCCGCGGACCTGGTCGCGCGCGGCGAAGGCGACGCGCTGATCTCGGCGGGGAACACCGGCGCGTCGGTGCTGGCGTGCGCGCGGCGCTGGCCGCTCCTCGACGGCGTGCGCCGCGCCGCGCTCGCCGCGGTATATCCGACCGAGCTGCAGCGCGGCGACAAGAAGGATCCGTTCTCGCTGATCCTCGACGTCGGCGCGACGATCGACGCGACCGCCGAGGATCTCGTCGGGTTCGCCGTGATGGGCTCGGCGTACGCGCGGCTGATCTCGCACAACCGCCGGCCGCGCGTCGCGCTGCTGTCCAACGGCAGCGAGGCCGGCAAGGGCCCCGCGGCGGTGGTCGCCGCGCACGCCGCGCTGGTCGAGACCACCGAGCTCAACTTCATCGGCAACATCGAGGGGCTCGACATCCCGCGCGGCGTCGCCGACGTGGTCGTGACCTCCGGGTTCGTCGGCAACGTCGTGCTGAAGATGCTCGAGGGCGTGTCGGAGACCGTCGTGCGGCTCGCGCGCTACGCGCACAAGGAGCGCCTGGCCTGGCGGCTCGGCCTGGTCGCGCTCAGCTCGGCGATCGACCAGCTGAAGTCGATCACCGACTGGCAGCAGTACGGCGGCGCGCCGCTGCTCGGCTTCACCCACCCGTTCATCAAGGCGCACGGCCGGTCCAACGCGCGCGCGATCGGCAACGCGGTCAAGGTCGCGCACAAGGCGCTCGCCGGCAACCTGTGCGCGAACATCGCGCGCACGATGGCCGAGCTCGACGAGCGCGCCCAGCGCCGCGCGGCGAGCGACTAGCATGGCGACGCGATCGATCCTCCGCCGCGTGTCGCGGCTGCCGACGCGGCTCGGCGCGCGCATCGGCCTGCTCGAACCGGAGATCGAGCCGCTGGCGCCCGGCGCCCGCCCGCCGCGCCACACGTTCCGCTGGGATCTCGACAAGACCTACCTGCGCACCGAGTTCGACTCGCTCGCCGATCTCGCGAAGAGCGCGATCGAGACCGCGGCCGACAAGCAGGCGTTTCCGGGCGCGACCGCGCTGCTCCGCGCGCTGCGCCAGGACGACCACCGGATCTGCATCGTGTCGGGCTCGCCGACCCAGATGCGCCAGGTGCTCGCGGCCAAGCTCGCGCTCGACGGCGTCGAGTACGACGAGTTCGTGCTCAAGAACAACCTCAAGAACATCCTGCGCGGCCGGTTCCGCGCGGTGCGCGCGCAGGTCCCGTACAAGCTGCCGGCGATGCTGCGCTCGCGGATCGCGGCCGCCGCGCCCTGCGAGACGCTGTTCGGCGACGACGCCGAGGCCGACGCGATCATCTATTGCCTGTACGCCGACCTGATCGCGGGCCGGGTGTCGCTCGCCGACCTCGAGCGCGTGCTGATCGCGTCGCGCGCGTACGACGACGACGCGCAGCGCTGCGTCGACCTCGCACGCGACGTGCCCAAGGGCAGCGCGGTGCGCCGGATGTTCATCCACCTCGACCGCCGCTCGCCGCCGCAGGGCTTCCGCCGGTTCGGGCCGCGCCTGGTGCCGGTCTACAACTACTTCCAGACCGCGCTCGTGCTCTATCAGGACAAGGTGCTGTCGGCGCGCCAGGTGATCTTCGTCGCGCTCGAGATGCTCGACTCCGGCCAGTACGAGCTCGGTCACCTCGCGACCAGCGTGCAGGACGTGATCCGGCGCGGCCGGGTCAGCCGCGACACCGCGCTCCAGCTCGCGACCGACGCGCACGAGGCCGCCAAGTCGGGCGCGCTGTCGGGCCGCACCGACCTGCCGCCGTTCGAGCAGATCGCGGAGGCGTTCCGCGCACGCGTCCGCGAGCTGGGCACCCTGCCGCCCGGCGAGGCCGCGCCCGAGGAGCCGCTCGACTACGTCCGGCTGGTCGACGAGGAGCACGAGCATCGCCGCAACCGGCGCAAGCAGGGCATGGCGTGAGCGCGGTCAGCGCGCGGCTGCTCAGAGCCCGAGCCAGTCGGCGACGTCCTGGCGCAGCTGGGTCGGCGTCGAGCGCGTCACCATGTGGCCGGCCGCGTAGGTCGGGAACCGGATCTGGATCGTGCCGGTCGGCAGCGTGACGTCGATGACGCCGGGCCGGGCCGCGCCCGCCGGCATCGTCATGTCGATCGTGGCGGGCGTGCCGTAGTCGACCAGCGCGCGCTGGATCGCGGTCGAGTCGACGTCGGCATCGTAGGTCGCGTGGGTGATGAACGTCTTGACCAGCCCGAGGTTGCGCACGAACGCGGCGGGGTTGATCGTGGTGTCGTCCGACCACGACGGGTCGTTCGGGCCATACGCGGTGTAGAGGTCGCCGCTGTCGAGGCCGCCGAGCCGCATCGCCAGGCCCATGTTGATCGCGTCCATCACCGGATCGGTCTCGGCCATGCGGAAGCCGTGGCGGTTCGGGCCGGAGAACTTGGCGACGTCGTCGAGCTTGCCCCCGAACAGCCCGACCTCGAGCGTCGGATCGATCACCGCGGTGGGCGGCGGCTCGAGCGCGCACTGATCGGCGGTGAGCCGGGTGTCGTACGGGCAGCCCATGTCGGGCGGATAGATGCTGTCGTTGAACTGCAGCCCGGCCATCGTGACCGGCTCGATCAGCACCTGCGTGCCGAACTGCTTCGCGATCTCGGTCGGCGCGTGGTTGGTCCCGGCGGTCTGGGTGAACACCTTGTCGAGGTGGGCCTGGACCTCGGCCTGGATCTCGCCGTGCTGCGTGTACTGCAGGATATCGTCGAGCACGAGCGTGGCGCGCGTGCCGCCGTAGCTCTCGCCGAAGATGATCACCGGCGCGGAGGTCAGCTCGGGGTGGCCGTCCATCACCCGCATGATCGCGCGCACGAAGTCGTCGGCGTCGGCCAGCATGTCGAAGTCGAGCGTGGTGGCCGGCTGGTCGTCGTAGGAGAACCCGGTCTCGCGCTGGTCGAGGTAGAGCAGGCTGCCGTACTGGGTCAGCGTGTCGGGGTTGGTGGCGAGCGTGCCGTCGTCCTGCACGAACATCGGCCCGGTCGCGTCGAGCACCAGGCCGAGCGAGGTCGGAAAGCCCGGGCCGCCGTTGAACAGCACGAACAGCGGCTTGTTGCCGGGATCGCTGTCGGCCGAGCGCAGGATGTAAAACATGTGGCCGGGCACCGGATCGAGCTCGATGAAGCCCATCTCCGACGCGAACGGCGCCGCCGCCGCGTCGGGCGGCATGTCGACCGCGACGTCGGGCGGGCCCTCAGCGTCCGGCTGATCGTTGCCGCCGTGATGAGTGGAGCAACCGGCGAGCCAGACCGCGACTCCGAGCACGCACGCGCGAGGGACCGACATGGCCTCGTTGGTAGCCCGGCCGGGCGCCGTCGCGCGGATGCAGCGCTGAAACCTCCCCACAGACTGCGGCGCGGCGGCATCTCGCCCGGGGGTCTGCTACAAACGAATGACCGCGATGGAACGCAGCGCGTCGATCTTGATCGTCGAGGATGACAGCGCGATGCGCGACCTCCTGTCCGAGGAGCTGGGCGACGCCGGGTTCGACGTCAAGGTGGCGGGGAGCGCGGCGGTGGGGCTCGAGCTCGCGCGGGTCGATCGGTTCGACCTGATCATCACCGATCTGAGAATGCCGGACATGGACGGATTCGACCTGATCCGCGGCGTGATGGCGCTGCCGGATCCGCCTCACGTGGTGATGGTCACGGCGTTCGGCTCGATCGAGACCGCGATCCGCGCGGTCAAGCTCGGCGCGTACGACTACATCACCAAGCCGTTCGAGATCGACGAGCTGCTGCTGGTCGCGAACAAGGCGCTCGGCGAGCGCGCGTTGCGCAACAAGGTCGCGCGGCTGCAGCGCGAGGTCGAGGATCGCTTCGGCCTGGGCAACATCATCGCGAAGAGCCAGACCATGCGCGACGTGGTCTCGCTGGTCCAGCGCATCGCCGGCTCGACCGCCTCGGTGCTGATCACCGGCGAGAGCGGCACCGGCAAGGAGCTGGTCGCGCGCGCGATCCACTACAACTCGACGCGCGCGGCCAATCCATTCGTCGGCGTGAACCTCGCCGCGGTGCCGGAGGGGCTGATCGAGTCCGAGCTGTTCGGCCACAAGAAGGGCGCGTTCACCGACGCGCGCGCCGACAAGCCGGGGCTGTTCGTCGAGGCCGACACCGGCACGATCTTCCTCGACGAGATCGGCGAGCTCGCGCTGCCGCTCCAGGCCAAGCTGCTGCGCGTCCTCCAGGAGCACGAGGTCCGCCCGCTCGGCGCGACCAAGAACCAGCGGGTCGACGTCCGCGTGGTCGCGGCGACCAACAAGAACCTCGAGACCATGCTCGCCGACGGCAGCTTCCGCGAGGACCTGTACTACCGGCTCAACGTCATCCACCTCGACCTGCCGCCGCTGCGCTCTCGCCCCGAGGACATCGTGCCGCTCGCCGAGCACATGCTGGCCCAGCTCGCGGCCAAGCAGACCCCGCCCAAGCGGCTGCGGCTGTCGGCCGAGGCGCAGCACCTGCTGCTCGCCTACCACTGGCCGGGCAACGTGCGCGAGCTGATGAACGTGCTCGAGCGCGGGGTCGCGCTGTGCCAGGGCGAGCTGATCGCCGACGACGATCTGCCGCCGCAGGTGCGCGAGCGCCGCCCGGCCGACTTCCTCGGCGCCGCGGTCGCGCGCCGGATGTCGCTCGCCGAGCTCGAGCGCGAGTTCATCGAGCGCGTGCTCGAGGACGAGGCCGGCAACAAGACGCGCGCCGCGCAGCGGCTCGGCCTCGATCGCAAGACGCTGTATCGCAAGCTCGACGAGTACGCCCGGGCCGACGGCAAGGAGCCGACCCGGCCGTCGACCCAGCCGACCGAGGAGTGATCGTCAGCCGAGGTGGTCGCGCAGCCGGCGCAGGCCGAGCTCGGTCTTGAGATCGCAGATCTCGCCGCGCGCGCACGCCGCGAGCGCGTCGGGAAGGCCGAGCCAGCGGGTGCGCGCGCCGTCCTCCATCGGCGAGCCGTCGCCGACCAGCGCGCGCTGCGCGGCGGGATCGACCTCGACCGCCGCGAAGTAGAACTTCTCGATCATGCAGCCGGGCGACGGGTACATCCCGGCGCCGAGCAGCACGACGCGCGCGGGATCGACCGCGAACCCGGCCTCCTCGCGGACCTCGTGCGCGGCGCGCACGCGCAGCCCGGCCTCGCCGCGATCGCCGGGCTCGACGATGCCGGCGACCAGCTCGGTGAGCAGGAGCTGGGGCGGCGCCTCGGGCAGCGGCGCGGCGGCCGGATCGCGGCCGAGCGCGATCACCGGACGCAGGCCGTCGCGCACGAGCACGCGCAGCGGATCGCGCGCGAACACCGCGACCACCACCGCGTCCTGGCCGTACGGTCGCGCGATGCCGTCGCACAGGTACGGCCGCGACGTGGTGCCGTCGCCATGCCGGTTGCGCAGCATCAGGCGCCGGATCGCGAGGAAGCCGCCCTCGCCGACCCGGTCGTCGCGGTCGACGATCAGCGCGACGACGTCGCCGCTCACTGCGCGGGCGCGGGGGCCGGAGCAGGAGCCGGCGCGGGGGCATCCGAGCCCGACGGAGCCGGCGCCGGGGCCGGCGCAGGCGCAGGCGCCGGTGCGGGGGCCGCACCGGGCGCCATCTGCGGCACGCTCTGGACCTCGTACGACTTGAGCGCGTCGTGGATCTCCTCGACCAGCTTCTCGATCCGGCCGTGCACCCAGCCCGGCAGGCTGATGTCGTCCTCGGTGAGCGGCTCGGGCTCGGGGCTGCCGGCGTGGTAGCGCGCGATCACCGGCTTGACCTCGACCACCCAGGCGTCGCCGTCGGGCTTGAGCCCGACCTTGAACACCAGGTTGATCGCGTTGTCGGGGTAGAGCGAGTGGTAGTTGCCCGACTTGCTCTGCTCGGTGTTGCCCTCCATCGCGACCGTGCCGTCGGGGTCGTACCACCGGCCGGCGGTCTCGAAGCCGAGCTTCTGCTCGTCGGACTTGTCGATCTTGTACTCGGCCTGCGTCGCGGTCTGCGCCGCGTGCAGGATCGCGAGCTTGTCGCCCTTGTAGTGCGCCGTCCTTGCCGCCTTGAGCTCGCTCGAGCCGCCGCCGCACGCGGCGAGTGCGATCGCGATCGCGAGCCACGAGAGGCGCCACACGTTGAGGTTCCGCATGGCGCGAGTCGTACACCAGATCGCTGCTCAGGGCGAGCTGGGCGGCGGCACCACGAACTGCTGCGCGCGATGATAGATGTCGAGCTGCAGCGCGTCGGCGCGACCGAGCACGAACGGCGGCAGGTACGGATCGTCGGGCTGGAGCTCGCGCGGCTTGGGGCTGCCCGACAGCTTCTGGAACGTCTTGGGCGTGACCGTCACCGCCGCGGTGCCGTCGGCGGTCGGCGCGACCTGGACGATGAACTGGACCTGCACCGAGCCCGGGCGGAGCTGCACGTAGCCCTCGGCGCCGGGCGACTCGAGATCGCCGGTGCTGCTGTAGAACCTCGGCGCGGTGATGAACTCGAGGCGATCCTCGGCGATCTCGCCGATCGGATACGCGACCTTGGTGGCATCGATCGCGAGGTGGAGCAGCTCGCTCGACCCGATCTTGTAGGTCGCGAGCTTCGCGGTGCGGACCTCCTGCGACGACGGTCCACACGCGGCGAGCACCGCGGCCAGCACCAGCTTGCGCATGGCGCGAACGCTATCACACGGCGTGCTAGCCTCGGAACATGACCGAGCTGGCCGGGCTGCGCGCGCTGGTCACCGGCGCGTCGAGCGGGATCGGCGCGGCGATCGCGAGGCAGCTTGCCTCGCGCGGCGCCAGCCTCGTGCTCACCGCGCGCCGGCGCGGCGCGCTCGACGAGGTCGCGGCGTCGTGCGCGGGCGCCGAGGTCGACGTGGTGGTCGCCGATCTCGGCGCGCCGGGCGGCGCGGCGGCGGTGTGGAACGCGGCGAGCGCGCTCGGCGCGATCGACATCTGCGTCAACAACGCAGGCTTCGGCTACTTCCGTCCGTTTGGCGAGGTCGACTGGGCACGCGACGCCGAGATGGTACAGCTCAACATCATGTCGCTGGTGGAGCTGTCCAAGCGCTTCGTGCAGGCCGCGCCGCGCGGCTATCTGATGAACATCGCGTCGATCGGCGCGTATCAGAGCGTGCCGAACATGGCGCTCTACGCCGCGTCCAAGGCGTTCGTGCGCAACTTCACCGAGGGTCTGCACGACGAGCTGCGCGGCGGCGAGCTGTCGGCGACCTGCATCTGCCCGGGCGGCACGCACACGGCGTTTCACGCGGCCGCCGGCGCCGGCAACTACGGCTGGCTCGCCAATCTCTCGATGATGACCGCCGACCAGGTCGCCGCGATCAGCGTGCGCGCGATGCTGCGCCGCAGGCGCACCGTGATCCCCGGCGTGATGAACAAGCTGTCGTGCTGGGGCGTGCGGCTGGTGCCGCGCCGGATGGCGTCGTGGCTGGCGCGCCGCGTGCTCGGCACGCCGCGGCCCGGCGAGCTGCCGCCGCGCCCCCATGTCACGGATCGCGATCACCCGGGCTCGGGCCCGGGAGATTCCGGAGTCGCCGCGTGACGACCGAGCCCGATAACGTCCCGCGCTGGGACCCGGCGCGGCGCGGTGGCTACGAGGTCTGGTACCTGACGTGGAACCACGCCGCGACCGGCCAGGGGTTCTGGCTGCGCTACCTCACCGAGGCGCCGCTGGCGGGGCCGGCGCGCGGCGAGCTGTGGTTCGCGCGGTTCGATCCGCGCCACCCCGAGCGCACGTTCGGCATCCACCGGCACTTCGAGCCGGCGCGCAGCGCGCCGCTGCCGTTCGAGCTCGCGCTCGGCGACGCCGAGCTCGGCCACGATCGCGCGCGCGGCACGCTCTCGGGCGGCGGCCACGACGTGCGCTGGGACCTGCACTGGACGCCCGCCAAGCACGCGCTGCGCCTGCTGCCCGACGTCATGTACGGCGGTGGCGGGCGCGGCGACACCACCGTGCTGTCGCCCAACCCGCGGGTCGCGATGACCGGCAGCCTGGTGATCGACGGCGAGACCCTGCACTTCGAGCACGCGGTGCTCGGCCAGAGCCACGTGTGGGGCCGCAAGCACGCGTTCGCGTGGACGTGGGGCCGCTGCGCCGAGTTCGACGGCGCGCCCGACGCGGTGCTCGAGATCCTCGGCGTGCGCCTGCAACGCCGCGGCGTCACGCTGCCGACGCTCGCGATGGTCACGCTCGATCTCGACGGCGAGCGCCACCGGCTCAACCAGTTCCGCCACGTCGCGCTCGCGCGCGCCTCGTGGCGCACCGGTCACGTCGCGTTCTCCGCGCAATCGGCCGCGCTCAAGATCGAGGGCGAGCTGTCGTGCCGCGTCCACGAGCTGGTCGCGGCGCCGTACGTCGATCCCGATGGCACCGCGCTCTACTGCACGAACACCGAGATCGGCGACGCCCAGGTCCGCGTGTCCCGGCGCGCCGGGCTGGGCTGGGCGCCGGCGAGGACGCTCGACGCCGCCGGCCGCGCGCACTTCGAGACCGGCGGGCGGTCGCGCGATCCGGCCGTCGTGCACGACCACGTCCTGGTGTAAGGTCGCACGCGATGCCCAAGAGGACGCCGCTGTGGGAGGCCCACAAGCAGCTCGGCGCGAAGCTGATCGACTTCGGCGGCTGGGACATGCCGGTGTCCTACCCGGCCGGCACGATCAAGGAGCACAAGGCGGTGCGCGCGGCGGTCGGCCTGTTCGACGTCTCGCACATGGGCGAGGTCTACCTGCGCGGCCCGCGCGCCCGCGAGGTGGCAGCCAGGCTCGCCAGCAACGCGGTCGAGTCGGCGCCGCCGGGCAAGGCGGTCTACACGCTGCTGTGCCGGCCGAGCGGCGGGGTGGTCGACGACTGCATCTTCTACAAGCGCTCCGACGACGAGTTCTTCGTGATCGTCAACGCGTCGAACACCGCCAAGGACGTCGAGTGGTTCCGCGAGCACGCCTCGACCAGCTGCGACGTGGTCGACGTCTCGGACCAGACCGGCCTGATCGCGGTGCAGGGCCCCAAGGCGGCCGCGATGGTCGACGCGCTCGCCGGCGGCACGCTCGCCGACATGCCGAGCTTCACGTTCAGGGCCGCAAGCGTCGCGGGCGTGGCCTGCATGGCCGCGCGCACCGGCTACACCGGCGAGGATGGCTTCGAGCTCGCGTGCGCCGCGGGCGATGCGCCCAGGCTGTGGGCCGCGCTGCTCGCCGCGGCCACCCCGCTCGGCGGCTTGCCGGTCGGCCTGGGCGCGCGCGACACGCTGCGGCTCGAGGCCCGGCTGCCGCTCTACGGCAACGACCTCGACGACGATCACACGCCGCTCGAGGCGGGCCTGGGCTGGGCGGTCAAGCTCGACCGCGAGTTCCTCGGCGCGCCGGCCCTGCGCGCGCAGAAACACGACGGCCTCGAGCGCCAGCTCGTCGGCTTCAAGATCGACGAGGGCACGCGCGCGATCGCGCGGCACGGCTACCCGGTGGTCGACCGCGCGGCCGGCCGCACGATCGGCCACGTCACGAGCGGCGGCCCCGGCATCTCGGTCGCCGGCGCGATCGGCCTGGCGTACGTGCCGAGCGCGCTGGCCGCGCCGGGCGCGAAGCTCGTGATCGATTGCCGCGGCAAGGACGCGACGGCGACCGTGGTTTCCGGCAAGTTCTACAAACGAGCCCAGTGAGCATCCATGTCCACGTTTCCTGACGACCTCCGCTACACCCACGATCACGAATGGCTGCGCCCGGCCGGCGCGAGCTGGCGGGTCGGCATCACCGCGTTCGCGGTCGAGCAGCTCGGCGACATCACGCTGGTCGACCTGCCCAAGGAAGGCGATCTGCTCACCAAGGGCCAGCGCTTCGGCACGATCGAAAGCGTGAAGAGCGTGAGCGACCTGTACGCGCCGGTGTCGGGCAAGGTCACCGCGGTCAACGCCGCGCTCAAGGACGCGCCCGAGCTGGTCAACGGCGAGCCGTACGGCAAGGGTTGGATGGTCGAGCTCGAGCCCACCGAGAAGACGGAGCTCGACGAGCTGATGGCTGCCGAGGCGTACACGCGGCACGTCGCCGCGCAATGACGAAGCCGCGCGATCCGCGATCGGAGCCCGACGAGGAGGGCGCGGTCGACTCCGCGAGCCTGCGGGTCGATCGCGTGTACGCGCCGCAGCGCCACCGCTCGCGCGAGTCGGCGTCGCAGCTCGCGCAGGAGCTGCTCAACGCCAGCCACGCGGCCGCGCCCACCGGCGAGATGACCGAGTCCGAGGTCGCGCTGCGCCGCCAGCTGTCGCGGCTGCAACGCCAGCTCGCCGAGGCCCAGCGCGAGCTCGCGAACAAGGAGGACGAGGTCGCGGCCGAGGTCGAGAAGCGGCTGGTGGTCGCGGCGACGCTGTCGAGCGTGCTCGACGAGCAGCGCTCCGATCGCGCGCGGATCGAGGAGCTGCTCGCGGTCCAGACGCGCACGATCGACGTCGAGGACCGGCTGCAGCAGAGCCTCGAGCAGGTCGAGGAGCTGAGCCACGCGGTCGAGCGCGAGCACGAGCAGCGCGCGGCGATCCAGACCAAGCACGACGACGTCGTGCAGAGCCTGGCCGACGCGCGCGCGCGCTGGGCCGAGGAGCGCGCGACGCTCGAGGCGCGCCACGCCACCGAGCTCGCCGAGCTGGAGGGCCAGAAGCGCGCGACGCTCGACGCCGCCGACGCCGCGCACGAAGGCGCGCTGGCCCGGCTCGGCGAGGCGCACGAGGAGCACCTCGCGCAGCTCCAGGAGGCGCACGAGCGCTCGCTCGCGACGCTGCGCGGCGAGCTCGAGCCCAAGGCGCTCGAGGCGCACAAGCTGGCCGAAGATCGCGAGCGGCTCGCCGCCGAGCTCGCCGCGGCGCGCGCCGAGGCCGCGCGCGACGCCCACGCGCGCGACGAGCTGCACAAGCGCGAGCTCGCCCAGCTGGCGTGGACGCAGACCAACGAGCAGGCCGCGATCGGCCGCCAGCACGCCGCCGAGCTCGCGCGGGTCGCCGCCGAGCGTGACGCCCACGCCGCCGCGGTCGCCGAGGCCGGCCGCGCCGCGGCGCAGCGCGACCAGCTGTGGGAGAACACCGTGGCGCAGCTGCGCGAGGGCAACCGCCGGCTCTCGCTCGAGGCCGCCGAGGCGCGCACCGCGCGCGAGCGGCTGGCCGGCGAGAAGGCGGTGGCCGACGAGAAGCTCGCCGCGGTGACGCTCACCGCC
>DATJAE010000364.1:0-12093 GCA_035516595.1 Kofleriaceae bacterium | reverse complement strand
CCTGCGCAAGTACGTCTGCGCGCCGCCGACGGGACGCGCGTCGTCGATGACGTGCAGCAGCCTCACATCCGCACCAGGGCACGGATCCGTGCGGCCAGCCGCGCACCGACGGAGTCCCAGGTGTATTCGGCCGCGACGAGTTCCGCGAGCCGCTCGACGCGCTCGTCCACCCCTGCGGCGAGCGCCTCGTCGAGCGCGCGCGGCCGGAGGTACGCGGTCATCGCGCCGCCTCGAGCTCGCGCGCCGCGACCAGCACGGCCTCCACGATCAGCTGGTAGCCGGTGCAGCGGCAGATGTTGCCGGCGAGCAGCTCGCGCACCGCCGCGCGCGCCGCCGCATCGTCCGCCGTCCGGACGAGCCCGCGGTCGACGACGTGCGCCGCGCACACCGCGATCCCCGGCGTGCAGATCCCGCACTGCGCGCCGCCGCACGCGACCAGCGCGCGCTGCACCGCGTGGAGCGCATCGCCGCGGGCCAGGCCTTCGACCGTGGTCACGCGCCGGCCGTCGCACTGGCCCGCCGCGACCAGGCACGAGTTCACGACCTCGCCGTCGAGCATCACGCTGCACGCGCCGCACTCGCCCTCGCCGCAGCCCTCCTTCGTGCCGGTGAGCCGCAGATCCTCGCGCAGCAGGTCGAGCAGGCGCTTCCACGGCGAGCACTCCGCGACGCGCGGCTCGCCGTTGACCTCGAGCGCGATCTTCACGCGAGCCTCCACGACGCGCGGCGCTCGGCGATCGCCTCGGGCGACACCGGCAGCGCGTCGAACGCGCAGCCGAGCGCGCGCGCGATCGCGTTGGCGACCGCCGCGGCCGGGCCGTCCATCGGGATCTCGCCGACGCCCTTGGCGCCGCTCGGCCCGAACGGATACGGCACCTCGACCAGGATGGTCTCGAGCTCGGGCGAGTCGGCGAACGTCGGCACGATGCAGTTGGTCATGTTCGCGTTCGCGACCCGGCCGTCGCGATACACCACTTGCTCGATCAGCGCCCAGCCCAGCGCCTGGAGCGTGCCGCCCTCGATCTGACCGCGCACGATCAGCGGGTTGATCGCCTTGCCGACGTCGATCGCCTGGACGCAGCGCTCGATCGCGACCTCGCAGGTGTCGAGATCGATCGCGACGTCGACCAAGCAGCACGCCCAGCCGAACACCGGATACGCCGCGCCGGTGTAGGTCGCGTCGTCCCAGCTGATCCCGGGCGGCGGCTCGTACTGCATGGTCGCGGCGAGCTCCTTGTCGCGCACCGGCAGCTGCTCGCGCACGGCGCGCGCCGCCTTCTCGACCAGCCCGCCGACCACCATGCAGGTCCGGCTCGCCACGGTCGGCCCGCTGTCGGGCACGCGATCGGTCGACGGATCCACCACGTCGACCAGCGCGGGATCGACGCCGAGCGCGCTCGCCGCGATCTGCGTGAAGATCGTGATCGCCCCCTGGCCGATGTCGGTCGAGCTCGCGCGCACCTCGAACCGGCCGCCCGGCAGCGCCGCGACGGTCGCGCGGCCGGCGAGCCGCTGCTCGCCCGAGCCGGTGAAGCCCGCGCCGTGGAAGTAGAACGCCAGGCCGCGGCCGCGCCGCACGCGATCGTCGCCCGGCGCGGGCGGCGGACCGGCGACGCGCTCGATCGCCGCGAGCACCTCCTCGCTGCCGACCGAGGCGCCGAGCACCTGGCCGGTCGCGGTGGTGTCGCCCGAGCGCAGCGCGAGCCGGCGGCGCAGCGCGAGCGGATCCTCGCCGCGCAGCTCGGCGAGCTTGTCGATCTGGCGCTCGTACGGGAACGTCGTCTGCGGCGCGCCGAACCCGCGGAACGCGCCGTGCGGCGGATGGTTGGTCGCGACCACGCGGCCGCGCACGCGCACGACCGGGCAGCGATACGGCCCCGCCGCGTGCAGCACGCCGCGCGACAGCACGACCGGTGACAGCGTGAGGTACGCGCCGCCGTCCATCACGCAGTCGACGTCGATCGCGACCAGCTCGCCGCGCTCGTCGACCGCGAGCCGGTGCCGCGTGAACGCCGGATGGCGCTTGGTCGTGGCCGCGATGTCCTCGCCGCGGTCGTAGACGATCTTGACCGGCCGCCCCGCCTTGCGCGCGAGCAGCGCGACGTGCGCCGCGAGCATCGACGGATACTCCTCCTTGCCGCCGAACCCGCCGCCGGTCACCGACTGCGTGACCACGACGCCCTCGGGCCCGCACGCGAGCAGCGCCTTCATCGCCTTGTGCACGTAGTACGGGCACTGCATCGAGCCGACCAGGAAGCAGCGGCCATCGCGCCACTCCGCGAGCATCGCCTGCGGCTCGATGTACATCTGCTCCTGCGGGGAGGTGTAGTAGCTGCCGTCGATCACGTGCGCGGCGCGCGCGAGCGCGGCCTCGAAGTCGGCGTCGCTCGCGTGGCCCTTGCGGATCACGAACTGCTTGAACACGTTGTCGCGGCCGTGGAGCAGCTGCTCGCACGCCAGCGACGCGCGCACGTCGAACACCGCCGGCAGCGGACGAACCCGCGGCCGCACCGCCCGCGCCGCGGCGAGCGCGAGTGCCTTGCTCGGCGCGGCGACCAGCGCGATCGGCTCGTCGACGTGCATCACCTTCGCGCCGATCGCGACCAGCGCCGGCTGGTCGTCCTCGATCAACGCGATCACGTTCTGGCCCGGGATGTCGGCGGCGGTCACCACCGCGACCTGCGACCAGTCGAACGCGGGATCGAGCTCGATCGCCTCGAGCACGCCGTGCGCGATCGTCGAGCGCACCGTCGCGCCGAACCACGCGCCGGGCGCGTCGAGATCGTCGAGGTAGCGCGCGCGGCCGGTCACCTTGGCCACGCCATCGACGCGCGGCAGCGAGGCTCCGACCGACGGAGGCGGTTTCATCGCGGCATTACAGCACGGCGCGCCGCCGGGAGTAACATCGGCGCATGCGAACCCGCGAGCTCGGCGGCGCGACGGTCGCGGCGGTCGGCGCCGGCGACGTCAGCCTGGCGCGCGCGGCGGCCCGCGGGGTCGACGCCGGCGAGGTCGCGCACGCGCTGCACGAGGCGCTCGACCGCGGGCTCGACGTGGTCGACGTCGCGTGCGAGGACGCCGCGGAGCGGCTCGCCGGCGACGCGGTCCGCGCGCTGCGCCTGCGCGACCGCGCGGTCGTCGCGTGCCGCGTGCCGGCGCTGACCGGAGGCCGCGACGTGCTGCCCGAGCGGCTGCCGCCGCGCCACGTCCAGGCCCGGGTCGAGGCCGCGCTGCGCGCGACCCGGCTCGACCCGCTGCCGCTCGCGATCGTCGAGGTGCGCGCGGCGTGGCGCGATTCGCCGGCGTGGCCGGAGCTGCGCGGCACGTGCGCGCGCCTCGGCCACGAGGGCAAGGTGATGCGCTGGGGGCTCGCGCTCGACGCGCCCGACGACGCCGCGCCGCTCGTCGAGCCCGAGTGGCTGGCCGCGCTGCGCGTGCCGTGGAGCGTGTGCGAGCGCGCGATGGATCCGGTGATCGCGCTCGCGCTCGAGCGCGGGATCGCCGTGCTCGCCGCGCGCCCGCTCGCCGGCGGCGCGCTCGCCGGCGCGATCGGCCCGGGCGTGCGGCTCGCGCCAGGCGACGATCGCCGCGCGCTCGACCCGCGCCAGCTCGAGGCGATCGCGGTCGGCGTCGCCAAGCTCGCCGCGCTGGTCAAGCGCGAGCCGCCGGCCGCGCGGTCGTGCGACGCCGCGCGCGCCCAGCTCGAGCGCAACCCGCGCGCGGAGCGGCTCGCGCTGACCGTCGCCGAGCTCGCGCTGCGCGCGGCGATCGATCGCGGCGCGATCGCGCTGCCGCGGCTGCATCGCCGCGAGCACCTCGCCGAGGCGATCTCGGCCGGCGCGGCGCCGCCGCTCGATCTCGACCTCGCGGCGCTCGACATCTGAATATCCGTTCAGTATCCTCGCGCTCGGTGAAGGATCGTTCGACCTCCAACCCGCCGAACCGCTTCCACGCCACGACCGTCGCGTACGACGAGGGCGACGGTCCGCCACCGGCGCAGGTCACGCTGCTCGAGGATCACTCGCGATCGATCCTGTCGCACAACGACTCGCCCGACCTGGGCTTCCGGTGGAGCGCGAACCCGTACAGGGGATGCCTGCATGCATGTGGCTACTGCGTCTCTCCCGACACGCCGATCCTCCTCGCCGATGGTCGCACGCGCGCGATCGCGGATCTGAAGGTGGGTGACGAAGTCTACGGCACTCGATTCGATGGGAGCCGCCGCCGTCACGTACGAACGCGAGTGCTCGATCACTGGCCGACCGTGAAGGTCGGATATCGCATCGAGCTATCGGACGGCACGTCCCTGGTCGCGAGCGGAGATCACCGGTTTCTGTCCTCGCGCGGCTGGAAGTACGTCATCGGCAGCGAGCAAGGAGGACGGCGCCGCCCGCATCTGACGACGTCGAGCTCGTTGCTCGGCACGGGGCGGTTCGCGACAGCCCCGGACGAGTCCGACGACTACCGCCGCGGATACCTTTGTGGGCTCATCCGCGGCGACGGCCACGCGGACCGCTTCCCGCAGCAGGTTCGACTCGCGCTCGGCGATCTCGAGGCGGTCCACCGGGCGAAGCGCTACGTCGCGCGCATGCAGCTCGCGGTGAGCGAGTACGCGTTGCGCGTCGCACGACCGCACGACAAGCCGGTGCCGAGCCTCGCCTCGTCATCGCGGGCCACGTTCGACCGAGTGGCCGCATCGTGGCGCTTCCCCTGCGACGCGACCCTCGACTGGCACAAGGGCTTCCTCGCCGGCATGTTCGATGCGAAAGGGTCGCACGGCGCGCAGATCGTCCGGATCGCGAACACCAGCCCGGAGATCATCGAGCAGGTCGTGCGCTCTGCGCGCCGCCTCGCGTTCGACGTGATCGTCGAGACGCGCGAGCCCGGGCCGGTGATGAACGTCCGGGTCCGCGGCGGGCTCTCCGAACGCCTGCGCTTCTTTCATACGACGAACCCGGCGATCACCCACAAGTGGGACCTCGAGGGCACCGCGATCGACAGCACGCTCGAGCGTCGGGTCGTCTCGATCACGCGACTCGGTCGCCGCACGCTGTGCGACAT
Source organism: Kofleriaceae bacterium (assembly GCA_035516595.1). GTDB lineage: Bacteria > Myxococcota_A > Polyangia > Haliangiales > Haliangiaceae > JABFXX01. The sequence goes on along the minus strand of DATJAE010000364.1, from coordinate 7,032 downwards.
CACGACCGGCACCGGCGACTTCATCGCGAACGGGATCATCAGCCACAACTGCTATGCCCGCCCGACGCACGAGTATCTCGATCTCGGCGCGGGCAGCGACTTCGACACCAAGATCGTCGTCAAGCCGCACGCGGCGGAGCTGTTGCGCGAGACGTTCGACAAGCCGAGCTGGCGGGGCGAGCTCGTCATGTTCTCGGGCGTCACCGATTGCTACCAGGCGATCGAGCGGGAGCTCCAGCTCACCCGGCGAATGCTCGAGGTCTGCCTCGACTATCGCAACCCGGTCGCGATCATCACCAAGAGCGCGCTGGTCGAGCGCGACGTCGAGCTCGTCGCCGAGCTCGCGCGCGAGGCCGGCGCGCACCTGAGCGTGAGCCTGGCGTGGATCGACGGCGAGCTCGCGCGCGCGATCGAGCCGTGGGCGGCGGCGCCGGCGCGGCGGTTGCGCGTGATCGAGACGTTCGCGAAGGCCGGCGTGCCGGTCGGCGTGATGTGCGCGCCGATCATCCCCGGGCTCAACGACGACCAGCTGATCCGTCTGCTCGAGGCGGCACGCGATGCCGGCGCGACCAGCGCGGGGTGGACGTTGCTCCGCCTGCCCGGCGCGGTCAAGCAGGTGTTCGAGGAGCGCCTGCGCGCCGCGCTGCCCCTGGCCGCCGACAAGATCATGCACCGCATCCGCGAGACCCGCGGCGGCGACAAGCTGTACGACCCGCGCTTCCTGGTGCGCGGCCGCGGCGAGGGCGTCTACGCCGAGACCATCGCGGCGGTGTTCGCGTCGACCGTCAAGCGGCTCGGGCTCGGCGACCGCGACGCCGAGCGCGAGATGCCGTCACGCTTCCGCCGGCCGCGCGGGCAGCTCTCGCTGTTCTGACCGCTTCGGGACGAGCTGCTCGCCGCCGACCACGATGCGCGTGCACGCCTTGCCGTGGCCGAGCGCGTACTTGAGCGTCGGATAGATCCGCGCGGCGACCAGCGCGTACGACAGCGAGACCAGCGCGCGCTTGCCCCAGCGCCGCACGATGTCGTCGCGCAGCGGCTCGGTCGCGAGATCGTGCGCGAGCGCGGCACGCGCGAACCGCACGCCGAGCTGCACCGGCTCGGGCAGCACGATGTCGTCGCCCGCGATCACCGCGGCGAGCGTGCTGCCGGCGACGCCGTCGCGCAGCGCCATGGTCACGGTGAGCTGCGTGCACGGCCCGCAGTCCTCGGTCATCGTGCCGACCAGCTTGACCGCGTAGTAGACGTCGACCGGGACGTCGCGCCGGTACTCGGTCAGCTTCTGGATCTTCGCGAACGCGAGCAGCGCGCCGAGATCGATGTCGAGGATCTCGCGCGCGTAGCTCATGTCGTACTGGTAGGCGCGCTCGAACGAGGCGAGCTTGCGCCGGATCAGCCACTTCACCATGGCCCTAGGATGCCCCCGAAGCGCGGTCGGGTTCACGCCAGGAGCAACCACGCCAGCGCCGCGACCGCGAGCGCGGCGATCGCGAGCGCGGTCCAGAACGCCGCCGCGCTGCGCGGGCGAGGCTGCGCGGGAGGCGGCGCGGGCCGGGGCGCCGGCTCGCCGCGCAGGTGGCGCTCCGCCGGATCGCGAAACCGCATCGCGCACCGCCCGAGCTCGACGAGCGCGCCGTCGTGCAGCTCGGCCTCGCCGATCCGCGCGCCGTCGAGCCGCACGCCGTGCTTCGAGCCCAGATCGACCACGCGCGCGCCATCCCAGCCGCGCCGCACCTCGGCGTGCAGCCGCGACAGCTCGTCGTCCGCGATGATCCAGCCCGCGTCGTCACCGCGGCCGATCACCAGCACCGACTCGGGCGGCGCGAGCGCGCGCCTGGCGCCCGCGATCGGCCCGCGCTCGACCTCGAGCGTGGGTGCGGCGCCGGCGCCGAGCATCGCGCGCACCAGCTCGCGCGCCAGGCTCTCGGTGCGCTGCGGGCTCGCCGCGACCGCGCCGTCGGGCGCCGGTGCGATCCGCACGACGTAGCCGCCGATCGCGAGCTCGACGCCGTCGCCGATCGCGCCGCTCCGGCCGTCGTGCATCCGCCAGGTGTCGCCGTCGATCCGCACGTGCTCGGCCTCGGCCGCGCCCGCCGGCAGCCGCACGCGCGCTGCAGGCCCGCTGCCGATCGCGAACGCGCCGTCGAGATCCACCGCGGGCAAGGCGCCCTGCCCGCGCTCGCTCACCACGACGCGCAGCACTACTTCGGCTTGGCCTCTTCCGCCTTGTACTGGTAGTAGCGCTCGAGCACCATCTTCAGGTACTGGCGCGTGTAGGTGTACGGCGGCACGGTGTAGCCGTACTTCGCGAGCGAGCCGAGCCCGGCGTGATAGCCCGCGATCGTCAGCACGAGGTCGCCGTCGACCCGGTTGGCGAGCCAGCGCAGCAGGCGCGTGCCGGTCATGATGTTGGTGCGCGGATCGAAGATGTCGCCCTGCGCGCCCATGTCGATCTCGACCTGCGGGTGGACCTGCATCAGGCCCTTGCAATCGGCGGACGACACCACGTGCGGGTCGTAGTCGCTCTCGACCTTGATCACCGCGCGGATCAGCGGCACCGGGATCTTGTACAGCTGCGATGCCTCGTAGATGTACTGATCGTAGCGATGGAAGCGCTCGGGCGAGCTGTCGGTCGCCGGCACCTTGTCGCAGCGCGGGCAGCTGCCGCGCTCGGCCGACGCCTTCGAGCCGGCCGGCGCCGCGCTGTCCATCACCTTCTTCCAGCCGCCGCCGCGCGGCTTGATGTTGGTGAAGTGCATCACGCCGTCGCGGTCGGTCCACGAGTAGACGTCGGCGTACGCCAGGCCGAGGCCGAGCGCGAGCCCCAGGCCGACGAGCACGGTCACGCGCAGCACGCCGAGATCGTACCGTGGCACCGCGCGGGCCGCAAAACTTGTATCGTCGCGGGGTGGGGCGGTCCCTGGTCGCGCTGCTGGCACTTGCCGCATGCGGCGACGATCTGCATTACGGCTACGCCGGGCTGCTGCCGGTGAGCGGCGACTCGCCGTACGCCAGCAACTGCAACGGCGCGATGCAGGACGGCACGGCGTACCGCAACGCCGAGGTCGAGCCATGGCTCGCGATCGATCCGACCGATCCGTCGCACCAGCTCGCGGTGTGGCAGCAGGATCGCTGGGACAACGGCGGCGCCAACGGCAACGCCGGCGCGGTGTCGTTCGACGGCGGCGTCAGCTGGTCGTGGCACGCCCCGGCGTTCAGCGAGTGCGCGGGCGGCGACTATCAGCGCTCGAGCGATCCGTGGGTGTCGATCGGTCCCGACGGGACCGCCTACGCGGTCGCGATCGCGTTCGACGAGACCACCGCGCGCTCGACCGTGCTCGCGTCGAGCTCGGGCGACGGGGTCGGGTGGAGCGATCCGGCGCTGCTGATCGACGACGCGAACGACCCCGACATCTTCAACGACAAGGAGTCGGTGACCGCCGATCCGGGGCAGCCCGGGCGCGCCTACGCGGTGTGGGATCGCCTGACCGGGCTCACCCAGCCGACCAAGCCGGTCGGCACCGGCCCGACCATGCTCGCGCGCGCGACCGACGGCGCGTGGCAGCCCGCGCGCGCGATCTACGATCCCGGCGTCGACGCCCAGACGATCGGCAACGTGATCGTGGTGATGCCCGACGGCACGCTGGTCGACGCGTTCGACGAGCTCGCGATGACCAGCACCGACGATCCGCCCACCACGGTCTCGGTGATCACCTCGAGCGATCACGGCGACACCTGGTCGCCGCCGGTCCGGATCGCGCCGGTGATGGCGGTCGGCGTCGCGGATCCCAAGCACCAGCTCGAGGTGCGCTCGGGCGACAGCCTGCCCCAGGTCGCGGTCGATCCGACCAGCGGCGCGCTCTACGTCGCGTGGGAGGACGCGCGGTTCGCGACCGGCGCGCGCCACGACGGCGTCGTGATCGCGAGGTCGAGCGACGGCGGCGCGACCTGGTCGCAGCCGGTGCCGGTCAACGGCCGGCTCGATCAGCAGGCGTGGGAGCCGACCGTCGCGGTCGCCGCCGACGGCACGGTCGGCGTGCTGTACTACGACGACCGCGACGACAATCCCGACGATCCGACCACGTTCAAGGCGACCGCGTGGCTCGCGACCTCGCACGACGGCGGCCAGACCTGGCAGGACCAGGCGCTGTCGAGCCCGTTCGACCTCGCGCCCGCGCGGATCGGCGACGAGTACTTCCTCGGCGACTACCAGGGCCTGGTCGGGCGCGACAGCGATTTCACGGCGCTGTTCGCGGTCGCGTTCCTGAACAACGATCCGACCGACATCTTCGTGCGCCCGTAGTATGGTCGCCCCCGACGCATGACCGAGCCGCTCGACACCGACTATCTGGTGATCGGATCCGGGATCGCGGGCCTCAACTTCGCGCTGCTCGCCGCCGAGCACGGCCGCGTCGTGGTGATCACCAAGAAGAAGCCGGCCGACACCAACACCAACTGGGCGCAGGGCGGCGTGGCCGCGGCGCTGTCGCCGGTCGATAGCTTCGAGCAGCACGTCCAGGACACGCTGTCGGCGGGCGACGGTCTGTGCGATCGCGACGTGGTCGAGCTGTGCGTGCGCGACGGGCCGAACCAGGTGCGCCGCCTGCTCGACATCGGCGTGCGGCTCGCGCGCGACGCGAGCGGTGCGCTCGATCTCGGCCGCGAGGGCGCGCACACCCACCACCGCGTCGTGCACTGGCAGGACGTCACCGGCCGCGAGATCCAGCGCGCGCTGATCGCGGCGGTGCTCGCGCACCCGAACATCACGGTGCTCGACGGCCACATCGCGGTGGATCTGCTGTCGCTCGCGAAGTACGGCGGCGATCCGGCGTGCTTCGGCGCCTACGTGCTCGACTCGCGCTCCGGCGAGATCAAGACGATCTGCGCGCGCGCCACCGTGCTCGCGACCGGCGGCACCGGCAAGGTCTACATCTACACCTCGAACCCGGACGTCGCGACCGGCGATGGCATCGCGATGGCGTACCGGATCGGCGCCGCGTGCGGCGACCTCGAGTTCGTGCAGTTCCACCCGACCGTGCTCTACCACCCGCACGCCGGCAGCTTCCTGATCTCGGAGGCGCTGCGCGGCGAGGGCGGCGTGCTGAGGCTCGCGAGCGGCGAGACGTTCATGGAGAAGTACCACCCGATGAAGTCGCTGGCGTCGCGCGACATCATCGCGCGCGCGATCGACAACGAGCTCAAGAAGTCGGGCGCGGACTCGGTGTTCCTCGACATGACCCAGCTCGATCCGGCGTTCGTGAAGAGCCGGTTCCCGAACATCTACGAGCGCTGCCTGTCGCTCGGGATCGACATCACCAGGCAGCCGATCCCGGTGGTGCCGGCAGCGCACTACATGTGCGGCGGGGTCAAGACCGACCACGACGGCGCGACCACCATCCGCGGCCTCTACGCGATCGGCGAGTGCGCGTTCACCGGGCTGCACGGCGCGAACCGGCTCGCGTCGAACTCGCTGCTCGAGGGCATGGTGTACTCGACCCGCGCCGCGGCCGCGGTCCGCGCGATGCCGCGCGTCCGCCCCGAGATCGTCGCGTCGTGGTCGAGCGGCAACGCGACCGACTCCAACGATGCGATCGTGGTCTCGCTCAACTGGGACGAGATCCGCCGGTTCATGTGGTCGTACGTCGGCATCGTGCGCAGCGACAAGCGGCTCGAGCGCGCCCGCCGCCGCATCGAGATCCTGCGCGACGAGATCCGCGAGTACTACATCGACTTCAAGGTCACGAGCGACCTGATCGAGCTGCGCAACCTCGCGCTGGTCGCCCACCTGATCATCGAGAGCGCGCGCCGCCGCAAGGAGTCGCGCGGCCTGCACTTCACGCTCGACTACCCCGAGAAGCTACCGGAGGCGCGGCACTCGGAGATCCAGCTGACCGACGGCCCGCGCAGCTGATCGATCTCAGTAATCGCGCTTGCCGTACTGCAGCGACACCCAGCGCCAGTCCCCGCCGTCGCGCACCACGACCGCGAACAGCTCGAGCCGCGCCGCGTGCCCGGTCTTCTTCACCGGGATCTGGACGTCGGCACGCACGATCGCGGCCTTACCGCCGGCGACCTGGGTCGCCTCGATCGCCAGCGGGTAGAGGCCCAGGCCGTCCCAGCTCTTGACCAGCGGCAGCGCGCCGGCGCCGGTCCGGAACTCGCCCGGCGACGAGCCGCTCGCGACGAGCTGCGCCGCCGGGCCGGCGTGCGCGGCGAACCCCGATGCAAACCAGCCGGCGAACGCTTTGGCGAGCGCGGCGTCGCCGTGCAGCTCGGGCTCGACCGTCGCGACCTTGTCCCAGTCGCCGCGCGGCTCGGTCGCGAACAGCTCGCGATCCGAGATCGTGTACGAGTAGGCCGCGACCGCGAGGTGCCACACACCGTCCTTGCGCACGGCGATCCCGCCGAGCCGCGCGACCCAGCTCAGGACGTCGCGCTTGCCGTCCGGGTTCTGCGAGTCGGCCGCGATGGTGTACGGCGCCTGGAACCACGCGAGCTCGCCGCTGGCGTCGATCACGATGGTCGGCGTCGCCGGCTTGTGCTCGATCGTCGCCTGCCAGTCGCCATAGAAGTTGTCGCTGAACGTGCCGTTGTCGTCGACCGTGGCGCGCGTGCCGGTGGTGAGGTACGCGATCGTGGAGGGCTCGATCCCGAGCTTCTGCGCGTCGCGCTCGAACTTCGGCAGGCCCGCGATGTTCGCGCGCAGGATCGCTTCGATCGCGGCGCGCGGCGATGCCGGCTTCGGACCCGCATACGCGACGCCGGCCGCAAACATTCCCCCCAGAACCAACGCTCGCATCGCGCGAACGTACCAAATGCCCCGATTCACACCCCACCGAGTCAACGCCTGTTCACACGCGATCGCCGAATGGCACGGCGCTGCGGCCACTTGCGGGCGTTGAATGCCGGTGCTCGCCGCACGTCCATCTGGCATCTGCCTCGCAGTACTGGTGGGCATACTCCTCGCTGCCGGATCTTGACGGACGGCCACGCAGCAAGGGGGGGCCGCCGAAGCATGGTGCTTCGGCGGCT
>DATJAE010000363.1:0-3211 GCA_035516595.1 Kofleriaceae bacterium | reverse complement strand
CACCGCGAGCAATCCCGCGCTCGCCAAGCAGCCCGCCGAGGACACGCCGTCATCCTCCGAGATGGCCGGCGACGGCGCCCCCGGCGGCGACGGCATCGACGAGCCGGGCTGGGACTGATCCGCTTGGACCCCCGGCTCGACTACCTGCACGACGCCGAGGTCGCCTCGATCACGTTCGACGGATGGCCGGAGCGCTCGATCCGCATCCAGCTGGCGTTCCACCCAGATGCAGGTCATCCCGCAGTCAACGGTAAGCGTGGGACCGTGGAGCTGCGGGATATCTGGATGAGCCGCTACGTGCAGTGGCCCGTGCATGGAAAGGAGACGCTCGATCGCATTCGCCACGGCGTCCCCGCCGAGCTCGCGCGGACTCCGTCAGCGACGAGCGCTCACGCGGTGCAGATGACGTTCTCGTTTCACAGCGGTGCGGTGCTCGAGGTGGTCTGTGGCGAGCTGCTCCTGCAGCTCGACTGAATGCGCGCGCTCAGGGCGGGCTGGTCTCGCCGCCGTTCTTGAGCGCGTCGTGCAGCTCGCTGGCGGCCTTGTGGCTGGCGTAGGCCCAGTAGGCACCGAGCCCGGAGCCGACCAGGCCGAGCACGAGGCCGGCGATCGCGAGGCCCTTCTTCGGCTTGCGCGCGCCGAGCGCGCCGAGGATGAGAGCGAGCGCGGTCAGCGGCAGCGCGTACATCCCGAAGAACGGGATGAACGACAGCAGGAGACCGACGATTCCGAGGACGAGAGCGGCTACACCCATGATGATTCTCCGGTGAAAGTCTGGAGGCCGCCTACATCAAGGTTCGTGCTAGCTCGCGGCGACGCGCTTGCTGGACTTGCGCGCGCGATCCGAGTCCGCGCGCACCCGACTGGGGTTCACGGTGGGCTCGCGCGGACCCGTCACGAAGAAGTCGCGTGATCGGCGGCGCGCGCGCTGCTATGAGGCCGCGATGCCGTCCACCGAACCGCCGCTGCCGCTGCTCAAGCCCGCCGACTGGAACGAGCGCGATGTCATGGTCTGCCGTCCGCTCGCGGATCTGCCGGCCCAGGGCATGCCGCTGGTCGCGTACGGCTGGGATCACCCGAACACGTTCGAGCTGCTGTCGCGCGACCACGCCGGCGGCGCGACGCCGGACTCGCTCGATCGCGGCGCGCTCGCCGGGCTGCGCGCGCGCACCGCGTCGTGGCAGCCGATCGAGATCAAGCTGGGCTGGTTCAAGAAGGTGCGCTTCCTGGTGTGCGGCGACGACTTCCTGGCCGCCGAGCGCATCCTCGACGAGCAGTTCCTGCAACAGGCGCAACGCACGCTCGGCGCCAAGCTGCTCGCGGTCGGCATCCCGCGCCGCGGCATGCTGATGGCGTGCGACGGCGCGGCGTCCAAGGATCATCTGCAGCGGTTCTGTGCCGCGGTCGCTGGTCAGTTTCATCGCGCCGAGACGCCACCGATCACCGCGACCGTGTTCGGCGTGATCGACGGCAAGATCGTCGGTCACCTCGAGGACGGCGGGATCGCGAGCGAGGTCAAGACGCGGGTCGCCGACGAGCCCGCCGAGGACATCTACATCCAGTCGATCAGCCTGGACGACGCTGGCACGCGGCGCACCGTGATCTGCGCCGGCGGCATGCCGCTCGATCGGCTCGAGGCGCGGATCCGCCGCGAGCTCAGCTCCCTGGTCGCCAAGTACGGCGCCGCGCTGCGCGCCGAGGTCGCGATCATCCCCGACCTGACGCCAAAGACCACCGCGCTCGACGCCTGGCTGCCGACGCTCGCGGCCGGGCTCACCGGGCTGGCCGGCGAGCTCGGCGCTGCGCACGCGGTCGAGGTCAACTACGGCCAGCCGGGCGAGTGACCCCGCCACGAGGTTCACGCGGCCGATCGTACCGCGACGTTCACTGCCCGGGCAGCACGTCGGTGCCGGCGTCCCAGGTGAACGACGGCGAGCTGATCGTCGCGGGCTCGTAGGGCAGCGCGCGCAGCGGCACGGTGCCGCCGATCGTGCTCTGGTACTTGACCTGGAACGGATCGAACACGATCGACGCCGACAGGATCGCGTCGATGTGGACGTAGGTCGAGTACGCGCAGGTGTAGTAGTAGACCTGGCCGTTCACGGTCTGCGTGCGGTTATCGCAGTGCGAGATCGTGATCGGCGCGAGGCCGGTGTACGTGCGCGACAGCGCGGTGTACTCGTCGAACGGCCCGGCGCTCGCGGGCCACAGGTCGCGCACGTCGGTCAGCTCGGTCACGATGCGATAGGCGTGCGGCGGCTGGCCGGACTGGCGCGCCGGGATCGGGCAGGTGACGTGCATGCCGCTGCCGCTGCACGCGACGTCGTAGCCGCCGCTCTGCTCGTCGACCACGACCGCGCTCCAGGTCGGCGCACCGGCGGTGCCGAGCGCGCCGCTCACCGGCCAGTCGTAGCTGCTGTCGATCTCGGTGGTGAGCGAGCAGCGCTGGTCGGTCGAGTAGCTCAGCGACGTGCCGCACGGCATCGAGCCGCTCGCGGTCTTCACGAACCAGTTGGCGATGTCGAGATCGAACGTGCCGCCGGGCGGCGTGATCGTCGCGTCGATCGTGACCGGCTCGGCGGTGTGCTGGACGAAGCGCTGGCTCACCGCCTGCGGCACGGTGGTCTGCGCGGCGAGCACGCGCGAGATCGGCGAGTCGGCGACCAGCGACATCCCGAACAGGTCGTCGTCGCCGCCGCCGGTGTCCTCGGCGAACGGCTGGATCTCGACCGGCGCCGCGAGCGGGTGGTACTTCACGCACCACGTCGCGATCGTCTCGTGGCCGAGCATGTCGTGGAACCGCGCGTCGACGTAGATCCCGCCGTCGCGCGTGCCGAGCTGCGCGATGCCCGGCGCGCCGTTGCGGTGCAGCGCGAAGCTGTACGCGCCGCCGCCGCCGGGCGACATCGCGGTCCAGTCGAGCATCGTGCTGCCGTCGTCGCCGCGCACGCGATAGGCCGACGCGGTCTCGTCGATCCCGGCGGGCGAGCTGGCCTGCATCGACCACGCGAGCGGGTTCGGGCTCGCCTCGCCGCCGTACTTCGGAGGGTTCTGGTCCATCAGGTACGCGTACATGTACACGTCCGGGCACGACGAGCCGGACAGATCGATCGCGGCGCCGGTGTGATGGTGCGTGGGATCGCCGGTGGTGTAGTCGATCGTGTCGTTGCGCTCGTCGAGCACCTTGGCGACGACCTGGGAGACCATCGGC
>DATJAE010000362.1:0-7320 GCA_035516595.1 Kofleriaceae bacterium | reverse complement strand
GCTGATCGCGGCGACCCATCGCGATCTCGACGCCGAGGTCGCGGCCGGGCGGTTCCGCCAGGACCTGATGTACCGGATCGGCGGGTTCACCCTGGTCGTGCCGCCGCTGCGCGATCGACCGAGCGAGATCGTGCCGCTCGCGGAGCGGTTCGCGCGGATCGCGGCGGCCGAGCAGGGCCGCGCCGCGCCGGCGATCGCCGACGATGCGCGCGAGGCGCTCGCCGGCTACTCGTGGCCCGGCAACGTGCGCGAGCTGCGCAACGCGGTCGAGCGCGCGCTCGTGCTGTGCGGCGACGCGATCACCGCCGCCGACCTTCCCGAGAAGCTCGGCGATGCCGCCGCGCGCGTGCGGCCGGTCACGGTCGGCGCGGACGTGCGCGGCCAGCTCGCCGAGGTCGAGCGCGCGGCGATCGTCGCGGCGCTCGAGGCCGAGGCCCACAACCAGACCCGCGCGGCCAAGCGGCTCGGGCTGTCGCGCCGCTCGCTGATCTACAAGATGGAGAAGTACGGGCTCAAGCCTCCGCCGGAGCGCCGCTCCGGTTGATCCGTGCGAGACTGCGGCGTGCTTCGCGCCGCGCTCGTGCTCGCGCTCTGCGCCTGCCATCACACCGGCAGCGTGGCGATCGATGCTCCGGCGATCGACGCGGGACTCGATGCGGGCGACGCGGCGGCCGGGCGCGCGTGCCCGACCGGCTCGACCCTGGTGGTCGATCGCACGAGCTGCCCGGGCGCGGTGGTCGCGCCGCCGGCGGCGCTGCTGTCGATCAGCGCGCAGCCGGGCGACGTGGTGTCGATGAGCGGGCTCGACGAGGGTGACCTGCCGTGCGTGCCGGCGCTGGTGTGCGCGCCCGCCGGCGCGGCGACCCTGCTGTTCTCGGACGACCCCGAGTCACCGTCGAGCGACGGCGTGCTGTACGCCGACACCTTCGGTCCGGGACGCGCGCGGCTGTACGTCTATCACGTCAACGGCGGCAGCGCGCCGCGCAAGTTCCCGGTGGTCGTGCTGAACCAGAACGCGAGCGACGCGCACGTCACGATCGCCCGCGCCGCGCGCGGCGGGCCGAGCTCGGACTACGTCGACGTCGGCAAGGCGGTCGCCGCGGCGTGGATGGCGTCGACCGGCCAGACCGTGGTGACCGTGCCGGCGGGCACCCGCGTGGTGCTCGACGCCGAGCTCGACGGCGAGCACGCCGCGACCGGCGAGCTGGTCCACGCGATCTTCGACATCGACGCCGACGCGCCGGTCAAGCTGTCGATCGTGAGCGTGCTCGCCGGCGAGGATGCCGCGGCGATCACCGCGTCGCTGCCGCTCCTGCCCGCCGACGGCCTGCACGATCGCGGCACGTTCCCCGGCGCCGACGTGTGGCTCGCCGGCGCGGCGGGCGGCGAAGGCGCGAGCGCACGCCACCTCCGGCTCGGCGCCGGGGTCACCGAGCCGGTGCTCGCCGGCACCGACGCGACCACCGGCGCGCCCGCCATGCTCCACGGCAACTACGGCGTGGCCTACCGGCTGCTGGTCGCGGCGCAGGCCCAGCTCGGCGTCGCCGCCAGCCCGCGCGGCGGCTCGTGGGCCGGCGCGCTCGGCCCGACCCCGTTGCCGAGCGGAACCGGCGGGCTCGCCAGCACCAGCGACGCGATCTGGCTCGCGACCGTCCCCGCGGGCGCCGGCGAGCTCGCGCTGATGTCGGGCGGCGGCTCGAGCCTGCCGGTCGACGTGCTCGTGATCGCGGCGCAGTGAAGCTCGAGTTGCCGCGGCGGCTGGCGTTGTCGCCGGCGCACCGCCGCCGCGCGGGGCATCGCAGCCCGATCGCGGCTCCGCGCGCGTCCCGCGGGAGACGACTCGCCTCCCGCGGTAGGCGAGATCGCGGCGGCACGCGCGCTGCATTCTCGCCGGGCATCATGAACACGTGCCAGACCATCGACGACACGGCGCTCTCCACCATCCTCGGCGGCCAGACCGTCACCCCGGCGGCGGGCCCGAACCAGCTCACCGCGACCGGCGATCTCGAGGGCGCGTTCGAGGGCATCACGCTCAAGGGCCAGGGCACGTTCGGCCTGGCGCGCACCGACTACGGTCAGTGCCTGAGCGCGCTCAAGAACGCGACGCCCGCCGACATTCGCGCGACCTGCGGCATGCCCGCCGGCGCGAGGACCGCGCCGTGATCGCGATCGAGCCGGCCGCGCTCGCGCGCGTGCGCGGCGGCGACGCCGCGCCGGCGCCATCGACGTTTCCGCCGGGCATGAACACCGAGGCGCTCAGCACCAAGCTCGGCGGCGGCGCGCGCTCGCTCACCGACTACGGCTACTGCGCCGCGACGGTCAAGGAGAGCTGCCACGCCGCGAACCCCGGCCGGCTGTGGGGCACCAACGATGCGGCCGCCGCGACCTGTACGCTGACCAGGTTGCCGCAGATCTGCGGCACGCCGCCGTTGCCGCAGCCGTAGCTCACGATCCGGCGCGCACGATCGCGGGCCGCACCGACAGCCGGCGCTCGAGCCACGCCACGCGCTCGGGATAGCCGTTGCACCGGCCGGTGGCGACACCGAGATTGCCGCAGCCGTGGCCGGCGAGCGCGAGCAGGACGTTGCCGTGCACGCGCCGGTCGCGCAGCCACTGCTCGAGCTCGCGCGCGCCCGCCGCGTAGGCGATGTCGAGATCGCGCAGTCGCAGGCACGCCGACCACGACGCCGCGTAGGTCTGGAGCGGACCGCAGTACAGCGAGGCGTGCGGGTCCAGCCGCGCGGGCGGCGCGGTGCCGGCGTAGTGCCCGGTGTGGCGCACGCCGTCGCCGGCCGACACCCACGACGTCGCCGTCGGATCGTACCGGCTCTCGACGAACGCGACCGCGAGCAACAGCTCGGGCCTGACGTGCGCGGTCGCCGCGCGGTTCGCCGCTACGGCATCCGCGTAGGCCGCCGCCGGAGCGAGAGCCGGTACCAGCGCCTGAAGCCGAAGCGCGAGCGAAAGCTGGTTCAACACGCTGAAGACGTAGGCGACCACGCAGCCGACACGAGCAAGCCGCTCGCCGCGCCCCGTCGACGACAAGCCATCGACAGCACGTGATGTGCCCTTTCGGGAGCGTGCGGGCCGGGGGCGCCGTGCGGGCGCGCGCGCGATCGCGTACCGTCGGGCATGCTGTTTCCCACGACCGTCGTCGGCAGCATGCCGCAGCCGGAGTGGCTGATCGATCGCGCCAGGCTCGCAGGGCGGTTTCCGCCGAGGGTGCGCGCGCGCGAGCTGTGGCGCGTCGCCGAGCCGTACCTCGCCGAGGCGCAGGACGACGCGACGCTGCTCGCGATCCGCGCCCAGGAGGAGGCCGGGATCGACATCGTCAGCGACGGCGAGATCCGGCGCGAGAGCTATTCGAACCGGTTCGCGACCGCGCTCGACGGCATCGATCTCGATCATCCCGGCACCGCGCTCGATCGCTCCGGCCACCCCAACCCGGTGCCGCGGATCGTCGGGCCGATCCGGCGGCGTCACGCGGTCGAGGTCGACGACGTTCGCTTCCTCAGACGGCACACCGCGCGGCGCGTGAAGATCACGGTGCCCGGACCGTTCACGATGGCGCAGCAGGCGCAGAACGACTTCTACGCGACCGACGAGGAAGCGGCGCTGGCCTACGCCGCGGCGGTCAACGCCGAGATCCGCGATCTGTTCGCCGCCGGCGCCGACTTCGTGCAGATCGACGAGCCCTACCTGCAGGCGCGCCCCGAGGCGGCGCGGCGCTTCGGACTCGCGGCGCTCGAGCGCGCGCTCGACGGGATCACCGGTACGACCGCGGTCCACATCTGCTTCGGCTACGCCGCGATCATCCACGACCGGCCGAGCGGCTACTCGTTCTTGCCCGAGCTCGCGGCGTGCGCGTGCCGCCAGGTCTCGGTCGAGACCGCGCAATCGCGGCTCGACTGCGCGGTGCTGGCGCGGCTCGCCGGCAAGCAGATCATGGTCGGCTGCCTCGATCTCTCGGATCCGGCGATCGAGACGCCGGAGGTGGTCGCCGAGCGGATACGCCGCACGCTGGATCACGTACCGCCCGAGAACGTGATCCTGGCTCCGGACTGTGGAATGAAGTACCTGCCCCGCGACGTTGCCTCCGGCAAGTTGCGAGCGATGGTCCAGGCCGCCGAGCTGTTGCGGCGCGAGCACGGCGCATGAAGACGCTGCTCGCCGTCGCCCTCGCCTGCGCGGCGTGCGGCAAGCCGGATGATCCGGATCCGCCACCGCCGGCGCCCGAGCCGGAGCCGACCGTACCGATCGCGTTCGCCGACTGCGCCGGCCCGACCACGCGCTGGATCTCGGGCCCGCGGCCGCAGGCGTTCGACCGCGCCGACGCCGACAAGGCCGGCAGCGGCGCGCACGGGTGGGCGTTCGCCACGATGCTCGGAGACTCGTCCGCCGTGCCGCCCGCGCCGCCCGCCGCGCCGGCGGTCAGGACCCCTCACGTCATCGCCGGCGGGCTGGCCTCGGCGGGCGACCTCGACAAGACCGAGATCCGCCGCGTGGTGCACAGGCACGTCGGCCAGATCGAGCTCTGTTACAGCGAGGCGCTCGCGCGCGATCCGACCCTGGCCGGCGAGGTCGAAGAGACGTTCTTCATCGGACCGAAGGGCGACGTGGTCACGTCGGAGGCGAGCGGCGTCGACATGAAGCTCGCGACCTGCATCGCCGGCGTGATCCGCACGCTGACGTTTCCGGCGCCGCGCGGCGGCGGCGGCGTACAGGTCCACTATCCGATCAAGCTCCGGCCTGCGGGGCGCGACGCGGACGGCGAGGACGAATCGGCGGACGACGCACCGGCTGCGCCCGAACCGGCGCCGCCGCCCGACCAGGCGAGCGCGCCGCCCGGAGCCGCGCACGACGACTACGGCGCGCAGGTCGAGGCCGCGTACACGCCGGGCGGCGACAACCCGCTGCGCGCGCAGCGCGACGCGCTCGCCCACTGCCTCGCGCGCGGACCGGTGCACGCCGGGATCGCGGTGATCGAGCTGCACTACGCCGCGGCCGGCACGACCGGCAAGGTGTTCGGCATCGACGACGATGCCACCGCGGCGTGCATCGTCGCGGCCGCGCAGCGCGTCACGCACAAGGGCGTCGACGCGGAGCGCTGCGGCCTGACGTTCGGCACGATGCCGCTGTCCGCGATGCCGACGATCGACATCGCCGAGGACGCGGTGCGGCTGGCCGGCGACCAGATCGGCTCGGTGCGCGCGCTCGACGACGACCCCGACGCGATCGGCGGCATCTCGGCCGCGCTCGCCGCGCGCCTCGCCGACAGCCCCGCCGCTCCGCTCGCGCTGCGCGGCCCGCTGGTGATCCGGCCGATCGATGCCACGCCGATGAAGGTGCTGCGCCGCGTCTACGGCGCGGTGCTCGACGCGCACGACGACTTCGTGCTCGCGGCCCAGCGCGGCGGCCAGTGGCAGCTGCTCCGCCCGATGACGTTCCCGGTGCCGCCGGTCCCGCTCGGCACGGGCGGGCGATTCGCGCCGGTGAACGGCACGCAGCCGCGCGGCGCCCCCGCGATCGAGCTGCGGATCCTGATCACGACGCAGCAGGTGTTCGTGTCGAGCTCGGACGGCACGATCAACGCGGTCCAGAATCGCAGCGACGACGGCTGGAAGGAGGCCGCCGATGCGGTCAAGACCGCGCGCGCCAACCCGGTGCTCGCCACGTCGAAGCTGGTCGTGGTCGCGCCGGGCGACGACGTGACCTACGGCGACACGCTGCGCGCGATCGATCTGGCGGCCAGCCATGGCTTCACCGACTTCGTGCTGGACGAACCGGACCAGCGCGGTCGGCGCGGCGGTTACTGATCGCGCTACCATCGGGCGGTGCGCGATGCGATCGGCCTGGTGCCGCACACCGGCTGGACCTGGCTGGTGCGCGTGCGCGGCGGCGAG
This sequence comes from Kofleriaceae bacterium, assembly GCA_035516595.1. Classification (GTDB taxonomy): domain Bacteria; phylum Myxococcota_A; class Polyangia; order Haliangiales; family Haliangiaceae; genus JABFXX01. The sequence continues at coordinate 1,417 of DATJAE010000362.1, read as the reverse complement.
GTGATCGCGCGCATCGAGCTGCGCGCCGTGCCGACGCTCGACGCCGAGCTCTATCACCTGGCGCGCGATCACGCCGGCGGCCGCGCCGCGTTCCTGGCGCAGCGCCGCGCCGCCGCGCTCGCGACGACGATCGCGGCGCTGCGACCGACGATCGCCGGCGCCGCGCACGCGATCGTGCTCGGCAAGCAGCCGGTGCTGCCCGCGTTCGATGCGATCGTCGGCTCGCACGCGATGATCCACACCGCCGAGGGCGAGCTGTGGCGCGCGCTGTTCGCCGAGGCGTGCGCGGCGTGTGGCGTCCCGGCGACCCGCGCGCTCGCGGTCACCGCGAACGCGAGCGAGACCCGCTGGCTCGCCGCCGCGGGCAAGACGCTCGGCGCACCGTGGACGCAGGAGGTACGCGCCGCCGCGCTCGCAGCGCGCCGCGGCCGGCCCTAGCGCGCGGTGCGGTGCGGGCTGCGGTGCAGCGCGAGCGCCAGGCTGAGCAGGAACCACAGCATGCCGAATGCGAACGAGCTGGCGAACATGAGCCTCTCCTTGTGACCCTCAGGAGTGCGCCCCGCCGATCCGTCGCAAACATCGCGCTAACCGTGCGAATCGCCGGCTAGCCGACCTGGTCCCACAGGTCGCACTCGAGCTCGCGCAGCTTGGCACCGACCGCGCTGAGCAGATCGATGCCGAGGTACTGGTCACTGTCGGCCCGGTAGCGCGGCCACGCCGGCGCGCCGCCGCCGTTCGGATCGCCGGTCGCCGCGAACCGCGCCCAGTAGCCGATCAGCAGCGCGGCGAGCTTGCGATCGTCGTCGCTGTAAACCAGGCCGTGCTTGGCGAACACGCTCGGGAACAGATAGACCAGCTCGGAGCCGTGGAACGCGCCGTTCGACGTGCCGCCGAGCACGTTCGGCGCGTGCAGGAAGCGATACAGGTAGACCGGCGCACCGAGCCGGGCAAACCAGCGCGCGTCGCGCCGCGCGCCGCACGTCATGCCCCAGTCGGAGAACATCGCCGCGAGCTGATCCTGCACCTCGGCCGGCGCGTGCACCGGATAGCGCGCGAGGATGTCCTTGGCGTGCGCCGGCCATTGCTTGGCGACCACGCGCTCGAGATCGGCTTCGTCCTTGACGCCGAGCCCGACGACGTAGCGGCCCATCTCGTTCGCGGTCGTACCGATCAGCACCGGCACGCGCGCGACCTTGCCCGCCGCGAGCGCGTCATCGGGCGACGCGAACAGCACCACGTTGTCGATGTCGAAGCGATAGCCGACGCCGTTGCCATCGTCGCCGAGCACCTTGGCCAGCGGGATCGCGGTCATCACCTCGTCCTGGGTCTTGCCGCGCATGCACGCCAGCTCCGCCGCGGCGTCGTCGCGCTTGCAGCCGAGCGCGTCGGCGAGCCGGCGGCCGAACTGCTCGCGGTC
>DATJAE010000361.1:0-6336 GCA_035516595.1 Kofleriaceae bacterium | reverse complement strand
GGATGATGTTGCTGCGCGCGGCGGTGCTCGCGACCGGCCGCAGCGGCGCGCGCGCGGTGTGTTGCGAGCGGCTGTGCCAGCTGCTCGCGGCCGGCGTCCACCCGGTCATCCCGTCGCGCGGCTCGGTCGGCGCCTCGGGCGATCTCGCACCGCTCGCCCACCTGGCGCTCGGCATGATCGGCGAGGGCGACGCCGAGCTGCACGGCGAGATCGTGCCCGCCGCCGAGGCGCTGCGTCGCGCCGGGATCGCGCCGCTCGTGCTCGAGGCCAAGGAGGGCCTGACCCTGCTCAACGGCACGCAGCACATGACCGCGGTCGGCGGGCTCGCCGTGCTCGACGCCGAGCGGACCTGCCGGGTCGCCGACCTCGCCGGCGCGCTCTCGCTCGAGGCGCTCAAGGGCACGGTGCGCGCGTTCGATCCGCGCGTGGTCGCCGCGCGGCCCCACCCCGGCCAGATCGCGGTCGGCGCGCTGCTGCGCGAGCTGCTCACCGGCTCGCCGATCGCCGAGTCGCACAAGGACTGCGGCAAGGTCCAGGACCCGTACTCGCTGCGCTGCATGCCGCAGGTCCACGGCGCGAGCCGCGACGTGCTGGCGTTCGCGCGCACCGTGCTCGAGCGCGAGGCCGCGAGCTCGACCGACAACCCGCTGGTGTTCGTCGACGAGGGCGAGATGATCTCGGGCGGCAACTTCCACGGCCAGCCGGTCGCGATCGCGCTCGACGCGGCGGCGATCGCGGTCGCCGAGCTCGCGAACATCAGCGAGCGCCGGGTCGAGCAGCTGGTCAACCCGCACCTGTCGAGCGGGCTGCCGCCGTTCCTCGCGCCCGACTCGGGGCTCAACAGCGGCTTCATGATCGCGCAGGTCGCGGCCGCCGCGCTGGTCTCGGAGAACAAGGTGCTCGCGCATCCCGCGAGCGTCGACTCGATCCCGTCGTCGGCCGGCCGCGAGGATCACGTGTCGATGGGCGCGACCGCCGCGCTCAAGCTCGCGCAGATCCACGACCACGTGCGCGACGTGCTCGCGATCGAGCTGCTGTGCGCGGCGCAGGGCATCGACCTGCGCCGGCCGCTGACCTCGACCGCGCCGCTCGAGGCGGTGCACGCCGCGATCCGCACGCGCGTGCCGGCGATGCTGACCGACCGCCCGCTCGCGCCCGACATCCGCGCGGTCCGCGCGCTGATCGACGACGGCTCGCTGATCGAGGCGGCGCGCCGCGCCGGCGCGCATCCCGGTTAGGCCTTGCGCTTGGGCTCGCGGCCGGCGCGGGCGAGCGCGTCGCGCAGCACGAACTCGATCTGCGCGTTGAGCGAGCGCAAGTCGTCCGCGGCCCAGCGCTGCAGTGCCTCGAGCACCGCCGGGTCGATCCGCAACAGGAACGGCTTGCGCCCGGGCATCGCGGCTACTGGTAGATCGTCCCCGCGTTGACGACCGGCTGGGTCGCCCGCTCGCCGCACAGCACGACGAGCAGGTTCGACACCATCTGCGCCTTGCGCTCGGTGTCGAGCTCGACGATGCCGCGCCTGGCGAGCTGCTCGAGCGCCATCTCGACCATCGACACCGCGCCCTCGACGATCCGGGTGCGCGCCGCGATGATCGCGCCGGCCTGCTGGCGCTGCAGCATCGCCTGCGCGATCTCGGGCGCGTACGCCAGGTGCGAGATCCGCGCATCGACGATCTCGACGCCGGCGGGCTTCACGCGCTCGGTGATCTCCTTGCGGAGCTGCTCGGCGATCGCGTCGGACTGCCCGCGCAGGCTGGTCACGTGCTCGTCGTGCGCGTCGTACGGGTGGTGCATCGCGAGGTTGCGCACCGCGGCCTCGGCCTGGATCTGGACGTAGTTGGGGAACGACTCGACGTCGAACATCGCCTGCGCGGTGTCCACGACGCGCCACACCACGACCGCCCCGATCTCGATCGGGTTGCCCTCGACGTCGTTGACCTTGATCTGCGCGGTCTCGAAGTTGCGCGCGCGCAGCGACACGTGGCGCTTGGCGGTGAACGGGTTGACCCAGCGCAGGCCGGGGTCGCGCACCGTGCCGGCGTAGCGGCCGAAGAACGTCAGCACGCGCGCCTCGTTGGGGCCGATCACCATGTTGCCGGCGAGCAGGATGATGCCGAACACGACCAGCCCGAGCCCGGCGCCGACGTAGCCGGCCGGGCTCTGCGGGTGGCTCGCGATCAGCGCGAACACCGGCACGGAGCCGAACAGACAGCCGAGCCCGACCAGGATCGCCAGCCAGCCCGAGCTCGAGATCGCAGGACGCTCTTTCATCGCCATCGAAGCCTCCAGGGAACGATGATGGCAATGTGATATCACCCAGCTATCGTGTCAAGCCGCCGACGTAAACCCGCTCGACCAGCGAGGTTCCGTAGCGATACGGGATCTCGGCGGGGTCGGTCGCGTTCCACACGACGAGATCGGCGGGAGCGCCCGGCGCGATCAGCCCGGCGTCGCTGCGCAGCGCGCGCGCCGCGTGGCGGGTCACGCCGAGCCACGCCTCGTCGACCGTCATCCCGACGTGCGTGGTCGCGAGCCACATCTGGATCGGCAGGGTCTCGCAGTACGACGAGCCCGGATTGAGATCGGTCGCGACCGCCATCGCGACCCCGGCGGCGCGGAGCTTGTCGACCGGCGGTGGTGGCAGGCGCAGCTGCACGCACGCGCCGGGCAGCATCACCGCGACCGTGCCGGCGCGCGCGAGCGCCGCGATGCCCGCGTCCGACACGTACTCGAGGTGATCGGCGCTGAGCGCGCCGTACTCGGCGCACAGCTCGGCGGCGCCGAGATCGGACAGCTGGCCGATGTGGCCGCGCACCGGCAGACCGTGCGCGCGCGCGGCCTGGAACATCTGCCGGGTCTCGGCCAGCGTGAACGCGTTGTGCTCGCACCACACGTCGAGCGAGCGCGCGATCGGCAGCGCGCGCGGGATCCACTGCTCGCAGATCTCGCGGACGAACGCGTCGCGATCGGCCTTGCGCTCGGGCGGGACGAGATGCGCGAGCAGGGTCGGCACGATGCGCTGCGGACGCGGAAGCGTGGCGAGGCTGTCCAGCAGGCGGATCTCGCCATCGGCCGTGAGGTCGTAGCCGGTCTTGATCTCGATCGTCGTCGTGCCGGCCCGCAGCGCCGCGTCGAGCCGGGTCCGCAGCTGATCGTGGAGCGCGTCGCGATCGGCCGCGCGCGTCGGGCCGAGGCTCGCCGTGATCCCGCCGCCCGCCGCCTGGATCTCGACGTACGACTTCCCCGCCGCGCGCAGCGCGAACTCGTGCGCGCGATCGCCGGCGAAGATCGCGTGGGTGTGGCAATCGACCAGCCCCGGCGTGACCAGCTGGCCGCGGCCGTGGACCTCGCGCGCGCCGGCCGGCGCCTCCGCGTCGTCGCCGACCCACACGATCCGGCCGCGATCGATCGCGATCGCGCCGCGATCGATCACGCCGAGCCCGGGGCGTGCCGGATCGCACGTCATCACGCGCGCGTCGCGCAGGACCAGCTCGATCACGACCGCCGTCGCGGGATCACGACGCCGCGCTGCTCGGCGGTGCGGATCGCCTCGTCGTAGCCGGCGTCGGCGTGGCGGATCACGCCCATGCCCGGATCCGTGGTCAGCACGCGCTCGAGGCAGCGCGCGGCGCGCGGTGTTCCGTCGGCGACGACCACCATGCCGGCGTGCAGCGAGTAGCCGATGCCGACGCCGCCGCCGTGATGGAACGACACCCAGGTCGCGCCCGCCGCCGTGTTCACGAGCGCGTTCAGGATCGCCCAGTCGGCGATCGCGTCGCTGCCGTCCTTCATCGCCTCGGTCTCGCGATACGGCGACGCGACCGAGCCGCAATCGAGGTGATCGCGGCCGATCACGATCGGCGCCTTGACCTTGCCGGTCCGGACCAGCTCGTTGAAGCGCAGCCCGACGCGGTGGCGCTGGCCGTAGCCGAGCCAGCAGATCCGCGCCGGCAGGCCCTGGAACGCGATCTTGTCGCGCGCGAGCTTCATCCAGCGGTGCAGCATCGGATCGTCGGGGATCTCGGCGAGCACCGCCTCGTCGGTCGCGCGGATGTCGTCGGGGTCGCCCGACAGCGCGGCCCAGCGGAACGGCCCCTTGCCCTCGCAGAACAGCGGGCGGATGTACGCCGGCACGAAGCCCTGGTAGCTGTAGGCGACCTCGCGCGGGCAGCCGCCGAGCTCGGCCTGCGCGCGCAGGTTGTTGCCGTAGTCGAACACGTGCGCGCCGCGCTGCTGCATCGCGACCATCGCCTCGACCTGCACCGCCATCGACGCGCGCGCGCGCTGCACGTAGTCGTCGGGCGCCTTCGCGCGCAGCTCGGCCGCGGCGGCGAGCGTCAGGCCTTGCGGGATGTAGCCGACCAGCGGATCGTGCGCCGAGGTCTGGTCGGTGACCAGATCGGGCGTGACGCCGCGCCGGACCAGCTCGGCGTAGACGTCGGCGGCGTTGCCGATCACCGCGATCGAGCGCGGCGCGCGGCGCGCGCGATACTCGTCGACCCTGCGCAGCGCGCTGTCGAGATCGGGCGCGAGCTCGTCGAGGTAGCGGGTGTCGAGCCGGCGCTGGACGCGCGCGGGATCGATCTCGACGCCGAGGAACACGCCCCCGGCCATGGTCGCGGCGAGCGGCTGCGCGCCGCCCATGCCGCCGAGCCCGCCCGACAGCACGAACCGCCCGGCGAGGTCGCTCTGCCAGTGCGTGCGTCCCGCCGACGCGAACGTCTCGAACGTGCCCTGCACGATGCCCTGCGAGCCGATGTAGATCCACGACCCAGCGGTCATCTGGCCGTACATGATGAGGCCCTTGGCCTCGAGCTCGCGGAAGTGCTCCCAGGTCGCCCACTTGCCGACCAGGTTCGCGTTCGCGATCAGCACCCGCGGCGCCTCCTCGTGGGTGCGGAACACGCCGACCGCGCGGCCCGACTGGACGAGCAGCGTGCGATCGTTCTCGAGCCGGCGCAGCTCGCGCACGATCACCTGGTAATCGTCCCAGCTGCGCGCGGCCTTGCCCGTGCCGCCGTAGACCACCAGATCCTGCGGCCGCTCCGCGACCTCGGGGTCGAGGTTGTTCATGAGCATGCGCAGCGCGGCCTCTTGTTGCCAGCCCTTGCACGACAGCTGAAGACCGCGCGGGGCTCGAATCGCTTCCATGGCCTGGTGGTACCACGCCGCGAAGATCGAACGATGACGTCATGCGTCGGTAGCTGCATGCGCCGCGCCGTGTCGATCCTCGTGCTCGCGCTCGCGACCCAGGCGCGCGCCGAGCTGTGGACGAGCACGCTCGGCGAGCTCATGACCTCCGCGACCCGGATCGAGATCGTCCATGTCGACAAGCTGGTGTCCGGCGGGATCGACGGCCGGGTCGTGCTCGCGGTGCACGGCGCCGCGCCGGGCGATCACGTCGCGCTGCAGCTCGGCGCGCTCGCGGCCCCGGCCGTGGGCGACGACGTGCTCGTGGTGTGCGATCCGTTCGCGTGCCCGCGCGCGGCCGGCATCGACCGCGGCGGTTACTTCGTGCTCGCCGCGCAGGAGCCGATGGACGGCGCGTACGTCACGCCGAGCATCGTCGAGCGCGGCTCGCTGGCAGCGCTGCACGCCGGCCATCGTGCGCCCGATCTGTGCGTGCGCGGCCGGCTCGAGCTGCCCGACGACGCCGGATCGGTCGACCTCGCCGCGACCGTGTCGGCCGCGAACGGCACGGGGACGGGCACGCTCGGCGCCGACCGGGCCGCGGTCACGCTGACCGTGCCGTGGGCCGGCGACGAGCGCGGCTTCGAGCTGCGCGTCACCGCGCGCGATGGCTCGCTCGAGCTGGTGAGCGATCACGTCGCGCGCGATCGCGATGGCTGCTACGCGACCCGCTTGCTGGCGTCGCGCCCGATCGTGCGCTCGACGCGCGGCCTCAGCCGCGTGCTGAGCGGGACGGCGGCGCCACAGGTGATCGCGCGCGGCATGATCGATCTGCCGGCCGGCGGCCCGCTCAAGCCGGGCCATCACGCGTTCACGCTGTCGGTCGACCGGGACGGCCAGCTCGCGCTCGCGTCCGACGCGCTCGCCAACGGCGCGGTCGAGGCGATCGATCGCCCCGCCAACGGCCACCTCGTCGTCGGCTTTCCGGTCGACGGCGAGTACTATCCGGAGCTCGAGCTCGATCTCGGCCCGTCGCCCGGCGATCTCGGCGACGGCGGCCTGGTCGCGGTGGTGGCGCTCGCGCACGCGCGCAGCGTGTCGCTCGCCCTGGTCACGCTTCCCGACCCGAACGGCAGCGCCCGGACCACTCCGCTCGGCACCGCGACCGTGACCTACGTCAAGGAGCGCTGAGCGCGCGTAGCT
>DATJAE010000360.1:0-5557 GCA_035516595.1 Kofleriaceae bacterium | reverse complement strand
GGCGAGACCGGCACCGGCAAGGAGCTGATCGCGCGCGAGATCCACAACCGCTCGCCGCGCGCCGGCAAGCCGTTCGTCACGATCAACTGCGGCGCGATCCCGGAGAACCTGCTCGAGAGCGAGCTGTTCGGCCACATCAAGGGCGCGTTCACCGGCGCGGTCGCGAACAAGCAGGGCAAGTTCCAGGCGGCCGACGGCGGCACGCTGTTCCTCGACGAGATCGGCGAGATGCCGATCGAGCTCCAGGTCAAGCTGCTGCGCGCGCTGCAGGAGAAGGTCGTGTTCCGGGTCGGCGACACCCGTCCCGAGGCGGTCGACATCCGCATCCTGGCCGCGACCAACCGCGACCTCGAGAAGGAGATCGCGGCCGGCCGGTTCCGCGAGGACCTGTATTACCGGCTCAACGTGGTGAACGTCGAGCTGCCGCCGCTGCGGGTGCGCGGCGACGACGTGCTGGTGGTCGCGCGCTATCTGCTGTCGCGCTACGCCCGCGAGTACGACGTCAAGGTCAAGGGCCTGTCGCCCAACGCCGCGGTCGCGATCCGCAAGCACAACTGGCCGGGCAACATCCGCGAGCTCGAGAACCGGATCAAGAAGGCGATCGTGCTCAGCGAGTCGACCGTGATCGGGCCCGACGACCTCGGCCTGACCGGCGACGTCCTGCCCCAGATCCTCACGCTCAGCGAGGCCAAGGACAAGTTCCAGCGCGAGTACATCAACGAGGTGCTCGCGCTCAACAACGGCAACCGCACCAAGACCGCGCGCGACCTCGGCGTCGACCCGCGCACGGTGTTTCGCCACCTCGAGAAGGAGTCCGAGGACGGCGGCGGAGGCGGCGAGCTGCCGCCCGAGCCGGTGTGACCGGCCTGGCCCGACGGACCAAACCGCCATGACGCAGATGTCCGATTCCCACGTCCCCGATGGCTCGCGATCGCGTCGCAACCCCGCGACAACACGGGGACGACCGCCGCTGGCGCGCACGCTGCATGACCTCGCGATGCCGGTGCTCGCGCTCGCCCCTCTGATGCTCGCCGCGTGCGTCATTCCGCCATCGCTGTCGGTGGGCAACCAGGACGCCGGCGTGAACTCGCCGCCCGCGATCACCTCGGTGCGAAGCACCGGCGAGGAGCTGCTGCAATGGTCGCAGGCGCCGTTCGCGGTCGGCTCGGGAACGATGACGCTGAGCCTGCTCGACACCGACCTCGACGACACGCTCTACGTGCGGATCTTCGTCGACTACAACAACCCGATGAACTACCAGCCCTCGGCGCGCTCGCAGTGCGAGGCCGGTCCGTCCAAGACCGCGCAGCGCACCGCGGTATGCCCGCTCAACGGCCTGTGCCAGCCGACCGACGTCGGCGTGACGCGCGGCATGGAGGTCCTGGTGTTCGATCGCCAGCCCGACGACGCCGGCAGCATGACGCCGCTCTACCAGTACATGTCGGACCCGGCGGGGCTGTCGACCAGCCGGTTCTACTACCTGGAGTGCGAGTCGTCGTGAGGCAGCTGCCCGTCATCGCGCTCGCGCTCGCCGGCTGCCTCAGCGTGCCGACCGGCCAGCAGGCCATGTGCAAGTCGTCGAGCGACTGCGACGACGGCGAGGTGTGCGAGATGGGCACCTGCTGGGGCGATCCGCCGGCCGGGATGTTCGCCGCCACGCTCGGTCCGCCCAGCGATCGCGACGATGTCGCGCCGACCGAGCTGGCGTCGCTCGCGCTGCCGCAGGACGGCTGGCTCGGCAACGTCTCGCTCGGCGCCGCGATCACGATGTCCGGGCGGGTCGAGGCGCTGTGCGTGACCGGCGCCAACACGTGCAGCACCGCCTCGATCGGCGCCAAGCTCACGGTGACCCGGCCGTCGGAGTTCTCCGGCGGCCCCGGGTTCAGCGGCGCGGGGACCGCGGCCGACGGCATCGCGCGCGGCACCGATTCGTTCCACCTCGCCGTGCCGATGCAGGGGCCGGGCGATCCGCCGTTCATGATCACCGTCGTACCTACCGGGCGTGACCTCACGCCGCCCGCCTCGGGCAGCTCGCCGGCGATGGTCGTGCCGCCGATGCACCAGAGCCTGCCGGCGTCAGCGCTCGACGAGAAGACGTTCGTGCTCGGCTCGACCGGAGGCAAGACGCTGTCGGGCACGCTCACCGACGGCGACGCGATCAACCCGCACCCGCTCACCAAGTACCGCGTCGTCGCGCTCGGCCACTGGGACGTCACCGGCCCGCAGACCGAGGTCTCGACCGTCGCCTACTCGACCGATGGCACGTTCTCGCTCGCGATCTCCGACGACGTCGCGCCCGGCACGCTGCTCGAGATCATGGCGACCCCCTACGACCCGAGCGTGGTGGCGCCGACCCTGCACCTGGCCGGGCTCAAGGCCGACAGCGTCAGCCACACGCTCGCCCAGGCGCCCGCGATCGGCAACCGGGTCAACCTCAGCGTGCCGATCACCGGGCTGGCCGGCGACGGCTCGGTCGGACCGGTCAGCGGCGCCCGCGTGATCGTCACCTCGTCGTACACGCCCGCGCTCGGCGGCGTGACCTCGATGCTCGACGTCGAGGCCACCACCGGCGCGGATGGCACCGCCGAGCTGACGCTGCTCGACGGCGACTCGTTCGCCGGCTCGTACCGGATCAGCGTGATCCCGCCGGCCAGCTCGAGCTACGGCGTGATCTACCAGCAGCCGTTCGCGCTCGAGGCCTCGGCCACGCCGATCCGGCTGCCCGCGCGGGTCGCGCTGTCCGGCGTCGCGGTCGACTCGTCGGGCTTTCCGCTCGGCAACGTCGCGGTCACCGCCGTGCCGTCGCTGCGCTTCGCGTGGAGCCTCGACAGCGATGCCCAGACCTTCCTGGCCGAGATCCCGGCCGCGACCGCGGTCACGACCGACAACGGCGACTTCGTGGTGTGGGTCGACCCGTTCCTGGCCAACGTCCCGGGGGGCTACCAGCTGACGTTCGAGCCGCCGATGGGATCGCGCTCGGCGCCCTGGACCCCGCCCGAGATCGCGCTTCCGCCCGAGACCCAGCTCACCATGTACCCCCTGATGAACGTGACGATCCCGGACGCCGCCTTCCTGCACGGCATGATCGTCGGTCCGGATGGCGGACCGGTAACCGGCGCGGAGCTGCGGATCTACCAGGTGATCACCGATCAGTCGCTGTGCGGGACCGGCAACGCCCCGGCCAACTGCGTCGTCCCGGCGGCCCAGCTCGGCGACGGCACCTCGGATGCGACCGGCACGGTGGCGCTGACGCTTCCCCGGCCGTAGCCCAGCTTCGTCCTTGACCGACGGGGATCCGGCGACTAGAGTTCGCGGCGATCCTCAAGGACGATACGTGACTGCCTCGACGAAGACCACCGCCCGCGAGCACGATGACGTGCCGTGGGCGCTGTGTCTCGGTGGCGCCACGCCAGGCCGCAACGAGCGACGTCGCTTGGTTCCGGCGAATCCTGGCTCCGCGCTCCGACCAGTCCTCCGACTGGATGATCTCGGAGACTCCCTACGCAAGGTTTGCAACGATGACGAATGGAACGACGCCCACCGAAAACGGTGCGGCGGACGCCGCGGCGATGCTCGCGGCCGTGACGGCGACGGAAGCGACCGCGACCACCTCTGAGCCCGCGAACGGCGCCGCGCCCGCAGCGCCCCCGGCCGAGCCGGCGGCGCCGAGCTTCGACGATTTCGGGCTGCACCCCGACGTCAAGCTCGCGCTCGACGACATGGGCTACTTCGCGCCGACCCCGGTGCAGGTGGCCGTGTTCAAGCCGGTCAGCGACAACAAGGACCTGCTGGTCCAGTCCCGCACCGGCACCGGCAAGACCACCGCGTTCGGCCTGCCGATCATCAGCCGGCTGGTGCCGGCGCACCGCCACCCGCAGGCGCTGATCCTCGCGCCGACCCGCGAGCTCGCCCTCCAGGTCGCGCGCGAGCTGACGATGCTCGGCAAGCACCGCCAGATCCTGGTCGAGCCGGTCTACGGCGGCGCGCCGATCGGCAAGCAGATCAAGGCGCTGCGCGACGGCGTGCACATCATCGTCGGCACGCCGGGCCGCGTGCTCGACCACATCGGCCGGCGCACGCTCGATCTTCGCACGGTGTCGACGTTCGTGCTCGACGAGTGCGACGAGATGCTGTCGATGGGCTTCCTCGAGGACATCGAGAAGATCACGTCGTACCTGCCGGAGCGGCACCAGACGCTGCTGTTCTCCGCGACCATGCCGGACGAGGTGTCGCGCTACGCGCGGCGCCACATGCACACGCCCGAGCAGATCTCGCTGTCGCGCGACTCGATCTCGGTCGCCGAGATCCATCACGCGTACTACATCGTCAGCGGCATCGCGCGCAGCCGCGACCTGCTGAAGATCATCTTCGCCGAGGATCCGGAGAGCGCGATCATCTTCTGCAACACGCGCGACGAGACCACGATGGTCGCGAAGTTCCTGCAGAAGCAGGGGCTCGACGCCGAGCCGCTGTCGAGCGACCTGTCGCAGGCCGACCGCGAGCGCGTGATGGCGCGGTGCAAGGCCAAGAGCCTGCGCTTCCTGGTCGCGACCGACGTCGCCGCGCGCGGCATCGACATCTCGGACCTGTCGCACGTCATCAACTACTCGGTGCCGGAGCAGCCCGAGATCTACGTGCACCGCACCGGCCGCACCGGTCGCGCCGGCAAGCGCGGCACGGCGCTGTCGCTGGTCGGCCCGCGCGAGCTCGGAAACTTCCGCTACGTGCGGCTCCAGTTCGGGATCAAGCCCGAGGAGCGCGTGCTGCCCAAGGACGACATCTTCATCGGCAAGCTGAAGGTGCCGCTGCCGCCGGTCGGCGTGCCGCAGCCGCCCGATCCGGTGCAGATCCTGATCCGCGGCGTGCCGCAGACGCCGAGCGATCTCGAGCGCCAGATCTTCGAGAAGCTATCGACCACCGCGAGCGGCAAGCGCGTGCTCGCGGCGCTGGTCGCCGAGAAGCTGAACCAGCTCAGCACGCGCAGCGTGCGGCCGCGGCGCGAGCGCCCGGAGCGCGAGGCGCGCGAGGCGCGCGAGCCGCGCCCGGAGCGCGAGCCGCGCCCGGAGCGCGAGCCGCGCGAGCACGAGGAGGGTGGCGAGGCGCGCGAGGCGCGCGAGACCCGGTTCGAGCGGCCGGAGCGCGGCGAGGGCCGCGAGGATCGCGGCGAGCGCCGGTTCGATCGCGATCGCGACCGCGGCGAGCGCCGGTTCGACCGCGACCGCGATCGCGGCGACCGCGATCGCGGCGATCGGGATCGCGACCGCGGCGGCGAGCGTCGGTTCGATCGCGACCGCGATCGCGGCGAGCGCGGCGGCCGGTTCGACCGCGACCGCGACCGCGATCGCCACCGCGACCGCGACCGCGGCGAGGACCGCCGCACCGGCCGCTTCGAGCGCCGCGACGGCCAGCAGGAGGAGCGTCCGCCCGCGCACGAGGTGATCGCGACCGACACCACGATGCCGGTCGAGCTCGCCGCGCCGCCGGCCGAGGAGCGCGCCGAGCGCCCCGAGCGCGAGACGATCCCCGCCGAGCCGCGCCGCGAGCGCGCTCCTCACGA
>DATJAE010000359.1:0-2859 GCA_035516595.1 Kofleriaceae bacterium | reverse complement strand
CGTTCGGAAGCGACGCGATCAAGCGCATGCGCGCTCGCACTCGCCGCGGCGGCGGTCTGCGGGTCGACTGCGAACGACAGCTCGCAAGCGAGCCGTGCCAGCCGCAACGTGCGCAGCGGGTCGGCGGCGAACGCGCCGGCGCCGACCATGCGCAGCCGCCGGGCGCGGAGATCTTCGCGCCCTCCGAACGGGTCGACGTGCTCGCCGCCCCGGAGCGGTTGGGCGATCGCGTTGATCGTCAGGTCCCGCGCCGCGAGATCATCTTCGATCGTGCGCCCGTTCAACGGCAGCAGGTCGACCTGCCAGGAGCGGTCGCGCGCGACCGCGCGCCACGCTCCGAACCCCTCCGACAGCTTGAACGCGTGCGCGCTCGTCATACGCGCGAGCGCACGCGCGAGTCCCCGTGTCTCGCCGGCGACCGCGACGTCGAAGTCGTGGGTGCAGCGGCCCAGCAACTGGTCGCGCACCGCGCCGCCGACCAGCCAGCCCGCGGCGCCCAGCTTGGACAGCGCGTGCAGCGGCTCGATCGATACGGTCCGCGCCGTCGCGGTCATCTCACCGGCTCACCGTCATGGTGGTACGCGCGGGGCACCCGCGCCGAGATCGCGCACAGAACCTCGTAGTTGATCGTCCCGATCCTCCGGGCGAGCTGCTCGGCGGTCTGGCGCTCGGAGCCTTGCGCGCCGATGATCGTGGCGAGATCTCCGGGCCGGGCGGTCGCCTCCGGTCCAAGGTCGATCGTGATGTTGTCCATGCTGACGGTCCCGACGAGCGGACAGCGCCTGCCGCCGACCAGCACGTCGCAGTTGTTGCTCAGCGTCCGCCGGATCCCGTCGGCGTACCCGATCGGGACGGTTCCGATCCAGGTGTCGCACTCCGCGATGAACCGCCGGCCGTAGCCGGCGCTTTCGCCGGGGCGCGCGAGCTTGACCGCGGCGACATATGAGGTCAGCTCGAGCGCCGGCTCGAGGCCGAACGCGGCCGGATCTTCGTTCATCGGGTCAGCGCCGTAGATCGCGATCCCGCACCGCACCAGATCGAAATGGCTGCGCGGCTCGCGCAGCGTCGCAGCGCTGTTGGCAGCGTGCGCGGTAATCTGCGGGACGCGGCGGCGAAGCTCGGCCACAAACGGCGAGAACGCATCCAGCTGGCGGGCCACGAACTCGAGATCCTCGTCCGCGGTCGCGAAGTGCGTCATCGCGCCGGCCAGCTCCAGCGCCGGCGCGGCAGCCGCGACCCGCTCGGCGATCGACTGCGCCTGGCTCCGGTCGCGCGTGCCCAGCCTCCCGAGGCCGCTGTCGAGCTTGACGTGGACGCGCACGGCGCGTTCAGGCGCAGCCGCTGTCACGTCGTCGACGAATCGCTCGCTCCACGCGACGAGCTCGGCTCCAGACGCCAGCGCCGCCGGGAGCTCGTACGAGCTCAGCGCTCCCATCAACAAGATCGGCGCACCGATCCCGGCGGCGCGCAGCTGGCGCGCCTCTTCGGCCGTCACGACCGCCAGCACGGACGCGCCGCCGGCCAGCGCCGCCCGCGCAACCGGCACGGCACCGTGGCCGTACCCATCGGCTTTGACGACCGCGGCGAGCCGTGACCCGTCGCTCAGGCGGCCGCGCAGAAGCCCGACGTTACGCTCGATCGCCGCGAGGTTGACGCTCGCGAGTGCGCGCTGCGGCATCGCTCACCCCACGGCAGGCGCGTGCCGCGCCGGCGCCGCCGGCAGCACGCGCGGCAAGGCCTCGATCACGTCCCGCGCGATCACGCCCTCGCCGCCGAGCGCGCGCGCGGCCCACCGCCCCGCGCAGGCGTGCGCGAACACCCCGGCGCACGCCGCGTGAAAGGGATCCATGCGCTTGGCCAGGTACGCCCCGATCACGCCTGACAGCACGTCGCCGCTGCCGGCGGTCGCGAGCGCCGGCACGTCGCCTCGGCTGACCGCGACCCGGCCGGCAGGATCGGCAACGAGCGTGTCGTCTCCCTTGAGGACGACGACGGCCTGCGCGGTCTGCGCGGCGTGGCGCACGCTGTGCAGGCGGCGGGCGTCGACGCCGGCGCTGTCGCCGCCCAGCAGCCGCGCGAGCTCGCCCGCATGCGGCGTCAGCACCGTCGGCGCCGGGCGGCCCGCAAGCGACGCGAGCGCGCCGGCGTGCGCGTTGAGGCCGTCCGCATCGAGCAGCAGCGGGATCGGAGCTTCACGCGCCAGGACTCGAGCGAGCTCGAGCGCACTCGGCTCGCGTCCGATCCCCGGTCCGAGGACGAGCGAATCGGCCCGCTCGGCGCGCTCGAGGACGCGCTCGGCGCCCTCGAGCGCAAGCGAGCCGCGATCGTCTGGCAGCGGGACGGTCATCACCTCGAGCAGGCGCGACTCGAAGATGGCGTTCAACGAGGCCGGCACGAACGCGGTCACGTAGCCGGCGCCGGCGCGCATCGCCGACTCCGACGCGAGGCACGGGGCTCCGGTCAGCCCGGTGGCGCCGCCGCAGACGAGCACGCTTCCCGCCGCGAACTTGGTCGACTCGCGCCCGCGCCGCGGGATCGCATCGGTCACCGATTCGCCGATCAGCCCGATCGCGGGATCGCCCGGACCGCCGGCCGGAATGCCGATGTCGATCACCCTGACCTCACCCGCGCGCCCCTTGCCCGGCGCGATCCACAGCCCCGGCTTGGCGGCGTGGAAGGTCGCGGTCGCGGTCGCGGCGATCGCGACGCCGGCGATCTCGCCGGTCGACCCGTTGACGCCGCTCGGGATATCGCACGCGATCACGGCCGCACTCGATGCGTTGATCGCCTCGATCGCGCCGGCCGCGGGCTCGCGCGGCTCACCGCTGAAGCCGGTTCCGAGGATCGCGTCCACGATCG
>DATJAE010000358.1:0-28176 GCA_035516595.1 Kofleriaceae bacterium | reverse complement strand
AACGCCGCCATGGTGAGCGACGCGGTGCAGAAGGTGACCGGCAAGCCCGCCCGCACGTTCGCGCAGTGGTGCAAGGACAACGCGGCCGCGTTCCAGTGAGGAGTACCTCGGGGCCGCCGATCCATCGCCGATCGCTTCGTCGCCGCTCCTCGCGTCACGCCCAGAGGAGCTAGCCGCGGATCAGCCGCGCTCGCGGCAACGTGCTGCCGCGATGCTCGACCAGGATCTCGACGCACAGCAGGATGCACGCGTCGCAGATCACGGCCCTTGGCCCCGCGTACTGCGCCCGCGCCTCGGCGAGGCCGCAGAACGTGCAGCCGCGCGCCTGCGCGTGCGGCCGCGCGGTGATGCCGTCGATGTAGTCGTGCGCGACCTCGACGCAGCGATCGCAGATCACCACGCCGGGCCCCTCGATCAGCGCGCGGGTCTCGCGCCGCTCGCGCTCGCAGAACGAGCAGCGCGCGACCGGCTCGGTCACAGCACACCCGCCGGCGGCGTCACCGTGACCTCCTCGACCGCGATCTGCGGCCGCGCGACCAGCGCGACCACGAAGCCGGCGAGGTCGTCGGGGCCGAGCATCTTCGTGCGATCGAACCCGGGGCGCTCGTCCCAGATCGGCGTGTCGGTCGCGCCGGCGAGCACGGCGGTCACGCGGATGTCGTACGGCCGCGCCTCGGCCGCGAGGACGCGCGCGAGGCCGAGCTGGCCGGCCTTGGCCGCGGTGTAACCGCCGCAATCGGTGAACGCGTGGTGCGCGGCGTGCGAACCGATGATCACGATGTGCCCGCTGCGCCGCGGCTGCATGCGGCGCAGCGCCTCGCGCGCGCACGTGTGCGTGCCGATCACGTGGACGTCGAGCATCGCGCGCAGCTCGGCCACCGACATCCGCGCGATCGGCCCGAACGTGCCGGTGCCCGCCGAGCACACCAGGATGTCGAGCGCCGGCAGCTCGCCGATCCGCGCCTGGACCTCGCCCTCGTCGACCACGTCGAGCCGCGCCTCGACCACCTCGCCGGCGCCGGGCGTCCGCGCCGGACCGCGCGGGCAGCGCCGGCCGCACGCGACCACCGCGGCGCCCTCGCCGGCCAGTGCGCGCGCGATCGCCGCGCCGATCCCGCTCGAGCCGCCGGTGACCAGCGCATATCTTCCGAGCAGCCGCGCCACGCCTCACTATAACCCCCAGTCGTAGCCGATCGAAAACGTCCACGTCCGGTCGGCGGGCGCGACGCGCAGCTCGACGTGACCGCCGACGCCGCGCGCCTCGCCGGCGCCGCGCGGTCGCGGGTCCGACATCGAGAATGTCGCGCGCGCGCCGAGCCACCACGCGTCCTGGGTGCGCGAGTCCGCGCCGAGGCCGTAGAGCACCGCGCCGGTCACGCCCGCCTCCGGCACGATCCGCCAGGCGATGCCCGCCCGGTGCGAGCAGTCGATCGCGTACGCCACGATCGCGCCGGCGCGCAGCGCGAAGCCACGGCGGTCGTCGTGCGGGGCGTCGCCGTCGAGCCGCAGCACCGCGCCGTCGACACCGAGCGCGAGGTGATGCCACGGCTCGTAGCGCGCGGCGAGGCCGGCGCCCCACACGTCGAGCTTGCCGCCCTGGCGCAGCGTGCCGACGAGCTCGTCGTTGCTCACCCAGGTCGCGACCGGATCGGCGTGCGCCGGCGCGCACAGCGCTACCAGCACGACCAGCGCGCGGCGGCTCACCACCGGAACACCTCGCCGTCGATCACCATCGTCAGGTCGGCCGGCGCGTCGTCGGGGGCGGTGCACGTGCCGCGGCAGATCACGCGCAGCGCGCTGGGATCATCGAGCTTGGGCGCGACCTCGACGCGCAGCGCGAGCGCGAAGCCGAGCTTGCCGATCCGGATCCGCGTGCCCCAGCCCGCGAAGCCGAACGCGCGATCGGCGGGCGACGCGCTGTCGATCCAGTAGCGCTCGCCTCCGAGCCCGAGGTCGAGCCCGAGATCGATGCCCTCGATCCTCAGCGCCCGCCAGCGCACGCCGAGCCGGCCCGCGCCATAGATCCCGACGCGCTCGGTCGGATCCTTCGCGATCAGCGTGCCGAACGACAGCTCGGTCAGCGGCTCGAGCCGGCCGTGGCCGAACGCGAGCGCGAGCTCGCCGCCGATCGCCACGGCCGTTGCGCCGCGCAGGTCGAGCACGCCGCCCTCGATACCGGCGCCGATCTCGGGCTCGGCGCGCGCCGCCGGCGCGGCGCAGAGGATCGCCAGGGCGACGGCGGTGCGCACGGCCGCCGTGCCGTGCAAGCGCGCGACCACGTGCTGTCATCGATGTTGCACGGAGAGCCAGGCTTCGAGATCCTCGCGTGCGCGCTCGGCCATTCGCTGCTTGCGATGATCCTTGCGGACGTCGCCGAGCGGCGGCAGTAAACCGTAGTTCACGTTGGTGGGGCCGTACCTGTACGCAGCCTCGCGCGGCGCGGTGACGTGATGGTAGAGCCCGCCGAGCATCGTGGTCGGCGGCGGCGGCACCGGCGTTCGGCCGGCGAGCTCGGCCGCGAGCAGCCGCGCGACGACCAGGCCCATCGCGCACGACTCGATATAGCCCTCCACCCCTGTAAGCAAGCCGGCGAACCGGACGTTGGGACGATCGCGAAGCTCCAGGCGCGGGCCGAGCCGGGCCGGCGCGTCGATGTACGTGTTGCGATGGATCGAGCCAAAGCGCAGGAACTCGGCGCGGTGCAGCGCCGGGATCATCTGGAAGATCCGCTGCTGCTCGGGATAGGCGAGCCGGGTCTGGAACCCGACCAGGTTGTACGCGGTGAGGTAGCGGTTCTCCGGCCGGAGCTGGACCACCGCCCACGGGCGATGCCCGGTGCGCGGATCGCGCAGCCCGATCGGCCGCATCGGTCCGAACCGCAAGGTCTCGGGCCCGCGCTCGGCCATCACCTCGATCGGCATGCAGCTCTCGAAGTAGCGCGGCTCCTCGAAGTCGTGCGGCAGCACCTTGCGCCCGGCGTTGACCGCGGCGACGAACGCCTCGTACTCGGGCTTGGTCAGCGGGCAGTTGACGTAGTCGCCGACGCCGGTGTCGCCGCCGGCGGCGCGGTCCTCGGCGGTGTCGCGATCGGGCGCGTCGGAGTCGCGGCCCCAGCGCGACGCGCGGAACGCGAAGTCGAAGTCGATCGAATCGGCGCTCACGATCGGCGCGATCGCGTCGTAGAAGTACATGCGATCGCCGCCGAGCTCGGCGCGGATGACCTCGGCGAGCGCGCCTTCGGTGAGCGGCCCGGTCGCGACGATCACCGGATGGTCGGGCAGCTCGTCGAGCCGGCGCCGCTCGATCCGGATCCGCGGGTGCAGCGCGAGCCGCTGCGTGATCGCGCGCGCGAACCCGAAGCGCTCGACCGCGAGCGCCTGCCCCGCCGGCACGCGATGCGCGTCGGCGCACGCGATCACCATCGACCCGGCGCGGCGCAGCTCGTGCTTGAGCAGGCCGGCGGGCGCGACCGGATCGTCGCTGCGCAGCGAGTTCGAGCACACCAGCTCGCCGAGCAGCGCGCTCTGGTGGGCCGGCGACATCGCGCACGGCTTCATCTCGACCAGCGCGACGGTGCGGCCGGCCTCGGCGAGCTGCCAGGCGGCCTCGCTACCCGCCATCCCGCCGCCGACCACCGTGACCTCGACGGTCACGGCCCGACCACGCTCCCGAGGCGCACGCCGTCGCGGTCACGCACGATCGCCTTGCGGCCGAACAGCTCGACCGATGGCGCGTCGTCGGCGTCGTCGACCAGGAAGCTGAGCTTCATCGCATCGGTGTCGATCACCGCGAACCGCTTGCCGGGCAGCGCGAGATAGCGATCGTCCATCCACGCGCAACACCCGGGCTGCGCGTACTTGCGATCGCGCGGATCGAACACCAGCGTGCGTGGCACGCCGCCCTTCGGCGTGACGATCAGCGTACCGTCGGCGGTGACCTCGGCGCGGCGCGAGCCATCCGGCGAGCTCGGCGCCGCGAGGTCGTCGTCGGGCGGCGGGCTCGGCGCGGTCGTCCCGGCGTCGAGGTCCCAGCCGATGTAGCGATGCGGCGCGTGCCAGTCGCCGCGGTCGTCGACCACCGCGATCGCGTGGCCGCCCCGCCCGCGCCAGCCCGCCACCTCGATCCCGGATCCGTGCTTCGCGTAGCTGCGCGTGCGGTGGTGGTCGCGGTCGAACGCGACCAGCCCGTCCTTGGCGAACCCGATCACGAACCGGCCGTCGGGCGAGATCGCCTCGATCAGCGGGCGCTTGCCGAACGCCGCCGCGGCCAGCGGCGCGATCGCGGTGCCGTCGAGCGCGATCAGCGTGGCCGGATCGTCGCTGCTCGACGTGGACCGATCGGCCTCGGGCTCGACCACGCGGAGCACGCAGTGCGCGGCATCGCGCGTGCATGCACCGACCTCGAGGCGCTTGGCCGTGCGATACAGCTCGCTCGCCGCGCCGGTCGCGGGGTCGACGCTCGCGAGCGTGGCGTGCGTGCCGTCATCGTCGAGCACCAGCACGCGCGCCGCGCCGTGCGCGATCACGTCGGCGTGACGCGAGCCCAGCCGCGGCCCGATCACCAGCTTCGGCCCGATCGCCGCGAGCGTCGGATCGTTGTCGGGGGTGCGCGGCGGTGGCTTGCCGTCGCGCAGCGCGAGCGCGAGCGCGGCCGCGACGTCGCGGTCGTAGTCCGAATCCTTCTCGGACCACATCCCGGCGCGCTCGGCGACGCTGACGTCGAAGAACATCTCGGCCTCCCCGTCGTCCAGGAACCACTTGGTGGCGTCCCACGTGCCGGTGCCCGAGAAGCCGTCGTTGCCGTGGTCGGCGAGCGCGTGGCCGAGCAACGCCACGTTGATCCGCACCGGCCCGAGCGTGCCCGACACCGCGGGCGGCACGTCGACGTGAAACGCCGCGGCGAACGCGCGGACGAAGTGCGCGCCGGCATCGGCGGTGGTCGGCACCAGCATCATGTCGCCGAACGACGGCTGATCGCCCCGGCCCTCGAACGACGGGATGCCGACCGCGAACCGCGCCGCCGGATCGGCGACCAGGTGCGCGTCGACGTAGGTCCAGCTGCCGCCCGGCACGTGGTACGGCGGCGCCACGGCCGGCTGCTGGTGCTCGTAGACGCGATCGATCGCGAAGCGCAGCTCGTCGGGCTGCGCGTCGGGATCGCCGCCGAACCTCGGTTGCGCGGTGATGCCGCTGCCGCTGCCCGCGCTGCCGCCCGACCCGGCCGCGACCGGCGGTGCCGGCACGCGCCCGCTGCCCGCGCTGCCGCCCGACCCCGGCGCGACCGGCGGTGCCGGCACGCGTTCCGCCGTCTTGTTGCATCCCCCGAGCGCCACCAGCGCGATCACGACCGGATTCATCCTCATATGGTTCCGGACGCGGCGTCGCGGCGACCGTCTCACGCCGCGTTCTCGGCCTCCTCGGCTCCCTCGCTGCGCCAGTCGCACTCCATGCAGCGCAGCGTGATCCCGCGCTTGGTCTCCTTCTTGAGCACGAACTTGGCCTGACACACCGGGCACGGCTGCGGGATCGGCTTGTCCCACGCGACGAAGTCGCAGCCCTTCTTCGCCCAGTTCGAACAGCCGTAGAACGGCTTGCCGCGGCGCGATCGTTTCTCGGCGATGAACCCGCCGCAACCCGGCCGCGGGCACTTGACGCCGAGCGAGATCGGCTTGGTGGTCTTGCAGTCGGGATAGCGCGTGCACGCCAGGAACGAGCCGAACCGCCCGCGCTTGACCGTCATCGGCGCGCCGCAGGTCTCGCACTTCTCGTCGGTGGTCTGCTCCGGCACCAGCTCCCAGGTGCCGTCGAGGTTCTTGACCACCTCCTTGGTGTTGCGGCACTCGGGGTAGCCCTGGCACGCCAGGAAGCTGCCGTTGCGGCCCCACTTGATGACCATCGGCTTGCCGCACTTCTCGCACGTCCAGTCGGTCGGAATCTCCTCCCGCTTGACGTCGCGCATCTCGGTCTCGGCCTTCTCGAGCTCGAGCTCGAACGGCCCGTAGAACGCCGCGAGCAGCTTGCGCCAGTCCTCGCGGCCCTCCTCGACGTGATCGAGATCCGACTCCATCTTCGCGGTGAAGTCCGCGCTCACGATCTCGGGGAAGCTCTCGACCAGCAGGCCGTTGACCAGGATGCCGAGCTCGGTCGGCCAGAACCGCGCGTCCTTCTTCTCGGCGTAGCCGCGGTCGACGATGGTCGACATGATCGTCGCGTAGGTCGACGGCCGGCCGATGCCGCGCTCCTCGAGCTCCTTGACCAGCGACGCCTCGGAGAACCGCGGCGGCGGCTGGGTGAAGTGCTGGAGCGGGCGGATGCTCTCGAGCGTGACGCGCTCGCCGACCTGGAGCGGCGGCAGCAGCTTGTCGGCCTGCTCGGCCGCCTCCGCCTTGAGGTCGTCGGTCTCGGCGACCTCGTAGACCTTGGTGTAGCCGGCGAACTTCATGACCTGACCGGTCGCGCGCAGCTGCGCCTTGCCGCGATCGAGGTCGACCGTGGTCTGGTCGTACACCGCGGGCACCATCTGCGACGCCACGAAGCGCTGCCAGATCAGCGTGTACAGCTTGCACAGCTCGAGGCCCTCGGGGTGGTTGGCGAGCGCCTGCGAGACGCGGTCGGGCGGCCACTCCATGAGCGTCGGACGGATCGCCTCGTGCGCGTCCTGCGCGCGATCCTTGTTCGAGTAGACGTTGGGCTCCGCGGGCAGGTACTCCGCGCCGTAGGTCTCGGTGACGTGCTGGCGCACCGCCGCGATCGCGTCGTCGGAGATCCGGGTGGAGTCGGTTCGCATGTACGTGATGAGGCCGGTCGGGCCCTCGTCGCCGAGCTCGACGCCCTCGTACAGGCGCTGTGCCAGCGCCATCGTGCGCTTGGCCGAGAACCGCAGCTTGCGCGCGGCGTCCTGCTGCAGCTTGCTGGTGATGAACGGCGCCTGCGGCTTCTTGCGGCGCTCCTTGTTCTCGACCGTGGCGACCGTGGCATCGCCCGCGCCGAGCTCGGCCGCGATCGCCGCGGCTTCCGCATCGGTCTTGGGTTCGGCGCGCTCGCCGTTCCACCGCCAGATCTTGGCCTCGAACGGCGGGGGCTGCGGGCCGCGACAGGTCACCTCGACCGACCAGTACTCCTCGGGCTTGAACGCCTTGATCTCCTCCTCGCGCTCGCACACCAGGCGCACCGCCACCGACTGCACGCGCCCCGCCGACAGCCCGCGCTGCACCTTGTTCCACAGGATCGGGCTGATCTTGTAACCGACCAGGCGATCGAGGATGCGGCGCGCCTGCTGCGCGTCGGTCTTGTTCATGTCGATCGCCTGCGGGTGCTGGATCGCGTTGGTCACGCCCTTCTTGGTGATCTCGTTGATCAGGACGCGCCGGAGGTTCTTGTTGACGTCCTTGATCTCCTCGGCGATGTGCCACGCGATCGCCTCGCCCTCGCGATCGGGGTCGGACGCCAGGTAGACGGTCTCGACCTCGCGCGCGGCCTTGCGGATCTCGCCGAGCACCTTCTTCTTGCCCTCGATCACCTCGTAGACCGGCTCGAACGAGCGGTTCTCGATGTCGACGCCGATCTTGGACTTCGGCAGGTCGCGCACGTGGCCGACCGACGCCTTCACGATGTAGTTCGCGCCCAGGTACTTGTTGATCGTGCGCGCCTTGGCGGGCGACTCGACCACGACCAGCGCCGAGCCCGGCTTGACCTTCTTGGGCTTGCGCGGCGCGGGCTCCTCCGGCTCCTCGGCAGGCTTGTGCGCCTTGCCGGCCTTCTTCGGGTCGGGCTTCCTCGCCGGCTCGGACTTCTTGGCCTTCGCGGGCTCCGCCTTCTTCGCGGCCCTGGCCGGCTCCGGCTTCTTGGCCCTGGCCGGCTCGGGCCTCTTCGCCTTCGCCTTGGCCTTCTTGCGCGTGTCGTCCTTCTTGGTCACTGCTTCCTCGCTGACACGTCGATCAGGGGTAACACACGGAGCACGCTGCGCACAGCCAGCCCGGTCGCGCGCACGATGCCGTCGATCCCGACCGCTCCCGCGGCGATCGCCTCGATCACCTGCGCGGCGATCGGATCGAGCGTGCGCTGGCGCGGCGCGCCGGCGAGCGCCGCGATCGCATCGTCGTCGTCCTCGATCACGCCGGCGCCGCTCGCGAGCAGGCGCTCGCAGCCCGCGCTGCCCGGGTGCGCGCACACCACGCGACCGAGCTCGCGCGCCGCTCGCGCCGTGCCGAGCGAGCCCGACGCGAGCTCTGCCTCGACGACGATCACGATATCGGCGAGCGCCGCGATCAGCGGGTTGCGCTGCGGGAACGTCGTCGCGCGCGGCGCCATGCCGCGCGGGAACATGCTGACCAGCGCACCGCCGCTCGCCACGATCTGCTCGAACAGCGCGGCGTGGCGCTGCGGATAGAGCACGTCGATCCCGCTGCCGAGCACGACCGTGGTCGCGCCGCCGCCGGCGAGCGCGCCGCGATGCGCCGCACCGTCGATGCCGAGCGCGCCGCCCGACACCACGTCGACGCCGCGCGCCGCGAGGTGACGGCCGAGCGCGTGGGCCCGGGCCATGCCGGCAGCGCTGGCCGCGCGCGCCCCCACGATCGCGACCGCGGGACGCTCGGCCAGCCGGCCTCGGACCTCGAGCGCGGGGCGCAATGCGAGCGCAAAAAGCCGCTGGGGGTACCCCGGCACTCCCGGCCCGAGCTCTGCGATCGCAGTGGTCACAGGGGAGATGCAATTAGCTACCGGAGCCAGCCGCGTCAAGTGCGAGAGATCCGGCGCGAGCGATTTCAGCCGCTTGCGCGACACCCCTACATCTATATAGCGGGCGGGAGAGAGCGAAGCGGCAACCGGCGGCCGGAAACCGGGAGCTCGAAATTCAACGGCGCGACCGGTCCATGACGGGGCGACCTCGGGACGGCCCGGTTCTCTTACTTCTTCTGCATCAGGACCTGATCGCCCACGCCCATCTCCTGCACCGCGAGCGTGATCAGGCCGACCGAGATCTTGTCCCCGACCTCCACGATCACGACCTCGCCCAGCGCGCGCGCGGGGAACCGCTGATCGTCCTGGCCGACCGTGTTGTTGTTCTTCGCGGCATAGGCGTCGCCCCGCCGCACCACGAACATGCGGTTGCCGACCTGGAGCCCCGAGTCCTTGCCCTTGTCGATGAACACCAGCTCGCCCTGGCCGATCAGCTGCGCGTTCGCGAGCAAGGCGACGATCGTGCCCTGGAGGTCGACCGACGGCGCGACCGGCGGGACGGTCTTGAACTCCTTGACCAGCGGGCCGACGTACGCGCCGCGCTCGATCTCCTGATCCGCCGCGGTGATCTCGCCGCGCGCGAGCTTGTCCTCCTGCACGCTCACCACCTTGAGCTCGCCGAGGATGTGGACGTACGCGCCGTAGCCCTTGACCGGGTTATCGGGCACGTAGATCGAGTAGGTCTTGCCGACCTCGGGCGGCTTGCCCGCCGGGTAGCTCAGGTAGACCTGATCGCCGATGCCGAGCAGCACCTTCTCGTCGACCGATCCGGTGATCTTGATCGACCTGTCGAGGTCGCTCTGCTCGACGAACGCGGCCTGGCGCAGGCCGACCGAGATGTTCTTGGCCGGCGGCGGCACGGTGTCGGGCGACGGGTTGGTCTCGGGCGGGGTCGGCGTGCCGACCTCGGGCTCGCTCGCGAACACGCCGCGCGGCAGCAGGCGCACGAGGTCACCGGGATAGATCCAGTGCGGGTTGGTGATCTGCGGGTTGTAGGACCAGATCTTCGGCCACTGCCACGGATCGTTGAAGTAGTAGAAGCAGATGTCCCACAGCGTGTCGCCGGAGCGCACGACGTGGAGCTCCGGCGTCGGGCCCGCGTGGATCGTGCCCGGCTCGTCGTAGGTGCCGCCCGGCCCGCTGTCGACGTAGTAGCCGCTGCCGCTGCCGGTGCCCTGATCGGGGGCGTACTTCACCGAGCCGTCGGGGCCGACTACCATGACGTTCGGCCGCGACGACGGCGGGGGCGCCGCCGGCGGCGCCTGCGAGCCGGTCGCGCCGGGATCGAGATCGACCGGCGCCGACGGCACCTGCGCGCTCGGGTAGTAGTTCGGCGCCTGCGCGGCCGCGAGCGCCGGCGCGCCGAGGATCACGGCGGCGACGAGCGCGCGCTTCATCGCAGCTCCAGCCGCTGGGCGGCGAGCGCGGCGGGCTCGGACTTGGGATAGAGCGTCACGACCTGCTCCAGCACGGCCCGCGCCTTGTCGGCCTGGCCGAGGGCCTGGTAGCAGTATCCCACCTTGAGCAGCGCATCGGGCACCTTGTTGCCGCGCGGATAGGTCTCGATCGTAGCGCGAAACTCGACGAGCGCATGCGCGTAATCGCGCTGCGCGTAGTAGCTCTCGCCGATCCAGTACTGTGCGTTGTCGGCGTAGTCGTGACGCGGGTAGTGCGCCAGGAACGCGTGCAGCGCGGTGACCGCGTCGTCGTACTTGCCGGCCTTCACGAGGTCGACCGCGGCGCGGTACTCGGCGCCGGCGTCGCCCGCCGCGGGGTCCGGCGCGCGGACATGCGCGTGGGCCGCGCGCGCCGACACCGGCGGCACGCGGTGCGTGACCTCGAGGTGATCGGACGCAACGGGGATCGAATCGTCGAGCGCGCGCGGCGCGGGTGCAGGTGCGCTCGCGCGGTGCGGCGCATCGTCGTCGAGCGTCGCCGGCTTGCCGGCCGCGGCGTCGCCTTCGTAGATCACCTCGCCGCCATCGTCGGCGACCCCGACCACGCGCTCGCCGTCGGCGGGCGGCGGCGGCGCCGGCGGCGCGACCACCTCGACCGGAAGCGGCGGCACCGCCGGTTCCTCGCCGGTCGAACGATCCTTGGCGAGCGCGAGCTGATGCTCGAGATCGCGGATCTTCCGATCCTGGGCGCGGCGATCGGCGCGCAGCTCGGCCACGTTCTGGGTCAAGCGGTGGTTGTCTTCACGCAGCGAGGCCATCGGTGAAGCACACCCGACGCTCGCGAGCACGACCCAGGTGATGCGGATGGCGGTCACGGCCCGAAAATCGTAGAGGCGCGCGCGATCCATTGCAAAAAATCGCGCGGGTGCGCGGCGCTTATCGAAGCGCTTACATCGCGGTCGCTGCGAGGATCTCTGCGGCGCCCTGCGCCAGCAGGTCGTCGCCGAGCCGCTCGCCGAGCCGGGCGGCGTCCGCGCGCGGCCCGCGGACCTCGGCGCGCAGGATGCGCGAGCCGTCGGGCATGCCGCACATCCCGATCACGTGGAGCCCGCCCGCGTCGTCGACCGCGTGCGCCGCGAGCGGGGTCTGACAGCTGCCGCCCATCTTCGCGAGGAACGCGCGCTCGGCCGCGACGTGGGCCTCGGTGGTCGGATCGTGCAGCGCGGCGCGGGCGAGCGCCCGCACGCGCGCGTCGTCGGCGCGGATCTCGATCGCGAGCACGCCCTGCGCGACCGCCGGGATGCTGAGCTCGATCGGCAGGCGCTGGGTGATCCGGTCGGCCATGCCGAGCCGGGTGAGGCCCGCGGCGGCGAGCACGACCGCGTCGAACTGGCCGGCGTCGAGCTTCCTGATCCGGGTGGGCACGTTGCCGCGCAGCATCTCGATGCGCAGATCGGGCCGGCGCGCCAGCAGCTGGCACTGCCGCCGCATGCTCGACGTGCCGACCGTGGCGCCGCGCGGCAGCTCGTCGAGCGTGGTCGGTGCACGGGCGCACAGCGCGTCGTTCGGCACCTCGCGCGCCGACACCGCCGCGATCGCGAGCCCGGGCGCGAGCTCGGCGGGCACGTCCTTCATCGAGTGCACCGCGAGATCGGCGGTGCGCTCCGCCAGCGCCTGCTCGATCTCCTTGACGAACAGCCCCTTGCCGCCGACCTTGGCGAGCGGCACGTCCTGGATGCGATCGCCCGAGGTCTTGATCACCGAGAGCTCGACCTCGACGCCGCCCTGGCGCAGCCGGGCCTCGACGTGGTGGGCCTGCCACAGCGCGAGCTCGCTGCCGCGCGTCGCGATCACGACCTTCATGCTCGCGCCTTCTGCGGCTCGGCGGGCTCGGCGGGCTCGTCCTTCACGGGAGCCGATTCTGCCTGAACCGGGACCAGCGCGAACAGCTCGCACAGCAGCTCCGCGCGCGCCGCGCCGAGCTCGCCGCCCGACTCGCGCAGCACCGTGGTCGGCGTGTGGAGCAGCTTGTTGACGACCAGCTGGACCACGCGCTGGAGCAGCTCGCGATACTGCTCCGAGCTCACCGGCTTGCGCGCGAGCTGGTCGAGCGCCTTGCCGACCTCGGCGTCGGCGATCTGCGCGAAGTGATCGCGCAGCGCGCGGATCGTGGGCACCACGCGCTGCGACCGCAGCCAGTGCTCGAACTGCGCCGCCTCGTGCTCGACGATCCGGCCGGCGTGCTCGGCGGCGCGGCGGCGCTCGGCGAGGTTGGCCTGCACGACGCGATCGAGGTCGTCGATGTTGAACAGGTAGACCCCGTCGATGTCGACGATGTCGGGCGCGGCGTCGCGCGGCACCGCGATGTCGATCACCACGAGCGGCCGCCAGCGCCGCGCCTTGGCCACGCGCTTCATCACGGCGCGCGTGAGGATCGGCTCGCGCGATCCGGTCGAGCTCAGCACGACGTCGGCACCCGCGAGCAGCGCCTCGAGCTCGCTCCACGGCCGTGCGTCGCCGTCGATCTCGGCGGCGAGCGCCTCGGCCTTGTCGGGCGAGCGGTTGGTCACGACGATGCGCTGGGCGCCCGACGCGAACAGGTGGCGCGCCGCCAGCGTCGACATCTTGCCCGCGCCGATCACCAGCACGCTCTTGCCGTCGAGCGCGCCGAACACGCGGCTCGCGAGCTCGACCGCCACCGACGACACGTTCGCGGCGCCGCGCGCGATGTGGGTCTCGGTGCGCACGCGCTTGGCCACGCCGAACGCGCGCTCGAGGCAGCGCGACAGCACCGGGCCCGACGTGCCGAGCTTGCCGGCGAGCGCGTACGCCGCCTTGAGCTGGCCGAGGATCTGCGCCTCGCCGACCACCAGCGAGTCGAGCGCCGACGCGACCGAGAACACGTGGCGGATCGCGGCCGAGCCGCGGTGATCGTAGAGCGCGGCGTCGACCTCGCGCCCGCGGTTCTCGGTGAACAGCCCGCGCACCGCGGCGGCGCCGTCGTCGCCGGGCCGCGTCACGCCGTAGAGCTCGACCCGGTTGCAGGTCGAGATCAGCAGCGCCTCGGCGACCGGCAGCTGCGAGGTCACGCGCGCGAGCACCGGCGCGATCTCGTCGTCGCGAAACGCCAGCTGCTCGCGCACCGCGACCGGCGCGGTCCGCCACGACAGCCCGACCACGAACAGCTCGCTCACACCAGCCCCATCCAGCGTCGCACGAGGTAGATGATCAGCACCGCGAGCGCGCAGGCGAAGCCCTCGAGCGTGAGCCTGGCGGCGCGCCGGCCGCGCCAGCCATAGATCTGGCGCGCGACCAGCAGCACCGCGAACGCGATCCACGTCACCGCGGCGAGCGCGTACTCGAGGCGATCGAGCCCCTCGCCGATCTGCGCCGTCCACACCGCGCCCAGCACGAGCGCGACCGTGAACAGCGGGAAGCCGAGCCAGATCAGGCGATGCGACAGCCGGTCGAGCGCCTCGATCGGCGCCCCGCCCTCCTTCCACACCATCCCGTCGAGCTTCTTGCGGCGCAGCGCGCGATCCTCGGCGAGGTAGATCGCCGACAGCGCGCTGGCGAGCGCGAACACCGCGACCCCGATCGTCGCGAGCACGATGTGGATGCGGCCGAGCACCGACAGGTCGTCGGGCGCGCGGCCGGCCGGGGTGAGCCGCGCGAGCACGAGCAGGACGAGCGCCAGTGGCATCACGACCACGCCGCCGAGCGTGAGCCGGTAGCGCGCGCTCGCGACCAGGTAGCCGGCCGCCATGATGAACGCGAGGAAGCCGAGCGCCTCCCGCACCGACTCGGCCGGGTGGACGTGCTCGACGCCGCGCCACGCGATGTCGGTGGCGTGCGCCGCGACCGCGAGGCCGACCAGCGCGAGCGCGAGCGGCCGCAGCTTCACCTTGCCGGCCAGCACGGCGAACAGCGCGACCGCCGACGCGGCGTACGCGACCGCCGCCACCCAGAACGCGGGCGACGGTGCGACCGACAGCACGCGCAGCGGCTCGGCCGCGGTCATGGCGGGAGTGGTTCGCCGATGAACCCGTCGATCACGTCGTACGCGGTGTCGTTGACGATCACCGAGTTCGCGAGCTGCTCGGCCCCCATCGCCTCGAGCGCTTGCTTCGACTTGACGAGCCCGATCAGGCCGTTGGGATCCTGGGCGCCGCTCGACGCCGAGACGAAGCACACCGCCGGCGTCATGGAAAACGCGCGGCCGAGCTCGGTCAGGATCATGCGATCACCTTCCAGCGATGCCCGACCTTCCGCGGTCCAGGCGTCGAGGCGATCGACCGAGATGAATAACCGGGACATTCCCTCGAGCGATCGTACCACCGACTCGGGTGGGTTGCGGTATC
The DNA here is from genome assembly GCA_035516595.1 of Kofleriaceae bacterium. Lineage (GTDB taxonomy): Bacteria > Myxococcota_A > Polyangia > Haliangiales > Haliangiaceae > JABFXX01. The sequence goes on along the minus strand of DATJAE010000358.1, from coordinate 13,680 downwards.
GGTTCCCAGGGGTTACATAACACCATCGATTCGGAGGTAGCGATGGCCAGCGCACACGTCAAAGAGCTCACCGACGCCAACTTCGAGACCGAGGTCCTTCAGGCCGCGGTCCCCACCCTGGTCGACTTCTGGGCCGTGTGGTGCGGCCCCTGCAAGCAGATCGCCCCGACGGTGGACGCGCTGGCCGACGAGTACGCCGGCCGGCTCAAGGTGGCCAAGATGGATGTGGACCACCACCAGATCGTGCCGCAGCAGTACGGCGTGCGCTCGATCCCGACCCTGCTGATCTTCAAGGGCGGCACGGTGGTCGGCCAGCTGGTCGGCGCGATGCCGCGCAGCAAGCTCGAAGCCGAGATCCAGAAGCACCTCTGATCGCGAGCCTCGACGTCGACTACCGCGCCGATGCGGTCGTGACCGCGTGCGTCGCGTTCGCCGGGTGGCGCGACGCGACCGCCGCGCGCGAGCTGGTCGTGCGCTCGGACGGCCCGGCCGCCGCCTACCAGCCCGGCCGGTTCTTCGCGCGCGAGCTGCCCTACCTCGAGGCCGCGCTCGTCCGGCTCGGCGAGCCGCTCGCCGCCGCGCTGGTCGATGGCTACGTGTGGCTGGGCGATGGCGTGCCCGGCCTGGGCGCGCACCTCCACGCGGCGCTCGGCGGCGCGGTCGCGGTGGTCGGCGTCGCCAAGTCGCGCTACCGCGGCGCGCCGGCGATCGAGGTGGTGCGCGGCGACAGCCGGCGCCCGCTCTACGTCACCGCGGCCGGGCTCGACGCGGCCGAGGCCGCCGCCCATGTCCGCGCGATGCACGGCCCGCATCGCATCCCGGCGCTGGTCAAGCGCGCCGACACGCTGGCGCGCCAGCCGTGATCGTCACGGCCTCGGCACCAGCACGAGGAAGTGGCGCAGCGTGTACATCTGGTCGTGCGCCGGCCACGCGTGGTCGCGCAGGATCGCCTCGCCGGCCGGCCACGCCTCGTTGTCGAGCAGCGCCTCGGCCGAGCTCGGCGCGCCGTCCTGGACCGCGACGAACAGGCGCAGCCAGTGCAGCTCGCGCGACAGCCCCTGGGCGGCGAGCGCGGCGAGCGCGCGATCGACGATCGCCGCGAACGCGATCGGCGGCGGCTGGGCGAGCTGGACGAGCAGCGGCCCGCTGCACACGTCGAACTCGCCGCGGCGCTCCCACTCGACCTGGCCCTCGCCGAGCGCGCGATCGCCGAGCGCGGCGAGCAGGACGTGCAGCGACGCGCGCGCGAGCTTGTCGATCGCGAGGCGCGTCGCGGCGGCGATGTCGTTTCCCATCCCGACGTGCGACTCGGCGAGCTCGCGATCGCCGACCTGCACGACCGCGTCGAGCGAGAGCATCGCGAGCCCGGCCTGGAGCCGGCGCGGCCACACGCGCGCCTCGAGGCGCAGCGCGGCGCCGGCGTGCGCGCGCACCAGCTGGTCGAGCGCGGCCTGCGCGTCGAACGGCGCAGCGCCGCCGGACGGTGGCGCGTCGGCGACGTCGATCACCGGCGGCGACAGCACCAGGTTCTCGGGCTGGCTGCCGGCGTGGAGCGCCTGATCGACCGCGTTGACCTCGGCGCTGCGCAGGCCGATCAGCTTGATGTGATCGCCCGGCGCGTGATGGGCGAGCCGATCCGCCGCGACGTACAGCGGCTCGTCCGCGAGCGCGCGCTCGCCGCCGCCGGCGATCGCGTAGGTCGCGGGCAGCGCGACCAGGCCCTCGAGCACGCGCCGGCCGAACGCGAGCACCAGCATCGCGCACGCGCGCTCGGCGTTCGGCACGCCGGCGGCGCGCACGATGTCGACCACCTGGTCGTACGACGCCTCGGGGCTGGTGACGAACGCCGCATGCGCCCAGCGCACGATCTCGTCGGGATTCATCCGAACAGCTCCGCGAACGCGCGATGATTCTCGCTGCGCACCGGATCGCCGATCACCGCGTAGACCACGCTGGCGAACGCGCGCGGCATCAGCTCGGCGAACGCGCGCGCGACGATCGCCGGATCGTTGCCGAACACGCCGGCGCCCCACGCGCCGAGCACCAGATGATCGACGCCGTGATGCACCGCGATGTCGAGGATGAACTTCACCCGCGCGCGAAGCACGCGCTCGACCTCGGCGGCGTCGAACCGGCCGTGCTGGCGCAGCGCGCTGGCGTTGGGCGCCGCGCAGGTGATCACCGACGCCAGCACCGGCGCGTCGAGCCAGTTGCCGTCGTCGTCGCGGAACACCGGGACGCGCGGCGACCAGATCGCGAGATCGAGGTACATCGCGCCGCCGTGCGCGCGCTGGCGCGCGTAGAACTCCGGCTGGGTGACCAGGCACGGGTAGAGCGCGCTCGCCCGGGCGATCGACTCCTCCTGCGCCTGCGCGCCGCCGAGGAAGCCGCCCCCGGCGTGCTTGGCCGACGCGAAGTTCAGGCATGCCAGGTGTCCGCCGCGCGGCGCGAGCCGGCACAGCGCCGCCACCGTGCTCTCGCCGGTGACCTCGACCTCCGCGGTGCGGTCCTCGCGCGGCGGATCGAACGCCGCGCCGAGCTCGTAGGTCAGCGTGCCGGCCTTGCACGCCGCGACCTCCGCCGCGATGTCCACGCGCTCGCCGCGCCGGTTGATGTAGTGACCGGCCTTGCACGCGTCGAGCGACTGCCGCGCGATCTCGACCTTCATCGCGCGGTTGCCGCCGCCGGCGTGGTGCTGGAACGGCAGCTGGACGAAGTCGGCCGGCACGTGGTCGCACAGCCACACGCAGTTTTGCGACAGGTAGAACGCGTGGCCGGCGGCGTGCATCTCGCCGGCGCGCACGGTCAGCACGATCGGCTCGCCGTGGCGAGCGCCGACCTTGCGCGCGGTGTCGACGTCGGGCGAGAGGTGGACGTGCCGGCGCTCGCCCTTGACCAGGCCGAACGCGCGGATGCCCGGGACCGCCGCCTCGGTCGTGCCGTGATAGAGCAGCTGCGGCGGCACCGCCGGCACGAGGTCGCGCTCGAGCTCGACCGGCTCGCCATCGCTCGCGCGGATCTTGCTGCCGTCGTCGGAGATCGCGAAGCGCTGCCGGTCGGCGACGATCGCGTCGAGCTCGGCGCGCGACAGCACCATGCCGTTGGCCGCGAGCCCGGCGAGCACGCCGTCGATCGGCGCGAAGCCGCGGTCGTCGAGCACCACGCCCAGCCGCTGGGGCTCGTGGCGCAACACCAGCGACAAGAGCCGCGAGACCTCGTCCGACACCGCCCCACCATACCCCGATCGGCAGTACGATCGGCGCGTGACCTGGCGACTGCTGATCGTGCTCGCGTGCGCCTGCGGCGGCGGCAGCCATCACGCGCCCGACGCCTGCGTGTGTCCGATGGACGCGGCGCCCGACGCCTCGGCGTTCCACGCGTGCGACCCGGTCGATCCGGTGTGCGCGATCGGCCTCAAGTGCACGTCGGTCGATACCGCGACGATGCCGGTGGTGGCGTGCGTGCCGGCCGGCAGCGCGGCGCTCGGCAGCGCGTGCACGTTCGGCCCGCAGGGCGATAGCGGCTACGACGACTGCGTGGCCGGCGCGTACTGCCTGAACATGACGTGCGCGCAGATCTGCAGCCTGCGCGGCGGCGGGCCGACCTGCGCGTCGGGCACGTGCATGATGGCGGGCAGCGCGTTCGGCGATCCGCCGCTCGCCGGCGTGTGTCAGTGATCAGTAGCCGTGCTTGCGCAGCGACACGTTCGCGACCAGGCCCATCGCCAGGAAGAACGTCACCAGCGAGCTGCCGCCGTACGAGATGAACGGCAGGGTCACGCCGACCACCGGCGCGATGCCCAGGACCATCGCGACGTTCACCACGACGTGCCAGAACGTCATCGCCGCGACGCCGACGCAGATCACCGAGCCGACGCGGTCGCGCGCCGACAGCGCGACGTTGATCGTCCACACCAGGAGGAACGCGAACATCGCGAGCAGGAACACCGAGCCGACGAAGCCCCACTCCTCGGCCCACACCGAGTACGGGAAGTCGGTCCAGTGCTCGGGCACGAAGTTGAACTGGTTCTGCGTGCCCTCGAGGAAGCCCTTGCCCCAGATCTTGCCGCTGCCGACCGCGTAGATCGACTGCGTAGTGTGCCAGCAGGTCTTGCTCGGCGCGACGTTGCAGTCGATGAAGCCGAGGATGCGGTCCTTCTGATAGGTCTGGAGCTTCTCGAACAGGATCGGCACCGCGAGCAGCAGGCCGGTGACCGAGTAGACCATCGGCCAGACGTTCGGCATCGCGAGGAAGCCGACGGTCAAGACGATCAGCGTGAGCAGGACCGCGGTGCCGAGGTCGGGCTGCGCGGCGATGATCACGATCGGCACGGCGAGCACCAGCAGCTGCGGGCCGATCCGGCGCAGCGGATAGCTGTGCGGCTCGGCGTGCGCGAACATGTGCGCGAGCACCAGGATCATCGTGAGCTTGACCAGCTCCGACGGCTGGATGCCCATCCCGCCGAGGTTGAGCCAGCGGTAGGTGTAGCCGTGGTTGTCGGCCGCGGCGGGGTGGCCGACCAGGCGCGCGACGACGAGCAGCAGGGTCGCGACGCCGAGCCCGCCCCACGCCAGCCGGACCAGCGTGCGGTAGTCGATCACGGTGACCGCGACGAAGCCGATCGCCCCGACGATCATCCACTGGACCTGGGTGTCGAACTTGGCGTGGTGGCGGACGCCGCGGGTCGCCGAGTACAGGTTCAGCATGCCGATCGTGCACAGGAGCACGATCGTCACGATCAGCGGCCAGTCGACCGCGGCGCGGAACCGGCGCCAGCGCGACACGCCGACCGTGGCGCGCGGCAGCATGCCGAGCCCCTTCATCGCAGGTCCTCGCTTCGCTCGGCCTTCGATGCGAGCCCCTGCCCCCGACCGCTCACCTCGCAACGCTCGGTTCTCCTCATCGTGGCACCCGCTTGACCGCCGGCATCTCCTTGAACGGCACCGGATGGATCTTGGTGAAGTAGCCCTCGAGGATCTGCTCGGCGATCGGCCACGCGGTCTCGCCGCCGCCGCCGCCGTGCTCGACCAGGACGACGATCGCGATCTCGGGATCATCCTTGGGCGCCCAGCCGGCGAACCAGGCGTGCGCGGCGTTGGGGTTCCAGCGCTCGAGATCGCGCTCGCCGTCCTCGTGGTGGTGCTTCTTGACCTCGGCGGTGCCGGTCTTGCCGAGCACGGTGAGGCCCTCGAGGTGGCCGTACTGGTACGCGGTGCCGCCGAGCTCGTTGGTGACCTTGTACATGCCGCGCCGCCAGGTATCGAGCGCGAGCACCGGGGTCGACACCTGGCGCACGATCTTGGGCTGGTAGCTCACCAGGGTGTGGCCGTCGTTGCTCTCGATCCGCTCGACGATCTGCGGGACGTACAGCGTGCCGCCGTTGGCGAGCGTGGCGTAGGCCATCGCCATCTGCAGCACGGTGACCTCGACGTCGCCCTGGCCGATCGCCGCGTTGGTCGCGTAGCCGGCCTTGTAGCGGCCGTTCTGCTCGTACCATGCCTTGGTCGGGATGAGGCCGGCGGAGTCGCCGTTGAGCCCGATGTTGGTCGGCGCGCCCAGGCCGTACTCGCGCGCGACCGCGGCGATGCGATCGAGGTGGATGCGCTCGGCGAGGTGCCAGAAGTAGAAGTCGCACGAGTGCTGGATCGCGCCGAGCAGATCGATCTTGCCGTGCGTGCCGTGGCAGCGAAAGTGCGTGCCCGACAGCTCGTACTCGCCGGTGCAGACCATCGACTCGTCCTCGGCGGCCTGCCCGTCCTCGAGCGCGGCGAGCGCGGTCGCGAACTTGAAGATCGACCCCGGCGGATAGGTCGCGCGGATCGCCTTGTCGATGAACGGCTTGCGCGGATCGCTCTTGAGCAGGGTGTACTCGGCCTGGCTCAGGTGGCCGGTCATCACGTTCGGATCGAACGACGGCTTGCTGACGATCGCGCGGATCTTGCCGGTCTTCGGCTCGACCACGACGACCGCCGCCGCGGCGGTGTGCGCGACCGCCTTCTCGGCCATGCGCTGGAGGTCGGCGTCGAGCGTGAGCACGAGGTTCGAGCCCGGTACCGGCTCGATCACGCGGTCCTGCTGGATCAGCGCGGCGGTGGTCGCATCGTCGAGCCGCTGGCCGCGCGCGTCGACCGCGAAGCGCTCGACCCCCTTCTTGCCGCGCAGGTAGTTCTCCCACGCGGCCTCGAGCCCGTAGCGCCCGACCAGCTCGCTCGAGTCGTAGCCCTGCGCGACCAGCTTGTCGGCCTCCTCGGCGGTCATCTGCGTCATGTAGCCGACCAGGTGCGCCGCGAGGTCGCCCTGCGGGTAGTAGCGGTACGGCTCGTGGCGGACCTCGACGCCGGGCAGCCGCGCCCTGGCCTGCTCGACCAGCGCGGCGCGATCGCGGCCCTGATCCTCGAGCACGAGCACCGGCGTCTTGGCGTCGCGCTTCTTGCCGACCGCGAGGCGATCGTCGAGCTTGGCGAGCTCCTCGTCGGACAGCGCGAGCATGCGCGCGAGCTCGTTGCGCACGTCGGCGGTGAACAGCTTGGGCGTGGCGTAGAGGTTGAACGCCGGGCGGTTGTCGGCGAGCGGCACGCCGTTGCGGTCGAGGATCTTGCCGCGCACCGACGGCAGGTAGCGCTCGCGCACCACGTTGGACACCGTGCGCTCGTAGTAGCTGTCGCCGCGCATCACCTGGAGCTGCCACAGCCGGCCGACCAGCAGCGCGAACGCCGCGATCACGCCGAGCGCGACCCAGCGCAGCCGCTTGTGCAGCTCGGGCAGCGCCGGCCCGTGCGTGCTCACGGGGCCGCCTCTTCGGGGCGTCCCCGATCGATCGGAGTGTTCGCGACGCTCACGGGGCCGCCTCTTCGGGGCGTCCCCGATCGATCGGCTCGCGAAGCGCTCGCCTGTACGGAGTGTTCGCGACGCTCACGGCGCGATCCCCTCGAGCGCGGCGTCGCGCTCGCGATGGGTGCGCGCGAACCCGGCGTCGATCCGCCGGAAGATCCGCCACACCGCGGGCCCGACGATCGCGGTCGCGATCGCGACGACCGCGAGGCCGTGGAGCTCGACCGACCAGCTGCCGCGCGGCACGCCATACGCCGCGCGCACGATCAGCTGGAGCGCCGCGGCGATCAGCGCGACGAACCCGGAAAACACCGCGGTCATCGCCCAGCCGCGCACGTAGATCCGCTGCTGCACCGCGCGCGCGACCACGCCGGTGAGGCCGAGCACGAGCGCGATCAGGCCGGGCGGCGCGCCCGAGATCAGATCGATGAGATAGCCGAGCACGATCGAGCCGGCGACCGCGGGGGCGAGCGCGCGGCGCGCGGTGAGCCCGAGATACGCGGCGGTGAGCGCGCCGAGATCCGGCACGGCGTCGCGCGCCGCGTCGGGCATGAACCGCCACACCGAGGCGACCACCACGCACATGAGGTACGCGACCAGCACGAACGTCGCCGTCCTCATAGCGGCCTCGTGCCGAACGCGGGCTCGCTCTTGCGCTTCTGCTTGGCGTCGGGATCGGGCGGCGGCGGCGGCGCGAGCAGGACCTCGACCGCGCGCACCCGCGACACGTCGACCGCGGGCTCGACCTCGGCGCGCTGGAACATGCCGTCGTCGCGCGAGACCTTCGAGATCTTGCCGACCACGAGGCCGGGCGGGAAGCTCGCGCCCAGCCCCGAGGTCACGACCTCCATCCCGACCTCGACCTTGGCCTCGGGGCGCGACTCGCGCTCGAGCCACTCGATCGTGCAGGCGTAGGAGTCGGGACGGCCCAGGCCGCGCAGCATGCCGCGCCCGCCGGTCTTCGGGATCACCACCTCGATCGCCGACGCCGGATCGCTGATCAGCGTGACGTCGGCGTAGTCGCCGTAGACCTTGTCGATCCGGCCGATCGGGCCGTCGCCGACCACCACCGGCATGCCGGGCGCGACCTCGTGCTCGCCGCGATCGATCCGCAGGCGCAGCACGCGGAACTGCGGCGACAGCGGCGCGCCGATCACGCGCGCGCCGACCGTGTCGGCCGGGGTCTGGCGCTTGACCGTCGCGAGGTCCTCGAGCGCGGCGGCGTCGAACGCGCGCCGGGTCATCGCGGCGAGCTGCTTGCGCAGCTTGTCGTTGTCGGCGCGCAGCTCGCGGTTCTCCGACTCGACGTCGACCAGCGCGACGTAGCGCTCCCACATCCCGCCGACGCCCTCGACCAGCCACGACACCCCGGCCTCGAGCGGCGCGGTGATGCGCAGCAGCGCCTTGTCGAGCCCCGACGGCGTGCCGCGGTCGAGCGACGCGCGCAGCACGAGCGCGGGCAAGAGGATCAACAAGCCCGTCAGCGACCAGTCGACCAGGCGACGCCGCAGCGTGATCATCTGCTACCGCAGCGCGATCTCGCGAAGCAGCGACAGCTCGTCGAGCACCTTGCCGGTGCCCAGCACGACCGCGGTCTGCGGGTTCTCGCACACCATCACCGGCAGCCCGGTCTCCTCGCGCACCAGCACGTCGAGGTTCTTGAGCTGCGCGCCGCCGCCCGACAGCACGACGCCCTTGTCGACGATGTCGGCCGACAGCTCGGGCGGCGTGCGCTCGAGCACCGAGCGGATCGCGTCGACGATCGCGTTCACCGGCTCCTGCAGCGCCTCGCGGATCTCGTCGGAGTTGACCAGCAGCGTCTTGGGCACGCCGGCGACCAGGTCGCGGCCCTTGACCTCGACGGTGAGCGGCTCCTCGAGCGGATACGCCGAGCCGATCTCCTTCTTGATGATCTCGGCGGTGCGCTCGCCGATCAGGAGGTTGTACTTGCGCTTGACGTACTGGACGATCGCCTCGTCCATCTTGTCGCCGGCGACGCGGATCGACTTCGACAGCACGATGCCGGCGAGCGCGATCACCGCGACCTCGGTCGTGCCGCCGCCGATGTCGACGATCATGTTGCCGGTCGGCTCGGTGATCGGCAGGCCGCCGCCGATCGCGGCCGCCATCGGCTCCTCGATCAGGTAGACCTCGCGCGCCGCCGCGGCGAGCGCCGAGTCGCGCACCGCGCGCTTCTCGACCTCGGTGATCCCCGACGGCACGCTGACGATCACGCGCGGTCGCACGAGCGTGCGGCGCTGGTGCGCCTTCTGAATGAAGTAGCGCAGCATCGCCTCGGTGACCTCGAAGTCGGCGATCACGCCGTCCTTCATCGGCCGGATCGCGACGATGTTGCCCGGCGTGCGGCCGAGCATCTCCTTGGCTTCCTTGCCGACCGCGAGCACGCGCTTGGGGCCCTGCGATGCGGCCTGGACCGCGACGACGCTCGGCTCGTTCGCGACGATGCCGCGACCCTTGACGAAGGTCAGCGTGGTCGCCGTCCCGAGGTCGATGGCGAGGTCGTTGGAAAACATTCCGTAGACCCAATCGAAGAGCATGGTGATCCTGTGGCAAAGCGGCGTTGTGGCGCGCCGCGAAAAATCAGTAGGCAGACCCGCCCCTCGGTGCGTACCAACCCGAAGAGCCTGGCGGGGTTATCACGCAAAAACACCGCGGCGCAAGACAATCTTGAGCGCATCCGAGGATCGTTCAGGAGCCTTGTGGAAGCCGGGGGCCCGGTCTAGAACGAGTGCGACCCATGCTGGAAAACATGCGGCGCCAAGGGGCGTCGATCTTCGTCTATCTGATCTTCTGCCTGTTGATCGCGATCTTCGTGATCAACTTCCGGCCGGGTCAAACGCGCCAGGACGACAACGGCTGTCATGGCGTCGACAACCCGATCCTGCGGGTCGACGGCACCGAGCTGACCCAGACCGCCTATCACATCGCGTACGCCACGCCGTACAACACCGGCCGCGAGAAGCAGCGCAAGCTGTTCGCGCTCGACGCGCTGGTCGCCCGCGAGCTGCTCGCGCAGGCCGCCGAGGCGCACGGCATGATCGCGACCGATGATCTGATCGACGATCAGATCAAGAAGGGCCGGTTCTTCTACGCCGGCATCGTTCCGGATCAGGAGCAGCAGCGCTACCGGCTGGGCGTGACGATGACGCTGCCGATCCCGGGCGCGCTCGACGAGAACGGCTTCTACAACCACAAGGCGGTCAAGAACTGGGTCGGCGAGCTCAACACCTCGCTCAACAGCTATCGCGAGGAGCAGAAGCGCAGCCTGCTGGCGCGCATGGAGGCCGACCTGATCCGCAACTCGGTGCAGGTGTCGCGCGACGAGGCGCTCGACCTGTTCATGTACGAGGGCAACACGGTGACCTACGATGTCGTGCCGTTTCGCCCGTCGGTCTACGAGCAGGCGATGAAGCTGACCGACGCCGACGTCGACCGCTACCTCGCGGCGCACGAGGCCGAGGTGAAGGCGCGCTACACCGAGGACGAGCGGACGTACAAGCATCGCCCGCTCGAGCTCGAGCTGCGCGAGATCTTCATCGCGGCGACCAAGCCGGAGGCGCCGGCGCCGCCGGCGACCCCGGCGCCGGGGGACAAGAAGGCAACGGATGACAAGACGGCGCCCGACGACAAGAAGGCGAAGGCGCCCGACGACAAGAAGGCCGCCGACAAGGACAAGGCCGCCGACAAGGACAAGCCGAAGGACAAGACCGCCGACAAGGACAAGCCGAAGGACAAGGCCGCCGGGATCACCCCCGATCAGGCCAAGGCCAAGCTCGAGACCGCGCGCGCCGCGATCGCGAGCGGGAAGCTCAAGTTCGCCGACGCGGCCAAGCAGCTGTCGACCGATCCGGGCCTGGCCGAGACCGGCGGCGCGATCGGCTGGGATCCGGCGATCGACGACAAGGCGGTCAGGGACGCGGTCAAGACGCTCAAGGTCGGCGACATGACGCCGGTGATCACGACCGACAAGGGCGCGTACCTGGTGCTCGCCGAGGACAAGCGCGAGGGCGACCTGTCGTTCGATCAAGTGAAGCGCGAGATCGCGCGCAAGCTCGCCCGCACGGCATGGGGCCAGGAGGCGGCCAAGCGCGCCGCGCTGGCCGCGCTGGCCGCCGCGCGGACCAGCCCGGGGCTCGGGCTCGACGGGTTGTATCAGCCGGACATGGAGTGGATGCAGAAGGAGATGCAGCGGATGCTCAGCGATCCTCGCACGACGAAGGAGCAGAAGATGCAGATGCTGCAGCAGTTCCAGCGTGCGAAGAAACCGCCGGGGACGCCGCGAGCGCCGGTGCCGGGGAAGCCGGCGACCGGGAGCGGCGCGGGATCGGGATCGGGATCGGGCGCCATTCACGGGAACATCGAGATCGAGCTACCGGATCAGCCGGCGGGCTGGTTCGCGGACGATGCCGCGACGGGATCGGCGGCGGGTTCGGGATCGGCGGCGGCGGCGGGCTCGGCGGCGGGCTCGGGCTCGGCGGGAGGCTCGGGATCGGCGGCCGGATCGGGATCGGCGGCCGGATCGGGCTCGGGATCGGCGACACCGACCGGCACGGCCGCGGAGACCGACATCACGCCCACCAAGGAACAGCTGCCCGCGATGGGCACGATCGCGCCGCCGACCTACCTGCGCGTCGGGCCCGAGCCGCGCGGCGACCAGATCGCCGACCTCGGCAAGTCGAAGGCCGCGCTCGACGAGCTGTTCAAGCTGCAACCGGGGCAGCTGGCGAGCCGGATCTACGAGGTCAAGGGCGACCTCGAGACCGGCTCGGTCGGCAGCGTCTACGTCGTGCTCCAGCTCGTCGAGCACGACACCGCCAAGCCGGAGGACTTCGACAAGGTCGCGGACGAGCGGATCGCGGCGCTGCGCGCGCTGCGCGGCGAGGAGGCGCTGCTGACCTGGATGCAGCAGCGCTGCGACCAGCTCACCAAGGAAGGCAAGATCGTCCCCAACCAGGATCTGCTGACCGAGCGCGACGACAAGGGCAACCTGGTGCTCGCCGCCTACAAGCCGTGCGAGACCTTCCGGTAGCCTCCGCCCCGCGGTAAGTTCGGGGCGTGGGAGCCGAGGTGGCAGCCGGTGCTCGGCGCCTTCCGTTCGCGTTCACCGCGCACGCGGGGGTCGGCCGGCTCGCACTCGCCGATCTCGCGATCGGCCCGATCCGGATCGACCGGCTCGAGCTCGAGGTCTCCGAGCTCGGCACCGACCCCGGCTCGGCGGCGGCCGAGCGGTTCCAGCGCAGGCGCACCCGGCTGCGCGCGCTCGCGCTGCGCATCCCGCCGGCCGCGCTCGACGAGCGCGTCGAGGCCGCGCGCCGCCACCTCGCCGGGCTCGGGCTCACCGCGGTGGCCGCGCGGCTCGGCGACGGCTTCGTGTCGGTGCGCGCGCGCGCGAGCGATGGCCTGGCCACCGCCGATCTATCGTTCCGCGTCGTGCTCGTCCACGCCGGCACGCACCTGCGCGCGCTCGCCAGCCACATCCGCGTGCACGGCCACCTGCCGACGCCCGGGCCGGTGCTCGCCGATCGCTTGCTCGGCGCGCTGCTCGGCGCGACCGACGCGCCCAACGTGATCGAGCGGCCGCACGCGCGCGGGCTCGGCGACGTCGAGGTCGACGTCGTGAACGCGCTGCTGTGGCACGTCATGCCGCCGGCGGGCTGGCGGCTGCCCGCGGCCGGCGACGTCGAGGTCACGACGATCCGCATCCAGCGCCAGGCGATCGAGATCGCGTTCGGCCCGAGCGGCAGCCGGATGGGCGATCTCGGCGTGCGGCCGGCCGCGCTCCACCTCGCGGCCGCGCACGACCTCATGCACTCGGTCGACATGCAGCTGCGCTCGGGCCACGTCGAGGACGCGATGCGCGGCTACCGCGCGCTGCTCGCGGCGGGCGGGCCCGAGCAGCCGCACCTGCTCGATCGCATCCTGGCGCTCGCCGCCGCGCGGCCGGCGTGGTTCTTCGACGGCCTCGAGCTCGCGCGCCAGGCGCTCGGCCGCTGGCCGAGCTTCCCCGCCGCGCACGCCGCGCTCGCGTCGATCACGCTCGCCCAGGGCGACGCGCGCGAGGCCGCGGGTCACCTGATGCAGCTCGCCCACGCCGGCAGCGCCGACGGCGACGACGATCAGGCAGCGCTCGCCGCGCTCGCCGGCGCGCGCCTGCTGCGCGTGCTCGAGCCGCGCGCGGCGACCCAGCTCTACGAGCTCGCGCTCGAGCACGATGCGGAATCGGTCGAGGCGGCCGACGCGCTCGCCGATCGCTACGCCGACGAGCAACGCTGGCCCGAGCTGGTGCGCCTGCTGCGCGCGCGCGCCGCGGCGGCCGAGCCGGCGCGTGCGGTCGAGCTCCGGCTGCGCCTGGCCGACGTGTTCGTCCACCAGCTCGCCGATCCGGCGAGCGCGCAGCACGAGCTGGTCGCGGCGAGCGAGCTCGCGCCCGACGATCCCGCGGTGCACGAGATGACCGCGACCATCCTCGCCAGCTCCAACCCCGAGGCCGCGATCGTCGCGTGGCACGAGGTCGCCCGGCTCGCCGAGGCGCGCGACGATCACCGCACCGCGGCGCGCGCGTTCGCGGTGCTCGGCGGGCTGTCGACCGGCACGTCGGCCGAGCAGGCGTGGCGGCGCGCGCTCGAGCTCGATCCGCTGCAGGCCGACGCGATCGCCGGGCTCGCGCTGGCATCGGCGAGTCGCGGCGATCACGACGCGGCCGCCGAGCTCTACGAACGGCTGCGCGGGCTCGGGCTCGCGCAGACCGAAGCCGCGCGCCACGAGCTGCAGCTCGCGCGCTCGCTCGTCCATCTCGGCCGCACCGACGAGGCGCGCGCCGCGCTGCGC
>DATJAE010000357.1:0-7565 GCA_035516595.1 Kofleriaceae bacterium | reverse complement strand
GTTTCGTTTGCGGCGAGCGACGGGGCGCGTGCCGACGACCCCGGGGTTTACCGACCTGGTCGGGCTCGTCGAGCGTTTCAACCTCAAGCGCGTGTATTACTGGCTCGGCCTGGCGAGCGCGGTCGGTCTGGTCGGCGGGCTCGGAGCGGTCGCGTTCAAGTGGTTGACCGACGAGGCGATCAGCGCGTTCTGGCCGCCGCTGATCGGCGTCGCACCCGAGCACGCGGGTGGCGAGCCGAGCTCGCTCGCGGCGAGCGGCTCGCTCCACATGTGGGGGCTGATCGTCGCGCCCGTGATCGGCGGACTGGCGAGCGGATTTCTCGTGTATCGCTTCGCGCCGGAGGCCGCCGGCCACGGCACCGACGCGGCGATCCGCGCGTATCACCGCGAGCACGGCTACATCGGCTGGCGGATCCCGCTGGTGAAGTGGGTCGCGTCCGCGCTCACGATCGGCTCGGGCGGAAGCGCCGGGCGCGAGGGACCGATCGCGCAGATCGGGGCCGGCTTCGGCAGCCTGCTCGGAACGGTGCTGCGGCTGTCCGAACGAGAGCGTCGCGTGTTGCTGGCGGCCGGCGTGTCGGCCGGGATCGGCGCGATCTTCCGGGCGCCGTTTGCCGGCGCGGTGTTTGCCGCGGAGGTGCTGTACAGCGAGCCGGACATCGAGGCCGAGGTGCTGGTCCCCGCGCTGCTGTCCTCGATCGTCAGCTACAGCGTGTACTGCGCGTTCTATGGCTTCGGGCATCTGTTCACCGGCACCGGGGGCTTCACGTTCGACCAGCCGCTCGCGCTGCTGTGCTATGCGGCGCTCGGCGTGGTGCTCGCGTTCGCCGGCATCGCGTACATCACGACGCTCGCGGCGCTGACCGCGCGGTTTCGCAGCTGGCGGATCACGAACTACGTCAAGCCCGCGCTCGGCGGGCTATGTGTCGGTGCGATCGCGGCGGTCGGCTGCCTCGTGCTTCGCGACAGCTCGACGCTCGCGGTGCTGGGCTCCGGCTACGGCATGCTGCAACGGGCGGTCAGCGAGCAAGGTGCGCTCGGTCCGTCGATCGCCATCCTGTTGTTCGTCGCGATCGGCAAGATCGTGACCACGTCGATGACGATCGGCTCGGGCGGATCGGGCGGTGTGTTCGGCCCGTCGGTGGTGATCGGCGGCAGCCTCGGCGCGGTGGTCGGCACGCTGTTTCACGCGTGGGTTCCGACGCTGGTCCCGGACGTCGGGCCGTTCGCCATCGTCGGGATGGCCGGGTTCTTCGCGGGCGTCGCCAAGACGCCGATCTCGACCTTGCTCATGGTCGGCGAGCTCACCGGCAACTACAAGCTGCTCCTGCCGTCGATGCTGGTCGTGTGCCTCTCGATGATCATCGCGCACCGCTGGACGATCTACCCGGAGCAGGTACCGTCGCGCGCGAGCTCGCCCGCGCATCGCAGCGAGCTGTTCCACGACGTGCTCGCCGAGATGAGCGTGGCTGCGGTGGTCGGCACCGAGTGGCGCGGCCACACGATCTCGCCGGCGACGCCGGTGCGCGAGGTCTTGCACCTCGCGGATGACACCCTGCAACGCACGTTCCCGGTCGTCGATCGAGCGGGCCGGCTGGTCGGCGTGCTGTCCGCGGACGTGGTCCGCGCGGTCGTCGCCGAGGATCCGAGCCCGGGCCTGGTGGTCGCGCAGGACCTGCTCGTCCCCGAGCTCCCCGAGATCCGGCGCGACGACTCGATCGAGCGCGCGCTCGACGTGCTGGCGCTCGGCCACGTCGACGAGCTCGCGGTCACCGCCGACGACGGCACGTTCGTGACGATGCTCGACCGGCGCGCGATCATCTCGGCCTACCGCAAGCGCATCGCCGAGCTCAAGCTCGCCGCGCGCTGACCGCTACTGCGATCGATACTGCAGGAGCTGGAGGATCGGATCGACCACGTGCTCCTCGTCCTTGGGCCCGAGCGAGTAGACCTCCTCGTAGTGATCGCCCTGCGCCTCGACGATGTACGGGTTGTCGGGATCGAGCACGTAGTTGTACGCCGGCACGATGTAGCCGACGTAGTCCTCGGCCAGGCCCGCGACGACCGGGTACTTCACGCCGTCGTGGGCGAGCACGAGGTCGCGCATGTACGGCGGCGGCGCCGCCTGCGAGAAGTCGGGCTGGTTGGGCTGGTCGGGGTGGTTGATCAGCGGCCAGCCCCAGCTCCACGATCCGTCGGTGTGGACGCCGACCCACAGCTCGGGGTGAAGCTCGCCCGGCACGGTCACGATGCCGAGCGGGCCGATCTGGACGTAGGTCGAGCGCAGCGGGATCCACGGCTCGTTGCCGACGTCGATCGGCTGGTTCGGGTCGTAGCCGATCAGCGGATGCGGGCCGAGCAAGTGGATGAGGAACGCGACGTGGAAGTACGTGTTGTCGATCTCGGCGGCGAACGACGCGCTGACGAACGACAGCGGCAGGTTGGTGACGGTCTCGCCGGACTGACCGAGCGCGGTGAGCGCGCTCGCCGCGGCGTTGGTGCCGATCGCCTGGTCCATCGCCGACGACACCATCGTGATCGGCGTGCCGCCGGGGCCGGGCGGGTGGGTGCCGCGCAGCGAGCCGACCTGGCCGCCGAGCGCGCCCTGCACGAACACCGTGACGCCGCCGAGCCCCTCGAGATCGGTCTGCGCGTAGATGCTGTCGGTCGTCTTCACGCCGTTCTCGATGCCGTCGCGCAGCCAGTGCGGATAGTGCGCGGTGATCCCGGCCGGCACGGTGTCGTCGAAGTGCGCGACCTCGGGGTGGTCGGCCCAGTTGACCAGCGTGCCGATCGTCTGGGTCTCGTCGCTGGCCTGCACGAACCGCGCGATCGTGAGCGTCGGGTCGAAGATGATCGGATCGCGGATGTCCTGGTTCCAGTTGTCGGTGAGCGAGGCCGGGTTGGACGGATCGTTGATCAGCAGGGTCTTGGCGATGATCATGTGCGCGGGCTGCGCGCTCTCGACCGCTTCCTTGATCGCCATCGCGGCGTTGTCGTAGATCGCCTGCATCACGAACGGCTCGCGGCCGGTGTCGGTGACGGTCGGGCCCCACAACCCGACGGTGTCGGGCGCGTCGTGCGCGTGGGTGGCGCCGATGATGATGTGGTCGATGTCGAGCCCGGCGAGCAGCGGGTGCTGGCGGATGATGTCCATGTCACCGGCGAGCAGGCCGATGCAATCGACGTAGAGGATGACGATCGTCATGTCGCCCTCGACGAACGCCATCGCGCGGACCTCGACGTCGGTCGTGACGCCCTCGGCCGCGCGCGCGCCGCCGAACAGCCACACGCCGTCGAACACGCCGTTGCCGTTGAGGTCGGTGTACGGCTCGTTCGACTCCCACTGGCGATCCATGTTCTCGTCGGTGTAGGTCTCGAAGTTCTGCGGCGTGTAGACGTGCTTGGACACGCCCACCTTGAGCACGCCGTCTCCCGCGCTCGCGCAGGTCGGTCCCCCCGGGCACACCAGATCGGGCTGATCGAAGCCCTCGAGCCGCGCGTCGACGCCGCCGTCGGGCTTGGCATGACCACCACCGCAGGCGGCGAGCGCGGTCGCCGCGGCCAGGACCCTCATCATCATGAGCGGTTCGTATCGCGCCGGCCTGCCGATGTAAACGATAGTATGCGGGGCCGATGGCCACGCTCGAGCTCGACGACACGCGGCTGTACTACGAGGACACCGGCCCCGGCTCGACCGGCGAGACCGTCGTGTTCAGCCACGGCCTGCTGTGGTGCACCGCGCTGTTCGCACCGCAGATCGCCGCGCTGCGCGCGCGCTACCGCTGCATCGCGTGGGATCACCGCGGCCAGGGCCAGAGCGCGGCCGACCATCGCAACTGCATCGGGATCGAGCTGGTCGCGCAGGACGCGATCGCGGTGATCGAGCAGGTCGCGCGCGGGCCGGTGCACTTCGTCGGGCTGTCGATGGGTGGCTTCGTCGCGATGCGGGTCGCGGCGCGCCGGCCCGACCTGGTGCGCAAGCTGATCCTGCTCGAGACCTCGGCCGACCCCGAGCCGATCGAGAACGTCAAGCGCTACCGCCTGCTCAACGCGGTGACCCGCACGTTCGGGCCGCGCATCGTCGCCAGCCGGGTCGCGCCGATCATGCTCGGCCGCTCGACCATCGCCGACCCGGCGCGCAAGGCCGACGTCGCGCGGTTCGTCCAGATCATGACCAGCCGGCGCGACGAGTGGCGCGCGGTCAACGGCGTGGTCGATCGCGCCGGCATCCACGCCGAGCTCGGCCGGATCCGCGCGCCCACCTTGGTGATCGTCGGCGACGAGGACGTCGCGACGCCGCCCGCCAAGGCCGAGCGCATCGTCATGGCGATCGCGGGCGCCAGGCTCGCGACGATCCCGCGCGCCGGGCACTCGTCGCCGGTCGAGCAGCCCGAGGCGGTGACCCGCGCGATCGAGGACTTCCTGCGCTAGCGCGCCGGCAGGCCGATCGGACAGCTCACGCCGGTGCCGCCGAGCCCGCAGTAGCCGCCCGGCTCCTTGCCGAGGTACTGCTGGTGATAGTCCTCGGCGTAGTAGAACGGCCCGGCCGGCGCGATCTCCGTCGTGATCTCGCCGAAGCCGGCGGCGCGCAGCCGGTCCTGGTAGCCGGCCTTCGAGCTGGCCGCGGCCGCGGCCTGCGCGGCGTCGAACGTGTAGATCGCCGAGCGGTACTGCGTGCCGGCGTCGTTGCCCTGGCGCATGCCCTGGGTCGGATCGTGGCTCTCCCAGAACAGCTGCAGCAGCTTGTCGTAGCTGGTCTGCTCGGGGTCGAACACCACCAGCACGACCTCGGCGTGGCCGGTCATGCCCGAGCACACCTCCTCGTAGGTCGGGTTCGGCGTGATGCCGCCCGCGTAGCCGACCGCGGTCGTCCACACGCCCGGCGCCTGCCAGAGCTTGCGCTCGGCGCCCCAGAAGCAGCCCATGCCGAAGACCGCGCGCTGCATTCCGTCGGGAAACGGCGGCACGATCGCGTGGCCGTTCACGAAGTGACGGTCGCGCACGGCCATCGCGGTGGCGCGGCCGGGCAGCGCCTCGTCGCGCGCCGGCAGGCGGAGCTTCTTCGGGGAGAACCACATGGCCTCAGTATACGGCGCGGCGCGTGATCGGTTACGGATTGGCGAGCGCGAGGACCTCGCTCGGGCCGAGCGCGACGTCGTAGATCCGCAGATCGTCGAGGTCACCGGGGAACAGCGCGGTCGGCGCGCCGCTGTCGACGTCGCCGCCGATGTAGATGCTCGAGCTGTCGAAGTCGACCGCGGTCGCGGCCTCGTTCGCGACGCTGTCGCCGTCGAGCCAGATCGTCTTGGTCGTGCCGTCCCAGGTGAGCGCGACGTGGTGCCAGGTGCCGGTCGCGACGGTCGCGGTCGAGAACAGGTTCGACTCGGTCGTGCCGGTGACGGTGTAGAAGAACACCGCCTGCGAGGTCTCGATGCACAGCGCCCAGGAATTGTAGAAGTCGGGGCCCAGCCCCTTGGTGGCGGCGCACGCGCGCGTGGCCGGTGCGTTCTCGATCTTCACCCAGGCCGCGATCGTGAACGCCCCCGGCAGCTCGAGCTGCGGGGTCGAGTGGATGACCACCTGCTGGTCGGTGCCGTCGAACTCGTAGCCGCCGCCGATCCGGCCGGTCACGGGCAGCGGACAGCCGTACGCGGTCGCGGCGTCGCTGCACGTTCCGTCGTGGTGGTTGCCCGAGCTGTCGGGCACCGTCTCGGGGGTCGTGCCCGACCCGATCATCTCCATCTGGTACCAGGCCACCAGGTGCGCATCGAGCGCGGTGTCGCCCGGCGCGGTGTCGCCCGGCGCGTCGGCCGCCGCGAGCGGATCGAAGTCGAGGTGGCCACACCCGGCGACGAGCACGATCGCGAGCGCGCGCACGATGGCAATGATACCGTGAGCCCATGGTGACGCTGCTGGGCATCTGCGGCAGCCTGCGCAGGGCGTCGACCAACCGCGCGCTGCTCGACGCCGTCGGCGACGCGCTCCCGGGGGGCGTCCGGCTCGACATCCACGACGGGCTCGGCGAGCTGCCGATCTTCAACAGCGACCTGCCCGACCCGCCCGGCGTGATCGCGCTCAAGGCGGCGATCGCGGCCGCCGACGGCCTGGTGTTCGCGGTGCCCGAGTACAACTACAGCATCCCGGGCGGGCTCAAGAACGCGCTCGACTGGGTGTCGCGGCCGCCGGCGAGCTCGCCGATGCGGGGCAAGCCGACCGGGCTGGTCGGCGCCGCGAGCGGGATGAGCGGCACGATCCGCGCCCAGGGCCACCTGCGCCAGATGCTGGTGTACTCCGACACGCCGTGCCTCAGCCAGCCCGAGGTGCTGATCCCGCGCGCGCACGAGCGATTCGTCGACGGCGAGCTGCGCGATGCGTCGACCCGCGAGCTGCTCGAGCGGTTCGGCGCCGCGATGCTCGCGTTCGTCGAGCGCCACCGGCGATGACGGTGGAATCGGCGGCGCCGGTGGCGCGTTGATCGCGATCATGCGGCCGCTGATCGTGCTCGCGCTGTTCGCTGGCGTGGCGGCCGCGGACCCGCTCGACGTCGAATGGCGCGTCTATCCGATGCCGGATCCGAGCTCGATCGACGGCAGCAAGCAGCCGGTCGAGCTGGTCGCGACGGTCGGCGCCGCCACGCAGCGCGTGAAGCTGCCGGCGCAGCTCGGCCAGCTCCCGCCGCGCTACCAGACCGCGTGCCGCGGCAAGCTCCCGCGCGGTGAAGACGTGGTGAGCCCGCTCCGCGCCGGGGAGCTCGCCGCGATCGCGTTCGAGGAGGGCGGGACCGGCGGCTACCTGCTGCGGCGCTCCGGCGACCGGCTCGCCGTGATCGCGTGGAGCCAGGACGACGGCGCGTGCCCGGGTCGCAGGGACGAGCCGGTGGCGTGTCCGCGGCATGACCGGGTCGTGACCGAGCTTCGCGTGCCGGCGTTCGCGAGCATCCGCGAGCACATCGCGCTGGTCGACGCAAAGGGTGGGCGGCGCGCGTTCGCCTGCGCCGGCGACTAGCCCCTACACGTTTGTCGTCGGCGGTCGATGTGGTGGCACATGCCCCAGAAGTTGCCCGACCCGTTCGATCTGCCGTGCGAGGATCTCTCACCGGCACAGCCGACTCCACCCGAGGCGCACCCTGCCCGGCCGAGCGAGCCCGACGACGATCGCATCGTGCTCGGATCGTGGGACCGCCCGCTCGTGCCGCCGCGCTGACCTCCCCGAACGGTGGGTCGCGAGGGCCCGAGCGCGTGCCTAGCTTGTCGGCATGGCAGGGGAGCTGACGCCAGACGAGATCGGACGTGCCCTGCGCGAGCTCGAGGCCGCGCGCGCGCGGGTCGAGCGCGACGCCGGCGCGGTCGCCGACGAGACGCGCCGGCGGCTGGTCGCCCAGCTGTTGCCGGTGCTCGACAACCTCGACCGCACGATCGCGGCCGCCGAGCGCGACCCGAGCGGCGCGGCGCTGGCGCTCGGCGTGCGGCGCGTGCGCGATCAGCTCGACGGCGTGCTGCGCGGCTACGGCGTCGAGCGCGTCGATGCGGTCGCCAAGCGGTTCGATCCGAGCCTGCACGAGG
>DATJAE010000356.1:0-4682 GCA_035516595.1 Kofleriaceae bacterium | reverse complement strand
GCCCGAGCAGGCCCTGCTCCTCGCCGTCGGACAGCCCGCCGATCGTGAAGAACGGCCGCGCCGCGAGCTGGCCGTGCTCGAGCACGCGGATCGCACCGCGCTGTTCGACCACGAACAGCCGATCGCGCACGTCGCCGGGCGCGGCGGTGACGAGCACCGGGCGATGCAGGCCGCGCGCGACCTCGCGCAGCGCGACGTGCGCGGCGACCTCGGGCGGCACCGCGATCAGCGCATCGCTGCCGGGCGGCGGCGGCTCGGCGGGCGAGCCGACCACCGAGACGTGTGCGGGAGCCGAACGCTGCGGCGCCTGGCCCTCGCAGGCTGCGATCGCGATCACGAGACCGACCGCGGCTCGCATGTAACGTAGACGTGCCACGAACCGCGGTCGTTAGCGAGCGCTGGAGCACGTTCCGTGACGCCGGCCGGCTACTCCACTTGCCGCGTGGCCACCGCATCACCGCGTTCCGCGAGCAACTCGCGGGATCGATGTGCGCCGGCCCTGGCACGCAGCGTGCTCGCCAAGCGGCCAGCCATGGCCGTCAACGCGCATGTGACACGGAAGCGAACCGTGATGCCCGCCGAGTTGCAACAGGGGCGTGACCTCCACCGCTACTTCGAGTACTCGCACAGCGGCGTCGAGCTCGTCGAGGATGGCCTCAAGGAGGTCACGTTCGGCGAGTTCCTCGTCGAGCAGGGCGTGCTCGATCGCTACCAGCTGTTCCGCGCGCTGCAGATGCAGGACCGCCTCACCGGGGTGCGGCTCGGCGAGTGCGCCGCCGCCCTCGGCTACGCGCCGATCGCCGCGATCGAGGGGCTGTACGCGCGCTACGCCAGGCTCGCGACCGTCACGGTCTGACTACGGCGGCGAGCGCAGGATCGCGGTGAGCAGCAGGTCGGCTTGCTGGTCGCAGAAGATCGCGTTCTGCTCCGGCACCAGCTCGAGCTCGATGTTGTGCGGCCACTGCTGCGAGGCGAGCGCGTCGAGGCACAGCTCGACCTGGCGCTGGACGTCGCGGATCGTCCGCGCGAGGTTGTCGTCGTGATCGTGGTTGGTGGCGCCGCGGTAGCGATGGACCAGCACCGCGAGCCCTTCGCGCACGGCCCGGCGCGCGGCGGCGTGCTGCTCGCGCAGCTCGCACAGGTGCTTGCCCGCGGCCGCGAGCTCGGCGTCGCGCAGATCGATGACGTCGACCACGTCCGCCACGCACTCCTTGATGCTGGTGCGGATCGGCGCCGCGTCGGCCGGCAGCGGTGGATTCGCCGGCCCCCTGTACGGATCGGCGCTCGCGAGCGAGGCCGCGAGCACGAGCACGAGCGCTGCGAGCCGCATCGCGATCGCAACGCGCGAGCCGGGCCGGTTCATCCCATCGCGCGGATCACCGCGTCGGTGTAGCGCGCGGTGTCGGCCTTGCCGCCGAGGTCGCCGGTACGGGTCTCGGGGCTCGCGAGCGCGGCGCGGATGCCGGCGCGCAGCCGGCCGGCGGCCGCCTGCTGGTCGATGTGGTCGAGCAGCATCGCGGCCGACAGCATCAGGCCGGTCGGGTTCGCGATGCCCTTGCCGGCGATGTCGGGCGCCGTGCCGTGCACCGCCTCGAACATCGCGCAGCCGCCGTCGCCGATGTTGGCGGCGGGCGCGACGCCGAGCCCGCCGACCAGCCCGGCCGTGAGGTCGCTCAGGATGTCGCCGAACAGGTTCATCGTGACGATCACGTCGAACCGCTCCGGCGCGATCACCAGCTTCATCGCGGTGGCATCGACGATCATGTCGTCGAACGCGATGTCGGGGTAGCGCGTCGCGACCTCGCGCCCCGTGTCGAGGAACAGCCCGTTCGACATCTTGAGGATGTTGGCCTTGTGGACGAGCGTGACCTTCTTGCGGCCGTGGCGGCGCGCGTACTCGAACGCGTAGACGATCACGCGCTCGCTGCCGTGGCGCGTGATGATCGCGATCGACTCGGCCGCGCTGCGCCGCGGATCGATGTAGTGCTCGACGCCCGCGTACAGGTCCTCGGTGTTCTCGCGGACGATCACCAGGTCGACGCCGGTGTAGCGCGACGGCACGCCGGGGATGGTCTGGACCGGCCGCACGTTCGCGTAGAGATCGAACAGCTGGCGCAGCGTGACGTTGACCGAGCGATAGCCGCCGCCGCTCGGAGTGGCGAGCGGTCCCTTGAGCGCGAGCTGGTGCTGCTTGATCGAGTCGATCGTCGCCTGCGGCAGCGGATCGCCGTGCCTGGCGACCGCGCCGGCGCCAGCGTCGGCGCGATGCCACGCGATCGCGCCGCCGGCGGCCTCGACCGCGCGCACGGTCGCCGCCGCGATCTCGGGACCGATGCCATCACCTTCGATCAACGTCACGTCACGTCGCGTCATCGTGCTCCGCGCTCCTGGTCGGGTCGACCTCGATGTCATCGCCGTTCACGCGCACCGCGTACGTCGCGAGGCACACGTCCGATGCTTCGTCGTGGCGGCCGGTTGCGGTCGAGAACCGCCAGCCGTGGTGCGCGCACACCAGGTGGCCGCGCGCGATGATGCCCTCCGACAGATCGCCGCCGCGGTGAAGGCAGCGCCGCTGCACCGCGAAGTAGCGATCGCCGTCGCGCCCGACCACGAGCTCCACGCCGTCGATCTGCACCGGCACGAGATCGCCGCGCGCGAGGTCCCCGACCCGTGCGACCGCGCGCCAGCTGGCCATCGCCGCACTATAGCGGTAGACCGGCGGGCGCGGCGGTGCGTTGACCACGGGATGATCCGGCTTGCCGCCGCGCTGTTCGTGGTGTGTCGCCCGCCGCCGGCCGCGCCGCCCGAGGCCGTGCCCCGCTGCATGTCGGACGAGCGCCAGTGGGGTACGACGTGCTGCACGGTGGAGCCGTGGCGCGGCGGGCACGACGCGCTGCACTGCCGCGGTCCGCAGATCGGCAAGCCGTGCACGAAGAGCTCGGACTGCGACATCGCATGCGCGTGCGACCCCGCGCTGGTCCATCACGACGGCGAACGCGCGACCGGCACCTGCACCGGGCTGTTGCCGCCCGGCGAGTGGCTGTGCCACGTCGGAAACGACGGCCGCGTGGTCTCGATGATCATCGACTGAAGCTACTCGGCGTCGCTGCCGTCGGCGCCGAGCCCGTAGGCCTTCATCTTGGTGTAGATGCTCGCGCGCGAGATGCCGAGGCGCTGCGCGGCCGCGGCCGGGTTGCGATCGCGGCGCAGCGCGGCGGCGATCGCGGCACGCTCGACCGTGCGGACCGCGCGCTCGGTCAGATCCTTGAGCCCCTCGCCGTCGCCCAGCCGCTCGAGATCGAGCACCGGCAGGACCACGCGGTCGGCCGCGGCATCCTCGCCACCGACGCCGGGCCGGCCGGCGTCGAGCCCGCTCAGCGCGAGGTCGTGCGAGCGGATCACCTCGCCGTCGCACAGGATCGCGGCGCGCGACAGCACGTTCTCGAGCTCGCGGATGTTGCCCGGCCAGCGATAGCTGGCCAGCCGCTGCAGCGCGCGCGCCGTGACCTGGGTCGGATAGCGGGCCTCGTTGCCCGCGAAGCTCTTCGCGGCGCCGCGCCGGCGCGCCAGGATGTGCGCGGCGAGCAGCGGGATGTCCTCCTTGCGCTCTCGCAACGGCGGGACCTGGATCGGCACGACCGCGAGCCGCCAGTACAGATCCTCGCGGAACGCGCCGCGCCCGACCAGCGCCTTGAGATCCTTGTTGGTCGCGGCGACCACGCGGACGTCGATCTGCACCGGACGGTCGCCGCCGACCGGCTTGATCTCGCGCTCCTGCAGCACGCGCAGCAGCTTGTTCTGGACGCTGGCGTCGATGTCGCCGATCTCGTCGAGGAAGATCGTGCCGCCGTTGGCCTCGCGGAACAACCCGCGCCGCGCCCGCGCCGCGCCGGTGAACGCGCCCTTCTCGTGGCCGAACAGCTCGGCCTCGAGCAGGCTCGGCGCCAGCGCGCTGCAGTCGAACGCGACGAACGGCCCGTCCTTGCGCGGACCGATCCGGTGGATCGTGCGCGCGAGCAGCTCCTTGCCGGTGCCGCTCTCGCCGACGATCAGCACGGTCGCGTCCGAGCTCGCGACACGCTCGACCATCGCGAGCAGCTGGCGCATCAGCGGCGACTCGCCGATCAGGTCGCCCAGACCATGCGCGCGCTCGACCTCGCCGCGCAGCCGCCGGACCTCGCGCGCCAGCGCGCCGTGCTGGATCGCGCGGTCGACCACCGAGCGGATCGCGTCGATCGACGCGGCCTTGTCCAGCACGTCGAGCGCTCCCGACCGCATGACCCGGACGGTGAGCTCCACGGTCGGACGCGCGCTCCACAGCACGACCACGGTGTCCGGGGCGACCGTCCGCATGCGATGGAGCAGCGCGAGCGCGCCGTCTTCGTCCCCGCCGAGCGCCGGATCGAGCAGCGCGAGGTCGAACGCCGAGCCGACCAGGCGCTCGAGCGCGGCCGGCGGGGACGCGACCGCCTCGACGTCGAGCCCCGCGAGCGCGTCGCGGGCGTGGGCCACGCCGAGCAGATCGCCATCGACCACCAGCACGTGTCGGGCCGGCACGAGACGAGCCTACCTCCGTTTGTCCAGCTGTCTAGACGGTGTCCAGCACGCTGGACGAAAGTCTGTCCGGCTAGACTATTAACAAGTTGAAAATACTGGTCCTGTCCGCTGGACGGACATGGCGT
>DATJAE010000355.1:0-34764 GCA_035516595.1 Kofleriaceae bacterium | reverse complement strand
GCGAGCTGGCCGTAGCGGTCGTGCGGCCACGCCCCGGTGTAGACCAGCGCGGCGAACCCGCCGAGCAGGATCAGGTCGGTGAACTTCGGGGCGAGGTAGAACAGCGTCTTGTCCGCGCTGGTGTCGAGCCCGTGCACGTAGGTCCAGCCGAACCGGAACACGTGGGCGTGCGGATCGATGCCGGGCGGGAACAGGTGGACCTCGTCGACCGTCGCGCCGACGATCTTCGCCATGATCGCGTGGCTGCCCTCGTGCACGCTCACCCCGATCGCGTAGTCGGGCAGGGCGAGCCCGGCGCCGACCAGCACGAGCGTCGTGTTCGACGGATCGGCGCGCGCCGCGGGCGACGCGAGCAGCGCCGCGAGCGCGACCAGCCGCTTCATCGCGCTGCCGCGACGAAGATCTCGTCGACCTGCGCGAAGCCGAGCCGGCGCGCGAGCCGGCGCGACGCCGCGTTGCCCTCGTCGGCGCCCCACACCGGCTCGCGGCCGCGCGCGCGCTCGTCGCGGATCATCGCGGCCGACACGATCGTCGCGAGTCCGAGCTGGCGGGCGCCGGACAGCGTGTCGACCGAGACGTCGAACCAGCGCGGGCTGCGCCACGGCGCGTAGGCGAAGCTCACCGGCGCGCCGTCGAGCCACGCCGCCCACACCGTGCCGTGGCGGAGCGCCCAGCGCAGCTCGCCGGCCAGGGCCGGCGGCACGTGCGCGAGCGCGACGTCGTCGAGCGGCGCCACGCCGTCGCCGTCGGGCAGGCCGCTCGGGTCGTCGAGCGTGTGCAGGATCGCGCGCTCGATCGTGCGCCCGGTGCCGAGCAGCGCCGCGGCGACGTCCTCGCGCTCGATCGCGAACAGCAGCGTGTGCTCCGCGCGCGCGCGCGACAGCGCCGCGACGGCCTCGGGCTCGGCGTCGCCGGCCACCACGATCAGCCGCGCGAGGTCGTGGCCGAGCGCGAACCCGGCGCCGAGCGGCTCGCGCCAGCTCTCGGGGTCGCTCGCGATGCCGTGGGCCTCGACCCAGCGCGGCAGGTCGGGCAGCTCGCCCGCATTCACGGCTTCCTCTTCTGCGCGCGCAGCACCGCGATCGCGTCCTTGGCGTCCTCGAGCAGGCACGCGTTGAACCGCCGCTTGCTGCGCGCGCGGTCGAGCGGATCGATCGCCATCGGGTTGCCGAGCGCGCGCAGGTGCGCGACCGCGTCGCGCCGGATCGGGCAGGTCTCGCCCTGCTCGAGATCGAGCGCCCACGACGAGACCAGCTGCTTCGCGTCGCCCAGCTTGTAGCGATCGGCGACCGGGCGCGCCGCGCGCCGCCGCGTGATCGATTGCGCGACCAGCGCGTTCTGCAGCGCCGGCCTGGCCTGCGGATCGTCGGTGTGGCCGACCCACAGGTCGAACGCGTCCATCACGACGTTCTGCTCGTTGTCGGTCGCCATCACGCGCAGGTTGCCCTGCAGCGTCGCGTTGCTGCCGGTGCTCTGGTCGAGCTCGAGCGCGTGGCGATACGCGGCGAGCGCGTTCGGGTTGTCATGCTGCGCGGCGTACGCGTTGCCGAGCACGAGCTGCGCCTGCGGATCCTTGTCGGTCAGCGCCTTCTGGGTCGTGATGATCTGGATCGCGCGCGCGGGATCGCCGCCGCGCAGCGCGGCGATCGCGGCGCCGACCGGCGTGTCGGGCGAGGGCTCGTGCGAGCTCGGCCGGGTGAGGAACGCGATGCCGATGCCGGCGACGCCCGCGACCGCGAGGATCACGGCGTACAGCGGCCAGCGCGCCTTGCGGCGCGTGCCGCCGGCGCGGCGCTGCTCCGGCGTGAGCCCGAAGATCGGCTCGCCGCTCGGCCCGGTGTAGGGCAGGCCGATGCCCACGCCGCCGGCGGGCGCCGGCCGGCCGCGCGGCTCGCCGCTCGCGACCAACGGCGGCTCGACGCCGAGCTTGGTCGGCATCCGCCCGGTGCCGCGGTCGGGCGGCGGCGTGGACTTGGCGCGCGGCGGCGGCGCGGCCGCGGCCGCGGCGGGCAGCGGCGCGGCCTGGCCGGTCGGCACCGACGCGAGCACCTCGTCGATGTCGTCGGCGATCGACGCGGTGCCGCCGGTGATCCGGACCTCGCCGTCGTCGGACACCAGCGGCTGGCTGCCGGTATCCGACGGGCGCTCGAAGTTGACCTCGGTCTGCCCGCCGTCGGGCGTGTGCAGCGCCTGCTCGACCGCGGCGAGAAACACGTCGGCGTTGGCGTAGCGATCCGCCGGCTTCTTGGTCAGCCCGCGCACGATCAGCTTCTCGATCGACGACGGCGGCGGCCTGCCGCCCTTGATCAGCCGGGTCCGCATCGGCGGCACCGGCTTGGCCGTGTGCATCGACATCACCTCGAGCTTGTCGTCGGAGTAGAACGGCGGCTGGCCGCACAGCATCTCGTAGGCGAGCACCGCCGCGGCGTAGAGGTCGGCTCGGCCGTCCATCGGATTGCCGAGCGCCTGCTCGGGCGCCATGTAGATCGGCGTGCCGAACGCCATGCCGGCCTGGGTGAGCCGCACGCCGTCGTCGGACAGCTCGCCCGCCATCGGCTTGGCGATCCCGAAGTCGAGGATCTTGGCGAAGTCCTCGTCCTCGCCCTGGCGGATCAGGAAGATGTTCTCGGGCTTGATGTCGCGATGGATGAGGCCCGCGGCGTGGATGCAGCCCAGGCCGCGCAGCACGTGGGCCAGGATGTGGAGCGCGCGCCCCGGCGCGATCTGGCCTTCCTGCTCGAGCACGTCGGCGAGCGAGCGGCCCTCGAGCAGCTCCATCGCGAGGTAGAGCGCGCCGCCCTCGAGCCGGCCGACGTCGTAGGTCGCGACGCAGTTGGGGTGATCGATCCGGCCGACCGCGAGCGCCTCGCGCTCGAACCGGTTGCGCACCTCGGGCGACGCGGCGAGCGATGGATGGAGGATCTTGACCGCGACCTGGCGCCGCAGCCCGATGTGCGTCGCGCGATAGACCAGGCCCATACCGCCGCGCCCCAGCGTCGAGTCGAGGCGATAACGGCCGTCGATCACCGAGCCGAGCAGCTCGTGACCATCGCCCTCGAGCGGAACTGGCGTCAGCAGCGCCGGATCGGTGCCGTCGTGAGGCGCCATCGTCCGGGCTCCATTGTGCCACGCAATGCCAGCCGCGCGTTATTCTTGGCGAAACGATGCGCGCGCTGTTCGTCGATCGAGATCCGTGGATCGGAATCTTCCCTGGCCCGGGGCGAATCGCGAGGCTCGACGGGGATCTGTGGCTCGCCGGCGGCGGCCGCGGCGACAGCGCGCTGTGGCGCTTTGCCGGCGGCGCGTGGCGATCGCTCGCGATCGAGGCCCACGGCCTGCGCGACGTGCTGCCGATCGACGCCACCACCGCCGCGATCTGCGGCGAGTCGGGCTTCCTCGCAGTGGTCCGCGACGACGACGTCGCGGTCATCGCCACCGGGACCCGCGACTGCCTGTTCGCGCTCGCGCGCGATCGCGACGGCGCGATCTGGATCGGCGGCGACGGCGGCTGGCTCGGCCGGATGGCGCTCGGCGGCGCGGCCGAGCGCGTGCGCAGCGGCGGCGGGCGGATCGCGCGGCTGGTCGCGGCGCCCGATGGCGCCTTGTGGGCCGCGACCGCCGGCGGGATCGCGCGGCTCGAGCCCGCCGGCCCGACCGTGGTGCTCGCGACCCCCGCGCCGGTCACCGATCTCGCGTTCGCACCCGACGGCACGCTCGCCGCGACCGGCGACGCCGGCCAGCTCTACGTCGCGGGCGAGCGCTGCGACGCGCCCGCGCTCGACTTCGAGGCGATCGCGTTCGATCCGGCGCGCGACGCGTTCGTCCTCGCCGGCGATCGCGGCTGGGTAGGCAGCGTGACCCGCGATCGCCGCGTCGCGCACCTCGCCGATTGCGCGCCGCCGTATCACCTGACCAGCCTCGTGCCGTGGCGCGGCGGCGTGATCGTCACCGGCTGGATCCAGCACGGTCCGCCCTACACGATGCGCGGCGCGCTCTACGCCGACGGCGAGCACGCGCCCGACGCCGTCGCGATCCCGCCGCGCCAGGACCTGCCGCCGCGCCGCACGCGCTCGTTCGAGCCCGCCGCGCCCGTCGTCGCGCTCGACGCCGCGCTCGACCTGTCCTACGACGAGGCCAGGGCGCGCCTGCCCGAGCTCGCGTGGCCGGAGAGCCAGTGCGAGCGCGTGCGGTTCTTCGACGGCAGCGTCCACGTCGCGACCACCGACGAGCTGCTCGCCGACAACAACCGGTGCGGCTACGCCGTCGCGATCCGCGGCGACCTCGTGGTCGACACGCTGCTCGACGCGGTCGCCGGCCGCGACGGCTACGACTCGCTGCTCGTGGTCGGCGGCAACGCGTGGGCCGAGTCCGCCGTGTTCCGCTACGGCATCAAGGCCGCGTTCGGCGGCGCGCTCGAGGTCGCGACCGTCGTGCTGTGCTCGCACGGCGACGACGGCGGCACGCTGTGGGCCCGCGCCGTGCGCGCCCAGGTGCTCGCCTACAGCCTGTACTTCCCCCGACCCGACGGCGAGCTCGACGCGTTCTGCATCGGCGACGTCTACGGCGAACGCAGCTTCTCGCCCGATCGCGCCAGCGAGGTGTTCGTCCCCGAGGTCATCGACGAGCGTCGCATCGACAACGACCGCGTGGTCGAGCGCCTGCGCTCGCGCGTGCCCGTCCTGCGGTAGCGGCCTTGCCATCGGCCGGCCCAGCCAGTAGATTCTCCGACCTCTCCAGCCCAGGTAGCTCAGTTGGTAGAGCAGCGGACTGAAAATCCGCGTGTCGCTGGTTCAATTCCGGCCCTGGGCACGACAACCTCCGGGACCGGCCACGCGCGCGCTCGAGACGGTTCGCCCGTACCCGGGTGACAGGCTGCAGCTGACCGGCACGACGCTTGCGCCCAGCCACGACATCGGCGGCGGAGGCGCCACGAATATCTGAGAGCGGCGCGTGTGGGTTGGCGAGCTTGCTCCGGCGCGCTCGTTGCTGAGGCTTCGGGGCATGGCGCGCACCGTGGTGATGCTGCTGTTGCTCGTACGTCCCGCCGCTGCCGACCCGGCCCCGCCGGCGGTCGCGTTCAACGAGCCGATCGGCTGGCCGAGCGGAGTCTCGGTCGCCGGCTCGGTGTACCTCGGCGTGTCCGCGCGCCAGGTGCTGCGCGTAAACCTCGCGAGCTACGAGCAGATCGTCGGCGGCTTCGGTGACCTGGTCAGCGGGCTCGCCGGCGGGGACGGCGCCGACCGCGCTGGTCACACGACCGACGTCGGCGTCGGCTGGCTTGGATTCCCGCGGCGCGCCTACGATGGCGCGATGGTGGAAGCGGGCGTCATCTATCGGCATCGCGATCTCGCGGTCACCGACGAGGACGCGATGTACGAGTACGATGCCACTCGATCCGACGAGGTTGCCGCCCGGGCATTGGTCGGCTGGAGCTGGTTATTCACTCGCCGCGTGTTCGTATCGCTCGCCGTGGGCGTGTCGGCTGGCTACGAATTCGGCAGCGAGACCGCGCGGGCGCTGGACGAGGACCCGCTGATGACGGCCCGGGTGAGCCGCTGGCGAGTCGATGGCGAGACCTGCTTGCGGTTCGGCGTCGTGCTGCGCTAGCCGTCCCGGAACCGGAAGGTG
The DNA here is from genome assembly GCA_035516595.1 of Kofleriaceae bacterium. Lineage (GTDB taxonomy): Bacteria > Myxococcota_A > Polyangia > Haliangiales > Haliangiaceae > JABFXX01. The sequence continues at coordinate 29,136 of DATJAE010000355.1, read as the reverse complement.
GCGCGCCGGCTGCTCCGGTTGCCAGCGAGCCCAGGAGCCGGTCCCGGCCGAGGGGTTGCGAAGGGTTGCGAGGGTACGTGCGTTGCACCGCGCGTGCACATGCGCTGGCTCGTCCTCGTCGTGGCTCTCGGTTGCTCGTCGCCGCACCCCGCCTCGACCCCGCCCGACGGGTCACCCGACGGCAAGACGATGCACGCCGACGGCGGGGGCGACGCGCCGGCCGACGCGCCGATCCTCGGCAACGCGTGCCCGACCCACGTCAGCGAGGTGGCGCGGATCACCGGCGCACTGTCGAACTATCCGTACCTGCTCGTCCAGCTGCTCGTTGCCGACGTCGACCACGACGGCCACGACGACATCGTCGCGATCGAAGGCCAGAGCGACGAGACCGACCAGGAGTTCTTGCTGCGCATCCGCGTGTTCCTGCGCACGAGCACCGGGTTTGCCGCGCCCGTGCAGTCGGATCTGGTGTTTCCGTTCTACGGCCCCGAGCTGATCCAGCTCGGCGACTTCAACGGCGATCACCTGCCCGACATCCTGATCTCGTACACCGACTCGGGCGAGAGCTCGCGCACGTCGTACGTGTACGTCGCCACGCAGCAGGCCGGTCACACGTTCGTGCTCGGCCCGGAGATCGATGTCAGCGCGTGCTCGTTCTCGGACGACGAGCGGCTGTTCGCGCTCGCGGTGGTCGATGCGAACCAGGACGGCTACGACGACGTGCTCGCGACGGTCAGCTACGGCGGGCTGGGGGCTCCGCCGGCCGGAGTGTCGATCCTGGCCGGCAGCGCCAGCGGCCTCGGCCTCGCGACCTGCGCGTCGAGCTATCCGGCCGACATGGGCACCGCCCAGCGCTTCGCGACCGGAGACTTCGACGGCAATGGCGAGCGCGACGTCGCCGGGGTGTACGAGGACCACGCGAGCTCGTTCCTGGCCACCGGGGCGTCGCAGTTCACCGAGGGCTCGGCGAGCGCCAGCTTCGACGGGTTCGCGTTCGTCGCGACCGACCACCTGGCCAACCGCACCGATCGCGGCCTGATCGCGCTGTCGACGACCGCCACCGGCAGCACCGCGAACCGCTACGCGATCGGCACCAACGGCGTCGCGACGGGCCAGTCGATCGCGTCGCTCAACGAGAACGACGCCGGCGACGGCGTGGTGCGCGGCTTCGCGGTGGGCGACTTCAACGGCGACGGCCTCACCGACGTGATCGAGGTCGGCAACCACGATTACAACGACAACTACCCCGATCCGATCTCGTTCGGGATGGCGTGCGATCGCGGCGGGGAGTGGCAGATGTCGACCGGCATGCTCCCGGACGGGATCTACAACCTGCGCGCGATCGACTACGCCGGCAGCGGCACGAGCGATGTCGTCGTGCGCGAGGGCAGCGACTACGATCTCGTCATCTATCAGCTGAACTAGGCGCCAGCCCGCGCAGCACGTCGACGTACGACACGATCCCGACGAGCACTCCGCCGCGGTCCACGACCGGCACCGCGCCGAGGTGACGCTCCTCGAAGATCTGCGCGATCTCGTTCAGCGAGCGATCGGCGGTGACCGTGATCGGCGGCGCCGTCATCGCATCTCGGACGCGCTTGAGGGTCGTGCCGCGCGCGATCGCGAACCGCGAAGGATCGCCGACGTGCGTGCGCAGGTCGCGATCCGAGAGCATGCCGACCACGCGATCGGAGTCATCGACGACCGGCAGGTGGCGCAGGCCATGCCAGCTCATGCGCGTGGCCGCGGCGAGCAGGCTGTCCTCGGGGCGGCACGCGAACGGGCCGGGCGTCATCACGTCGCCGGCCGTGAGGGTCCGCGGCGACGATGCCATCGCGCGCTGGACCTCCGCCGCGAGCACGTCCGTGACCGTGACGATCCCGAGGACCCGCCCGCGCTCGACCACGGGCAGCGCATCGAGCTTGTCGGCCGCGAACCGCCCCGCGACCTCGGTGAGCGAGTCGTCGGGCGCTGCCGTCTGGGGGGCGCGGATCATGGCTCCCGACACCGCGACGCGCGTCCAGTCATCCGCCCGGCGCTCGGCGCGAAATGCGAGGATGTCGTGCTCCGAGAGCAGGCCGACGAGCTTGCCGTCGCGCATCACCGGCAGGTGGCGGATACGGTGCTGCTGCATGAGCCGGTGCGCCGCGCCGAGCGAGCCGGTGCCTTCGACCAGCCATGGCGCGGGTCGCATGATGTCGCTGACCTTCATACCGCGGGATCCAGCATCGGATGTGCCAGCGAGCCGGCCCGGATCCGCGCACGCCGTGCGCCGGTGGCTCGGCCGCCGTCCCGACCGCGCGAATCGTTTTTCGTGGGCCCGGCTCTCACCCGTCATGTGCAGAGCGATCACGTGCAAGAAGTGCGGCCGCCCGAGCTGGGCCGGCTGCGGCGCCCATGTCGAGCAAGTCCTCGGGCATGTTCCACCGGAGAAGCGGTGCTGCTGCCGCGACGACCAGCCTGGCGACCTGTCCCGGATGCTGCGCGGGCTGTTCGGGCGGTAGGCGCCGAACCCTCTGCGCGCCGATCTGGCTCTCTCCGGCATGACCCACGAGATCGGCCTTCGCAGGACGCTCGACATGGACTACGAGACGGCGCTCGCCAGGCTCCCGGCCGCGCTCGGGACCGAGGGCTTCGGCGTGCTCACGCAGATCGACGTGCGCGACACGTTGCGCGCCAAGCTCGGCGTCGAGTTCCGTCGCTACAAGATCCTGGGCGCGTGCAACCCGCGGCTCGCGCACGAGGCGCTCGGCCACGACCTCGCGGTCGGCGTGATGCTGCCGTGCAACGTGGTGGTCTACGAGGACGGACCGCGCACCCAGGTGCTGGCGGTCGACCCGCTACAGACCCTGGCCGCGCGCGATCCGGCGCTGCAGCCGGTGGCCGAGCAGGTGCGCGCGAAGCTGGTGCGCGTTCTCGACTCGCTCGACGCCGCTCGCTAGCGGACGATCGCGTCGAGGATCGCGCCTCGCACCGCGGCTCGCACCGGCGCCGGCACGGCACCGCCCGGGATGCTCTTGCACAGCGAGACCGTGCGCCTGAGCGCATCGCAGGCTCCGGTACAGCGCGGACAGCTCGCGAGGTGCTGCTCGATCTTCACGCACGCGGCCTGATCGATCTCGGCCGCGGCGTACGCCGCGAGCTCTTGCGACAGCTCGGGACACGGCTCGGGTGCGGCAGCGACCACGCCCGCGAGCTTTCCGCGCAACGCGATGCGCGCGCGATGCAGCCTGCTCTTGAGGGCACCGACCTCGATCCCGACGACGTCCGCCGCTTCCTGCGCGCTCAGCCCCTCGACGTCGCGCAGCACCAGCACCTCGCGCTGCTCGGGCGGGAGCTCGCCGATCGCCGCGGCCAGCGCCTGCCCGACCTGGCGCGCCTCGACCTGGCGGTCCGGCAGCGGCGTCCGATCGGGCAGGTCGGCGTCCAGCGAGGACGTCGGACGCGCGCCGCGGCGCTGCTTGATGCAGAAGCTGCGGGCGATCTGGTAGAGCCAGGTCGAGAGCGACGCCTCGCCGCGAAACCCGGGCAGGTTGCGAAACGCCGCGAGCATCGTCTCCTGCAGCACCTCGCGTGCGGATTCCTCGTCGCCGCACATGCGAAGCCCGAAGCGATAGATGCGCTCCTGGTAGCGGGCGAGGAGCTCGTCGATCGCGCGCCGATCACCGGTGCGCGCGGCGGCAATCAGGGCGGCATCGGGCTCGGCCATGGCAGCTCGATCGTGCGCGATTTCTGGGTAGAGTCCATGCATGACAGAGCGAGTGCGAGTCGAACCGGTCGCGCACGTGCGGGTGCAGCTCGATGGCAAGACGATCGCCGAGACCGCGCACGGCTACGTCGTGCACGAGCTCGGCCTGCCCGATCGCTATTACCTGCCGCGCGGCGACGTGCGCGGCCAGATCGCCGAGGGCGAGGGCCAGGGCGTGTGTCCGTGGAAGGGCAAGTGGAAGCACGTCGACGTCGAGCTCGACGGCCGGCGCGTGCACAACCTGGCGTGGACCTATTACGAGCCGACGCCGCTGTGCGAGCCGCTGCGCGACAAGATCGCGTTCTACGAGAGCAAGGTCGCGATCAGTCACGCGTGACACGGTTCGACATCTCGCCGCAACACGCCGTCGCACGGCCGGATCCATAGTTCGATCATGTGGAAGCCGTGCTCGATCGTCCTGTGGGCCGTGGCCTCGGGCTGCGTGCCGTACGCCAGCGCCGCCGATCCGGATGCCGGTCCGCGGATGCTGGGCAACGAGAACGCCGGCGCGGAGTCGCGGGCCGGTGCGTCGACCACCGCGAACGAGCTCACCCGCGTGTTCGCCGAGCGCGGCTTCGTACTGGAGCAACACGGCGATGCCCCCGACGGCGCGATCTCGCTCGAGCTGGCGAAGGCGCGCCGCGATCGCGACACCGTGTACTACGCCTGGATCGAGCCCGACGGCGCGCGCGGGTCGCGGATCTGGGTGAGCGGCGGACCGATGTCGTACGTCGGCCCGGAGAACGTCGACTTCCTGGCGCAGACCCAGCGCCTGGGGGTGGTCGCGGACCCGGTCACGCAGGGCGCGATCTCGGAGCTGCAGCTCGCGGGCGTGGTCGTCGGCGGGCTGCCGCCCGGCGCGGTGCCGCCGGCGGGATTCGCCCGGGTCCAGGGCCGCGCGCGCCAGGACTGCGAGGTCATGCGGCGCGAGGTCGCGCGCGAGGCCGCGGCATCGAACGATCTCGACAAGCGCGCCGAGATCCTCGCGACCGCACCGCGGTGCGGATAGGGTCAGTACGCCGTGAACGTGCTCGCGAGCGCGCTCGCCGGCTCGCGAGCGCGAAGACGTGGATCGTGTCGGCCGCGCTCGGCGCGCACAGCTGCCGACCTCGCCCCGATCGACCAGCGCGGTGCGCTTGCCGGCCTTCGCGGTGCGAAACGCGGCGCCCTGACCGCCGTTGCCGCCGCCGATCACGATCACGTCGTAGTCCGTCAGGGTTGCCTTTCACGTGCGTTCGCACAGCCACAGCCGCATCCAGCCGCGCGCGTCGGCGAACACGTCGCGCACCCGCCAGCCGGCGCGGGCGAGCAGCGCCTCGATCACGGCGACCGGATACTTGTAGCAGTGCTCGGTCACGATCGGCTCGCCGCGCTCGATCACGATCTCGCGGTCGCCGATCCGCACGCGCTGGGTGCGCGTGCTCACCAGCTGCATCTCGATCCGGCTGCTCGCGGCGTCCCACACCGCGCGATGATCGAACGCGTCCGGCGCGAAGCCCGCGCGGTACGCGCGATCGACGTGCGCGAGCACGTTGCGATCGAACTCCGCGGTCACGCCCTCGCGATCGTCGTACGCGCGCACCAGGGCGTCGCGATCGGCGTTCGAGTCCGCGCCGAGCACGAGCAGGCCGCGCTCGCCGGCGTGGCGCGCGAACCGCGCGAGGAACGCCTCGGCGTCGGCGAGCTCGAAGTTGCCGATCGTCGAGCCCGGGAAGAACACCAGGCCGCGTCCCGCGCCGCGCGCCGGCGGCAGCTCGAGCGGTTGCATGTAGTCGGCGCACACCGGCGCGACGTCGAGCGCGGGGTAGCGCGCGCGCAGCTCGGCGCTCGTGCGTGCGAGCTGCTCGGCCTCGACCTCGATCGACACGTAGCTCGCGGGATCGACGAGCGCGTCGAGCAGGATGCGCGTCTTGTGCGCGAGGCCGCTGCCCGGCTCGATCACGCGCGCGCGGGTGCCCGCCGCCGCCGCGATCGCCGGCGCGTGCGCGTGCAGCAGCGCGAGCTCGTGACGCGTCAGGTAGTAGTCGTCGAGCGTGCAGATCCGCGCGAACAGCTCGGCTCCGCGCGCGTCCCACAGCAGGCGGCACGGCAGGCGCTTCGGCATGGCGCACAGGCCATCGAGCACGTCGCGCGGCACCTCCATGTGCGAGGTGTGGCCGATCCGGCGCGCGATCTCAAGCCCGCGGTATGCTAGGCGAGCCTCATGGCGATCGACGACGCGACGCTCGCGCACTGGGTCGCCGATGCGCGCAACCGCACGCTCGAGCTCTACGCCGATCGTAGCGATGCGGAGCTCGCGGTGCCGTACCGGCGGATCATCAACCCGCCGATCTGGGAGCTCGGCCACGTCGCGTGGTTCCAGGAGTACTGGGTGCTGCGCCGCGCGCTCGGCGCGCGGCCGATCCACGATGGCGGCGACGCGCTGTGGAACTCGGCGGTGATCCCGCACGAGGCGCGGTGGACCGCGCCGCTTCCGTCGCGCGCGGCGACGCTCGAGTACCTCGCGGTCGTGCGCGACCGGGTGCTCGCCGCGCTCGCGCACGGCGTGGACGCGAGCCTGCGCTACGTCACGATGCTGTCGGTGTTTCACGAGGACATGCACGACGAGGCGTTCGCGTACACGCGGCAGACGCTGGGCTGGCCGGCGCCGCGCGAGGCCCGCGCGATCGACGCGCCGCGCGGCGGAGACGTCGCGGTCGCGGGCGGCCGCCATCGCATCGGCGCCGAGCGCGAGCCCGCGCCGGAGTTCGTGTTCGACAACGAGAAGTGGGCGCACGACGTCGAGCTCGCGCCGTTCGCGATCGCGTGCGCGCCGGTGACGCAGGCCGAGTTCGCCGCGTTCGTCGACGACGACGGCTACGCGCGGCGCGCGCTGTGGAGCGACGCGGGGTGGGCGTGGCGCGAGGCGGCACGCGCCGCGCATCCGATCTGGTGGCGCACCGGCGCGCGCGGCTGGGAGCGCCGCGCGTTCGATCGCTGGATCGCGATCGCCGACGAGCCGCACCGGGCGATCGTGCACGTGTGCGCGCACGAGGCCGAGGCGTGGTGTCGCTGGGCCGGCCGCCGCTTGCCGAGCGAGGCGGAGTGGGAGGTCGCGGCGAAGCACGGCTCGCTGCCCGGCACGCGCGCGGTGTGGGAGTGGACTGCGACGGCGTTCGCGCCGTATCCCGGGTTCGAGCGCGATCCCTACGCGGAGTACAGCGAGCCGTGGTTCGGCGATCACCGCGTGCTGCGCGGCGGCTGCTTCGTCACCCAGCCGCGGCTGCTCCGGCCGACCTGGCGCAACTTCTACACGCCCGACCGTCGCGACGTGTGGGCAGGATTTCGCACGTGCGCGGCGCGCTGAGCGTGTTCGTCGTGACGCCGGAGGGCGAGGGCCCGCGCGGCGGCAACCGCGTGACCGCGCTGCGCTGGGCCAAGCGCCTGCGCGAGCTCGGCTGTCACGTTCGCGTCGATCACGCGTGGCGCGGCGAGCCGTGCGAGGTGCTGGTCGCGCTGCACGCGCGCAAGAGCCACGCCTCGATCGCGCGCCATGCCCGCGAGCGCGAGCGCGCTCCGCGCGTCGTCGCGCTGACCGGCACCGACGTCTACGGCGAGCTCGACGACCCGGAGGTCCGCGCGTCGCTCGCGCTCGCGACCCGGCTGGTCGCGCTGCAGCCGCGCGCGCTCGACCGGCTCGCCGAGGACGTGCGCGAGCGCACCCGGGTGATCCGCCAGGCCGCGCTCGTGGCACCGCACGCGCTGCCGCTGCCGGGCTTCACCGGGTGCGCGCTCGCGCACCTGCGCGACGTCAAGGATCCGCTGCTCGCCGCGCGCGCGGTGAGCCTGTTGCCCGAGGGCTCGCAGCTGCGCATCCTTCACGTCGGCGCGGCCTGCGATGCATCGTGGGCCGAGGCCGCGCGCCGCGCCGAGCAGGCGGCGCACGGCCGCTGGAGCTGGCTCGGGGCGCTGCCGCGCGGCGAGGCGCTGCGCGTGCTGGCCGGCGCGCGCCTGCTCGTGCTCACCAGCCGCTCGGAGGGCGGCGCGAACGCGGTGAGCGAGGCGATCGCGGCCGGCGTGCCGGTGATCTCGACGCGGATCGCCGGCTCGCTCGGGATCCTCGGCGACGACTACCCGGGCTACTGCGAGGTCGGCGACGCCGCCGATCTCGCGCGGCGGCTCGCGCGGGCCGAGCGCGACCCGAGCTACCTCGCCGAGCTGCGACGGCGGATCGTCGCGCTGCAGCCGCTCGTCGCTCCCGGCCGCGAGCGCGCGAGCTGGCGCGCGCTGCTCGACGAGCTCGGGCTCGCACCGTGCGCGCCCGCCCCGTGAGGCGCCGTGCGCGGGGCCACGCGCAGGTCGCGGCCGACCGGGGCACATGCCGTGCAGCACCGGATCCGCCGAGGAGCACGACATGTCACATCGCATCGATTCGACGATCTCGCACGCGCGGGGCAAGGCCAGCGGCCTGCGGGCGCGGCTGGCGGGGCTGGTCGGCGTGTTCAGGACGTCCAGCGAGCAGCACGGCGAGCTGAGCGCGCTCATCGCGCGCGCGAAGTCGGATCCGCGGCGGCGAGCCGAGCTGTGGCCGGAGCTCCGCGTCGAGCTCTTGGCCCACGAGCATGCCGAGCTGCGCGTCGTGTACGCCGAGCTGCGCGGACACGCCGAGACGCGGGCGCTCGCCGAGCGTCACGGTCGCGAGGCGCGGCAGATCGAGCGCCTGAGCGCTCAGCTCGACGAGCTCGCGCTCGACTCGCCCGACTGGCTCGGGGCGTTCGACGAGCTCGCGCTGCTGTTCGTCCAGCACGCCAACGAGGAGGAGAAGCGGATCTTTCCCGCCGCACAGCGGGCGCTCGGAGCGCCGCTCGCCCGACAGCTCGACGCGGCGTTTCGCACGGCGCGGCGCCAGAGCGCGGAGCACGTCGGCTAGCTCGCGCGGCCCGCGCGGCGAGCTCGTCGGCCGCGGTGGTCGGCCGGGATCACCGGCTCGCGAGCGCGCGCACGCCGAGCACCAGCGCGGCGGCGGCGACGCCGGCGATCGCGGCGATCGCGAGCTGGGTCCCGGCCGCGCCGAGCACGGTCGCGGCGCGCGCGATCGCGTCGCGCGAGCGAGCGCGCCGGTCGAACGTGCCGTGTGCGCCGGCGTCGCCCGCGACCGGCGCGAACAGGTTGTCGGCATGGTCCGGCTCCGGCGCCGCGAGCAGCTGCCCCGAGTAGCCGTGCGACGCGAGGTAGTGATCGGCGTAGCCGGGCGCCAGCTTGTTGCCGACGATCGCCTTGATCGACGACCACCCCAGGTAGACCTCGCGGCGCGGCCGCAGCGACACGCCGTACAGCGCGTCGGCGATGATCTCGGGCTGGAAGATCGGCGGCACCGGCTGCACCTCGTGCCCGGTCTTGTTGCGGCACCAGCCGAACTGCGGCGTGTTCACGGCGGGCAGCTGGACCATGCACAGCTCGATCGCGACGCGGTCGTGCAGCAGCTCGCTGCGCAGCGAGTCGGTGAACCCGCGGATCGCGTGCTTTGCCGCGCAGTACGGCGCCTGCAGCGGGATCGAGCGATACGACAGCGCCGAGCCGACCTGGATGATCGTCCCGCGGTTGCGCGGCCGCATCCGCGCGAGCGCGGCCTGCGTGCCCCACACGAAGCCGAGGTAGCACACGCTGGTGACGCGCGCGAACTCCTCCGGCGTGATCGCCTCGACCGGGCCGACCGCGGTGGTCATCGCGTTGTTGATCCACACGTCGATCGGGCCGAGCTCGCGCTCGACGCGATCGGCCGCCGCGGCGACCTGCGCGGCATCGGCGACGTCGGCCGCGATCGCGAGGCCGCGCGCGCCGAGCCGCTCGATGTCGCGCTCGGTCGCGTCCAGGCCGTCCTGGCCGCGCGCGAGCACCGCGACAGCTGCGCCCGCCCGGGCAAACCGGCGCGCGGTCGCGCGCCCGACTCCCGCGGTGCCACCGGTGATCACGACGACGCGTTCCATGACGATCGCGAAATGCAAGCACCGCGCCGAGGCCCGGTCGATCCCGAGGCCGCTCGAGCAGGCCGGTCTCACCGCCGGGCAGCGGGCTCGACGTGGAGCTGGCCGACCACGATCACGAGCGCGGCGATCAGCGGGGTCGCGAGCGTGAACCCGACGATCCCCCACAGCGCGCCGAACACGAGCTGGCTCGCGAGCACGAGCACCGGCGGGGCGTGCACCGCGCGCTTCTGGAGCATCGGTCCCAGCAGATAGCCATCGACCGAGTGAATCGCGAGGTAGAGGATCGCCACGTAGAGGATGTGCGCCGGGTCGACCGTGGCCGCGGTGACCAGCGCGGGGATCGCGCCGGCGATCGCGCCCAGGTAGGGGACGAACATCAGCAGCCCCGCGAGCAGGCCGAGGGTCGACGCCAGCGGGATGCCGAGCGCCGCCAGGCCGATCGCGGTGGCGATGCCGAGCACGGTCATCGCGATCACGCGCGCCCACAGCCAGCGTCGCAGCATCGTCCCGAGCGTGTCGCACAGCGCGTTCGCGCGGCCGCGATACGCGGGAGGGGCGAGCGCGATCGCGCCGCGCCGGTAGCTGTGCGGCGAGGCGGCGTAGTACACCGCGACGAACGCGACGTACGCGATCGTCGCGATCGCGCCGGTGAGCCCGGTCACCACGCCGACCGCCAGCGAGACGTGATGGCCCAGCCAGTCGGACGCCCGACCGGCCTCGTCGAGCAGCTGCTTGCCGAGCGCCGAGCCGTGGAGCCAGTCGCGCAGGTCGTGCGTGCCCTGGACGAGCGCCTTGGACAGCTGCGGCACCTGCTCGGCGATGCGCGGCACGATCCAGAAGCCGGCTCCGACGAAGCACGCGAGCAGCACGGTGAGGCAGATCGCGAGGCTCCAGCCGACCCGCAGCCGGGCGCGCCGCGCGAGCCACTCCGCGATGCCGCGCAGCCAGCTGCCGAACAGCACGCCGGCGAACGTGAGCAAGAGGACGGTGGCGGTATCGCGGGCGAGCACCATCAGCGCGACGACGAGGGCGCCCACGCCCCAGAACACGAACGCCTCGCGCGCGACCTGGCGCGCACCGCCGTGGGGCGATGGTCGACCGGTGAGGAGCGAGTGCTGCTGCAATCGAGGATGGCGCTTGCACGGGGCGAGCCTGCCCGGCTGCGACGATCTCGCGGCGATCGGAACGCGCGGTTCGCGCAGGCCGCGACCGCCGCCTGGCGTCGCTCGCGCGGCTCGTCATCGCGGCGGAGCTCGCCGACGGACCAGGCCGACCAGCGCGCCGATCACGAGGCCGCCGAGCAGCACCACGAGCGCGTGCTGGACGGCGAGCTGGCGGGCGCGCCGCAGCCGCTGCAACACGTGGCGTGGCCCCGACAGCCTGTCCTCGAGGTAGTGCTCGATGTCGCGGACGTGGCGCTCGAGGTCCTCCTGGGCCCGCGCGACCTCGCGGCGAATGGCTTCGTCGTCGCGCATCATCCGCGCAGGCCTTTCTCGACCGCCTCGACCGTGCCCTCGACCGCGTCGATCGGTTGCTCGAGGTCGGAGCCGAGCTGCGGCTTGAGCCGGCGCGCGACGTACGCCGCCGCGCCGCCGCCGATCGCCAGGTAGACCCCGGCCATCGCGAGCAGGCGAGCCCACAGCGGCGCGATCAGCGGCTCGATCGCCGGCACCGCCGCGCTGCACAGCATCGCGAGGCCGATCACGGCGACCATCGCGGCGACCACGACGATCGCCGCCTTCGCGAGCAGCTGCTCGACATGGTGTGCGAGGCGGTTGCGACCGAGCTCGACCTCGTCACTCGCGATGATCCGGACGTCTCTCGCCATGTGCTCGATCATCTTTGCGACGCCGTGCGGCTCGGCTTGCATGATCGACGGCGGTGCATCGCGCGTGCCCGGCACGTCGGCTGCAGGTGGTTCTGGCATGCAGCTCGTTCCCGCTCAGCGCGGAGCTGAAAGCTTCCTCCCGGTGCGCCGCTCGCTGCCGGTCCTGCGCGACGCGATCCAGCACTGCCACGGCTGCTCGCTCTACGAGCACGCCACCCAGGCGGTGTTCGGCGAGGGCCCGCGCGATGCCAGGGCGGTGTTCGTCGGCGAGGTCCCCGGCGATCTCGAGGATCGCCAGGGCCGGCCGTTCGTCGGGCCCGCCGGCCGCCTGCTCGACGAGGCGCTCGCGGCGGCGGGGATCGAGCGCGGCAGCGTCTATCTCACCAACGCGGTCAAGCACTTCAAGTTCACCCGGCGCGGCAAGCGGCGGATCCACGACAAGCCGACGCGCTACGAGATCGCGGCGTGCAAGCCGTGGCTGCTCGCCGAGCTCGACCTGATCGATCCCGAGGTCGTGGTCGTGCTCGGCGCGACCGCCGCCCAGGCGATGTTCGGCGCCGCGTTTCGCATCACACACGAGCGCGGCAAGGACCTGGCCACCGCGTTCGCGCCGCACACGTTCGCGACCGTCCACCCCGCGGCGGTCCTGCGCGCGCCCGATCCGCGCAGCCGGGAGGCGAGCCGCGCGCAGTTCTTTCGCGACATCGCGACCGTCGGCGAGCTGCTGCGCCGGCTGTGATCGGCACGTCGCCTGCACCGGATCACGCCATGAAGCACGACCGTGGCGCGGCGCGCGCGATCGACTCGGCCAGCATCGTATTCGGCCTGGTCACCATCCCCGTCAGAATCTTCTCGACCAGCGAGCCGAGCCACGAGGTGCACTTTCACCTGGTGCACGCCGGGTGTGGCCGCCGTGTCGTGCAGGCGTATCGTTGCCCCGAGCACGGGCCGGTCGAGCGCAGCGAGCTGGCCAAGGGCTATCAGGTCGATCGCACGCACACCATCGAGCTCGCGCAGTCCGAGCTCGACGCGCTCGACGCGGTCGGCAACGACGAGATCGCGATCGCGGAGTTCGTCCCGGCCCGGGCGATCGATCCGATCTACGTCGATCGCACCTACTACCTCGGCCCGGATCGCGGCGCCACCAGGCCCTACGGCCTGCTGCGCGAGGCGCTGCGCGCGAGCGGGCTGGTCGGGGTCGCCACGTACGCCGCGCGCGGCAAGGCGTACGTCGTCATGCTCCGGCCGTTCGAGACGGGCCTGGCGCTGCACCAGCTGCGCTATGCCGACGAGATCAAGCCGTGGGACGCGATCGGCGTGACCGCGCCGGCCAGGCCCGCCGCCGGCGAGCTCCGGCTCGCGACCTCGCTGATCGAGCGGCTCGCGCGCCCGACGTTCGATGCCGGGCAGTACCGCGACGAGGTCAAGGCGCGGGTCCAGGCGCTGCTCGAGGCCAAGGCGCGCGACGGCGAGACGATCACCGCGCCGGAGGCCGCGCCGGCGCCGGCGGCGGTCCCCGACCTGATGGCGGCGCTGCGCGCGTCGCTCGAGGCCGCGCCCGCCGCGCACCGCAGCGAGCACCGGCCGGCGCGTCGCGCGCGGCACGGGAAGACGCGGCATCACGGCGCCGGCAGCGCGACGGTGAAGACGCATCCTCGCCCGGGCAGGTCGCGTGCGGCGAGCGCGCCGCGGTGAGCCTCGATCGAGCGCGAGGCGAACCGCTACGCCGTCGACCCTGGCGATTCGTGCACATCAGCGAATTGCCCGGAAGACCCTTGCCAGGTTCGCGCTCGCGGGGGCACGTTCAGTTCGTCCGGGAGCACAGCGTGGCGACTTGCGAGGATCCATCGAGAAGCCGCATCCGGCCGGCTCGCGTTCTCCTCGTCGATGACCACCCGCTGTTCTGCTTCGGGCTCGCGGCGCTGCTCGAGCGCGAGGCGGATCTGGAGGTCGTCGGGCACGCGGCGGCCGTGCACGAGGCGCTCGATCTCGATGCGCGCGTCGCGGCCGATCTGCTCATCGTCGACGTGCTGCTGCGCGGCGGCAACGGCATCGAGCTCGCGCGCAACCTGCGGGCGCGCCGCGACGCCCGGATCCTCGGCCTGTCGGTGGTCGACGTGCCGATCCGGATCGCGGCGATGCTGCGCGCGGGGGCGCAGGGCTTCGCGCTCAAGATCCAGAGTCACGGCGAGATCCTGGAGGCGGTGCGCGCCACGCTCGCGGGCCGTTGCTACCTCGCACCGATGATCCGCGACCAGGTGCAACAGCTGGTCGCGAACGACTCGAGGCACCCGCTCGAGTCGCTCACCCAGCGCGAGCGCCAGGTGTTCGCGTTGCTGGTCGCGGGCGAGAACAACGCGTCGATCGGGCGGCAGATGGGCATCGCCGCGCGGACGGTCGATACCCATCGCCAGCACATCCTGATGAAGCTCGGCGTCCACTCGGTCGCGGAGCTGGTGCGCCTGGCCGCGCTGTGGGGAGAGCTCGCGCGATGAGCCGGCTCAGCGCACGGACCGCGCACGCGCTTCGCGGCCCGCTCGCCAACATCCTGATGTGGGCACAGGTCGCCCAGCTCAGCGCGGATCCGGCCGTCGTGGCTCGCGCGCTGGATGCGATCCGGGAGTCGGCTCTCGCCCAGGCGCGGCTGCTCGATCGGCTGCGGACGCACCGGCGGGCACGCCGAGCGCGTGCGCGAGCGCGGCTCGACCGACGGGCTTGAGCAGGAAGCCGTCGAAGCCGGCGAGCCTGGCGAGCGCGCGATACTCCGGGTTGATCCATGCGGTGATCGCGATGGCGCGGTGACAGCGACCGCTGGCCTGGCGGAGCTTCGGCAGCAGCTCGCACCCGCTGGTCTCGCCGAGTGCGAGGTCGACCAGCAGGATCGCGGGGTCGAACGCGGTGATCTGCTCGAGCGCGGCCTGCGCGCTCGTCGCGGCGAGGACCTCGAAGCCGAGCGTGCGCGCGAGCTCCGCGAAGATCTCCGCCGTGTCCTCCCAGTCATCGACGACCAGCACGCGAGTCATGGCTGTGTGTCGCGCAGGTGCGCTGCGCTTGCAATGGTGCGCTGCGGGGGAGCGTCGCTCCCGTTCGGTCGCGCCGTCGTGACGAGGCGTTACGGGCGCACTCCGCTACGGCCGGCAACGTACTGGTGCCGGAGGGCTCGCGTCGCGACGCCGCACGATCGCGCGAGCCAGCGAACCCGAGCGGCCGGCGCGACAGGCGGGAAATCGCGCGGGCAGCTCGGGTCCGCCACGGGCTCGTCATGCAACGACCTCGCCGCCCTCGCGGGTCATCCACGGCGGGCGTTCGCGCCCGGGAGCCGCTGCCTGGCATCGACCAGACCGGCCCACGGGTCGCGGGTCAGCTCGCCGAGCCGGCGCGGCACGCTCTCGATCGTGAACGCGCGCGGATCGACCCCCCGCGCGAGCTCGTCCCACGCGATCGGAACCGAGACCGGCGCACCCGGTCGCGCGCGCGGCGAGTACGGGGCCACGAACGTCGCGCCGCGGCCGTTGCGCAGGTAGTCGAGGTAGATGCGGCCCTTGCGGCTGGCCTTCGTCATCGTCGCCGTGTAGCGAGCCGGCTGGGCGGCGGCGAGCTCGTCGACCACGCGCTTGGCGAACGCCTTGTGCTGGTCCCAGCTCGCGCGCGGAGTCACCGGGACGACCACGTGCAGGCCCTTGCCGCCGGTGGTCTTGACCCAGCTATCGAGCCCGAGCTCGCCGAGCCGGCCGCGCAGCTCGAGCGCGCCGGCCGCGACGCGGTCCCATGCCACGGTCGGATCGGGATCGAGGTCGAACACGAGCAGATCGGGCCGCTCGAGCGCGGCGGCGTGACATCCCCAGGTGTGGATCTCGAGCGTGCCGAGCTGCGCGAGCGCGACCAGGCCGGCGAGATCGTGGATCTGCATGTAGTCGGCGCGCTCGCCACTGGACTCGACGACCTCCACGCTCCCGACCACGTCCGGCGTGCCCGCGCT
Source organism: Kofleriaceae bacterium (assembly GCA_035516595.1). Classification (GTDB taxonomy): domain Bacteria; phylum Myxococcota_A; class Polyangia; order Haliangiales; family Haliangiaceae; genus JABFXX01. The sequence continues at coordinate 13,615 of DATJAE010000355.1, read as the reverse complement.
GCGCTTCTTCTGGAAGAAGCACGATCCGCCGCGACCCTCGGGGCAGCGCAGCAGCATCAGCGGCCGGCCGGCGACGTGCGGCAGCATGTGGTCGGCGACCACGGCGAGGTACGCGACGAGCTGGCCCTTGGTGAGCCCCTGCTCGGGGTAGAGCACCTTGTCGAGGTTGGTGAGCGCAACGCCGAGCGGCAGCTGCGCGACGAGCGCGGCGACATCCGCGGGGCGGTTCGACGACCACACGCGCTCGGGTGCGGCGGCGATCGCGTCGAGCGAGCGCGCCGACAGCACGCTGTTCGGCGCCGAGCGGACGATGTCGACGTCCTCGCTGGCCGCGGCATCGCGGCGCTTGAACAGCAGCCAGCTCTCCTGCTTGCCGCGCGGCTTGGTGCGTACGAGGTGCCAGGTGCCGTGCAGCTTCTGGCCGTCGAGCGTGAAGGTCAGCCGGCCGCGCTTCATCGCCTCGCGCGCGTCGCCCTCGGGCTGCCACGTGCCGCGGTCCCACACGCTCACCGTGCCGCCGCCGTATTGCCCTTTGGGGATCACGCCCTCGAAGTCGGCGTACTCGAGCGGATGATCTTCGGTGCGCACCGCGAGCCGCTTGTGCTTCGGCGACAGGCTCGGCCCTTTGGGCACCGACCACGACAGCAGCACGCCGTCGAGCTCGAGACGAAAGTCGTAGTGCATCCGGCGCGCCGCGTGCTGCTGGACCACGAAGCGATGGCCGGACGGCACGGCTTGCACGCCGCTCGGCTCGGGGGTCTCGGCGAAGTCGCGTTTTTCGCGATAGGTGGCCAGCGTGCGCTGGGCACTCTTCATGCGGCCAGGATCGTGCACGGCGCATGCCGGTGCAGTCATCGCGCAAGGTTTGCCGATTTTCGAGAGAACGGCGGCGACACGTTCGAGGCATCGACGTGTGTCGATCCGGAGGCGCCGAGCACGGTGTGCATCGTGCGCAACCGGCCGCACCGCCAGCGCGACGAGCGGTGTGCGACGGAGATCCATCGAAGCATCGTGGCGCGATCAACCTGCATGCCCGAGAGCTGGCCCGCTTGATGCTTGGGTATAGGATCGCCGATCGGAGGCCCCCCTTGAAGACCCGCAAGACGCTGCTCGCCCTCGTCGCGCTGTCACCCGCGGTCGCGTTCGCGCATCCCGGTCACGGCACCACCGACCCCGGCTCGTTGCGCCACTACCTGGTCGAGCCGGTGCACGTGGTGACGCTCGCCGCGATCGCGGTCGCGATCGAGCTCGCGTGGTTCGTGTTCCGGCGCATGACCCGGCGGTCGTCGAGCGAACGAGCCTAGCTACCGCGCGCGCCTGCGGCGGTTCGGGAGTTTTTCCTGAGGGCGAGCGGGAAAATCTCCGTGACGCGCGTCGACGTGGATGGCAAGTCGCGGGATCGCCAGGGCCGGCACGTGGCACGCGGCGTGCTGGCCGTGTTCTCGGGTCCATGCTCCGTCCGACCCGAACGCTCGTCGACATCGCCGCGCTGGTCGCCAACGCGTGGATGTGGCTGTCGATCTACGAGTCGTTCACGCGCTCGGGGCTGTGGCTGATCTTGTCGCGCACCGTCGACGGCGCGAGCTCGCTCCCGGCCGAGCTCGCGGTGCTCGTGATGTGCGTGCTGATCGGCTGGCTGACGCTCGCCGCCGCGTGCTGGACGATCTGGCGCCTCGCGTTCCGTGCCCGGCTGTCTCCCGATTTCCCCGTCGCGCGGCTGCGGCTGCGGCGGTAGACGGCGGCGCGTGGCGAGCCCATCCTCGATCGTGGAGCTGAAGCGGATCCTCGTGCCGGTCGACCACTCGCCGGGATCGGACGGCATCGTCGAGTACGCCTGCATGGTCGCGCGCGGCATGACCGCGTCGCTCACGTTCATGCACGTCTACGAGCCGCCGAACGAGCTGGTCGGGCTGGTGCCACACGCCACGGTGAGCGGCGAGCTCGCGGCCGAGCGCGCGGCCGGAGGCGAGGTCCTCGAGCGCGCGATCGCGATCAGCCGCGCCAGCGGGGTCGCGCCGGTCGACACCGTGCTCGAGCGCGGCTCGCCGGCGTACCGCGCGATCGTCGCGCACGCCCGGCAGGGCAAGTTCGATCTGATCGTGATGGGCACGCACGGGCGCTCGGGGCTGTCGCGCTGGGTGATGGGCAGCGTCGCCGAGCAGGTGCTGCGCCACGCGCCGTGCCCGGTGCTGCTCGTCCACCTCGTGTGATCAGTTCTCGTCCTCGAGCGCGAGCCAGCGGTTGAGCGTCTTGATGTCGACGTCCAGCCGGTCGGCGGTGCGCGACTTCTGGCCGCCGAGCTGCTCGAACGCCCAGCGCGCGTAGCGGCGCTGCACGTCGCGCATTGCCATGATCTCGCCGCCGACCACCGGCACGGCGTCGTGCCGCTGCTCGCGCACGTGCGGCGGCAGGTCCTGAGGCGTCGCCTCCTGGCCGTCGGCGAGCAGCACGCAGCGCTCGACCACGTGCGCGAGCTCGCGCACGTTGCCGGGCCACGGATACTCGCACAGCCGCTTCAGCGTGTCGCGCGTCACGCCGATCACCGACGAGCCGGGATGGCGCCCGCGCGCCTCGCCGAGGAAGCGATCGACCAGCCGCGGGATGTCGGACGCGCGCTCGCGCAGCGGCGGCACTTCGATCGTCACGACGTCGAGCCGGTACAGCAGATCTTCGCGGAAGCTGCCGTCGTGGATGCGCCGCCGCAGGTCGCGATGCGTGGCGGCCAGCACGCGCACGTCGATCGCGCGCTCGCCGGACGTGCCGACCGGGCGGATCCGGCGCGACTCGAGCACGTGCAGCAGCTTGGCCTGCAGCGCCGCCGACATCTCGCCGATCTCGTCGAGCAGCAGCGTGCCGCCCTCCGCCTCGGCGAACAGCCCGGGCCGATCCGCGGTCGCGCCGGTGAACGCGCCCTTGACGTGACCGAACAGCTCGCTCTCGAGCAGCGGCTCGGGCAGGGCGGCGCAGTTCACGACGACGAACGGCCCGCGGGCGCGCGGGCTCTCGCCGTGGATCGCGCGGGCGATCGCACCCTTGCCGCTGCCGGTCTCGCCGGTGATCAGCATCGGCGCGTCGGTCCGCGCGACCCGCGCCACCACCGCGAGCACGCGCTGCATCGCCGGGCTCGCGCCGACGAGGCCCGCGATCGAGAACTGCTCGCGCACCGCTTCGCGCAGCGCGGCGGCCTCGCGGCGCAGCGTGCGCTCGGCGAGCGCGCGCTCGAGGAACACGACCAGCTCGTCGAGCTTGAACGGCTTGGTCAGGTAGTGATACGCGCCGCGCCGGATCGACTCGACCGCGGAGTCGATCGCGCCGTACGCGGTCATCACGATCACCGGGATGTCGAGCGCCGGAGCGCGCGAGGCCTCGACCAGCGCGAGGCCGTCGATCCCGGGCATCCGCAGATCGGTGACGAGCAGGTCGAGCTCGCCGCGGGTCACGGCCTCGAGCGCCTCGCGGCTCGAGCCGGTCGCGCGCGCCGCGTAGCCGCGATCGAGCAAGCCATCGGCGAGCGTCTCGGCGAGTGCGAGCTTGTCGTCGACGACGAGGATCCGCGAGCGTTCAGCCATGGCCGGTCCTCCTGGCAGGAGCACCTCGTTGCCGCGTGGCAAGAGACGCGCCAGCAGCGATGTCCCGGGTTTTCCGTGAGGACGCGTCGGGAACACCCGGAATTTCTCCCGATGCGCGGGGGAAAGTTTCCCGACCGCGGCAAGCTCGGCGCATGCGTTATGGAACGTTAGCCCCGGCACGTCGCGTGCTTGCTACGCCGCGCGTGCGTGTAGCTGTTGTCTCGCTGGGTGTGTGCATCGCGTCGGTCGCGAGCGCCCAGCCGGCCGCCCGTGCGATGTCGTTGCACGAGGCGATCGCGTACGCGCGCGTTCACCAGCCGTCGCTTGCCGCGGCGCGCGCGCGCGTCGCGGTCGCGGTCGAGGAGGCGCAGCTGCCGAGCGCGGCGTGGCGGCCGCTGATCGTCGCCGGCGCCGAGCTCGGGATCGGCACCAGCAACAACACGACCACCTCGTACGGCGGTCCGCTCGGCTTCGACATCCCGCGGATCGGCGGCACGCAGGCCAACGCGACGCCGTCGTGGTCGCCGGAGGCGTCGAGCCTCGCCGGCGTCGGCGTGCATCAGGAGCTCTACGATTTTGGCCGGCTCTCGGCGCAGGCTCGCGCGCTCGATCTGTTCGCCCGCGCCACCGCGGAGGACGCGCAGCTCGCCGACCTCGATCTCACGCTCTACGTCGAGGAGAGCTTCTATGCGGTCGCCGGCGCGCACGCGGTCCTGCAGGCCTCCGAGGCCGCGGTCGCGCGCGCGACCGCGCACCGCGACTTCGCGAAGGCCGGGGTCGACGCCAAGCTCCGGGCCCCGATCGATCTCACCCGCGCCGAGGCCGATCTCGCGCGGTTCGAGGTCGATCGCGTGCGCGCACAGGGCGCGCTCACCACCGCGCAGGCCGTGCTCGCCGCGGCGATCGGCGCGCCCGACGCGGCGATCGACAGCGGCGCCGACGACGTCACGTATCCGGCCGCGCCGCCGCTCGACGTGCTCGCCAGGGAGCTCGATCGCCGCGACCCGTCGCTGCGCGCCGCGTTCGACACGCTCGACGGCCAGCGCGCGGTGACCGACTCGATCGTGCGCGAGCTGTTGCCGGATCTGTCGCTGTCGGCGGGCTTGACCGGGCGCGCGGGCGGTGCCGCCGCCACCGGCGGCCAGTCGACGCCCGCGGGCGACGGCTTCGTGCCCGATGTCCCGAACTGGGACGCGATGGTCGTGGTGAGCTGGCCGCTGTTCGATCGCGTGGTGAACGTGCAGGCCGAGACGTCGCGCCGGCTCGAGCACGTGCGTGCCGCCGAGCTCGACGCCCAGCGCGAGAAGCTGCGCGGGATCGGCGCGCAGGCCTACGTCGACCTCGACGTCGCGCAGAGTGCGCTGCCGGCGCTGCAGCGCGCGGTCGACGCGGCCCGCGCGAACCAGGCGCAGGCGGACGCGCGGTTCCGCGGCGGGCTCGGCACGATCATCGAGCTCACCGACTCCGAGGCGCTGCTGACCGACGCGGAGATCCAGCTCGCGATCGGTCAATTCCAGTTGTCGCGCGCGCGGGCCCGGGTCGCCCGCGCGGCGGCGGAGGTCGTGCCATGAAGGTCCGATTCGGTTGGCCAACGATGATCCTGCTCGGCGCGGTCGGCGGGGTGCTCGCGGTCGGCGCGCTGCTCTACGCCCGCAACACGGCGCGCAGCAACCACGAGGCGCTCGCCGAGCACGCCAAGCGCGTCGGCGCGATCGCGGCGGCCGCGGCGCCGTTCCAGCCGACCCGGCGCTACGTCGGCACGATCGAGCCGTGGGTCGAGGCCAGGGTCGGCCCGCAGCTGGTGTCGGCGTACGTCGACACCGTGCTGGTGCGGCCGGGTGCGGTGGTCAAGCGCGGCGACGTGGTCGCGACGCTCGACTGCCGCAACGCGTCCACCGTGTCGCGCCAGGTCGAGGCCGAGGCGCGCGCGGTCGACGCGATGAGCACCGCGGCCGCGCACGAGTCGGCGCGCGTGTCGCAGCTGCTCGCGGGCAACTACGTGTCGCAGGACGAGGCCGAGCTCAAGCAGGCCGACGCCGCGAGCAAGCAGGCCCAGCTCGCCGGGCTGCGCGCGCAGATGGCGAACGCCTCGCTCGAGGTCAACGACTGCGTGCTCAAGGCGCCGTTCGACGGCGAGGTCGCCGAGCGCGCGATCGATCCGGGGGCGTTCGTGCGGCCCGGCTCCGCGATCGCCACGGTGATCGATCGCCACCTCGTGCGGATCGTGGTCGATGTTCCCGAGGAGGACTTCGGCGCGGTCGCACCGGAGACGCCGGTGCGCCTGCACCTGCTGTCGACCGGGCGCGATCTGGTCGCGAAGGTCTCGCGGCGCGCTCCGTCGGCCGATCGCATGACGCGCACGGCGCACGTCGAGATCGACGTCGACGATACCGACCGCTCGATCCCGGTGTGGACGACCGCCGAGGTCACGCTCGACGTCGGCACGCCGCAGCCGGCGACCGCGGTCCCGCTGTCGGCCGCCTCGGTGCACGGCGAGAAGGCGTCGGTGTTCGTCGTCACGGGGCAGGGCGCGACCACCGCGCACCTCGCGATCGTCAAGGTCGTCGGCGAGCACGGCGGCTCGCTCTACCTCGATCCGACCGGCCTGGCCGCGGGCACGCAGATCGTCACCGCGGGCCGCACCGTGCTGTCCGACGGCGACGCGATCGCCGCGACCGTCGACAAGTGGTCGCCCGACGAGGTCGTCAAGCAATGACCGAGCTGTCGCTCCGCAACCCCATCGCGGTGGCGATGGCGTGCATCGGCTTCGTCGTGTTCGCCGCGGTGGTCACGCCGCGCATGCCGGTCGACACGTTCCCCGAGCTGACGCCGCCGGTGCTGGTGGTCGGCACGCTCGCGCCCGGCCTGGGCGCCAAGGACGTCGAGAAGACGCTCAACTGGCGGTTCGAGAAGTACGTCAGCGCGACGCCGGGCGTCGAGCACGTCGAGAGCGTGTCGCGCAACAACCTGTCGATCGTCTACGTGTGGCTGAAGTGGGGCACCGATCTCAACGGCGCGCAGACCCTGGTGCAGCAGCAGGTCCAGTTCGCGATGTCGGCCGTGCCGAAGTCGCTCGGCATCCTGCCGCCGTTCGTCCTGCAGTACGATCCGTCCAACGCGCCGGTCGTGCAGGTCGCGGTCTACGGCGGCGGCATGTCCGGCCCGCAGCTCTACGACTACGCGATGAACGAGATCGAGCCGCTGCTCGAGGGCATCTCCGGCGTCGCGAGCGCCTCGGTCAACGGCGGCCGGCAGCGCCAGATCAACGTGATCGTCGATCCGGTGAAGGCGCAGGCGCGCGGCATCACGTCCAAGCAGGTCGCCGACGCGGTGCACGACTCGAACGCGCTGCTGCCGTCGGGCGAGCTGATCAACAAGAAGTTCGACGCGATCGTCTACACCAACGCGGTCGCCAAGCGGGTCGAGGACATCGGCGATGCGATCATCAAGCGCGACGGCGACGCCGCGGTGCGGATCAAGGACGTCGCGCGGGTCGAGGACGGCGCGTCGCCGCCGACCCAGGTCGTCTCGATCAACGGCAAGGACGCGGTGTACCTCAACGTGCTGCGCGTCCCCGGCGGCAACACGATCGAGATCGTCGATCAGGTCAAGGACAAGATCGCGCACCTCGAGAATCTGCCGCCCGGCCTGCACGTCGAGCCGATCTTCGACCAGTCGACGTTCGTGCGCTCGACCTATCACGGCCTCAAGAAGGAGGTCGTGCAGGCGCTCGTGCTGGTGGCGCTCGTCATCCTGGTGTTCCTGCAGAGCTTCCGCGGCACGCTCGTGGTGTCGCTCGCGATCCCGCTGTCGTTCGCGATCACGCTGCTCGTGCTGTACTGGCACGGCGAGACGCTCAACGCGTTCACGCTCGGCGGGCTGACCCTGGTGATGGGCCGCCTGGTCGACGACGCGGTCGTCGTGCTCGAGTCGATCCACCGCCACCGCAAGCGCGGCATGAGCGCGCGCGACGCAGCGCTGCACGGCACCAGGGCGGTGGTGCTGCCGGTGCTCGCATCGACGCTCACCACGATGGCGGTGCTGTTGCCGGTGCTGCTGTTCGCCGGCCTGGCCCAGCGCCTGTTCGTGCCGCTCGCGATCACGGTCGCGGTCGCGATGGCCGCGTCGTACTTCGTCTCGATCGCGGTGACGCCGGTGATGTGCCGCTACCTGCTCGGGCACGACGAGCCCGGCCGGATCGCCAGGACCATGGAGCGGTTCATCGAGGGCACGGCGCAGGGCTACGCGCGCGCGCTCGAGAAGCTGATCCCGCACGGCTGGCTGGTGCTGGCGAGCGCGGGGATCCTGGTGTCGGCGAGCGTGTGGGTCGCGACGCGGCTGCCGAGCCAGTTCTTCCCGCCGATCGACGAGTCGATGGAGCGCATCTACGTGCGCACCGCCCCGGGCACCTCGCTCGAGGACTCGGCGAAGCAGATCGCCGAGATGGGCGAGACCCTGCGCGAGCAGCTGCCCAAGGGCGCGGTCAACCTGGTGCTGACCAACGTGGGCTCGCCGCTCAACGCGCGCGCCGCGATGACCAGCCCGAACTGGGGCCCGCACATGGGCTTCATCCGGCTCGCGCTGCCCGATCCCGAGGAGCGCAGCTTCACGCAGGACGAGCTCGCCGTCGAGATCCGTCACATCCTCGACAAGAAGTATCCCGGCGTCGAGTTCCTGCAGTGGCCGGGCGGCCTGGTCGCGAGCGTGTTCTCCAACGGCTACCTCGCGCCGATCGCGGTCGAGATCCGCAGCGACAACCTCGAGCAGCTGTATGCGCAGATGAAGGCGGTCGCCGACGTCGCGCGGACCGTCCCCGGGATCCGCGACGTCTACCCGACGCTGCAGATGGAGTATCCCGAGGTCCGCGTCAACACCGACCGCGAGGAGGCCGGCATGGTCGGCGTGACCGCGCGCGACACCGCGCAGACCACGCTCGACTCGACGATGGGCAACATCAACACGCCGAGCGTGTGGGTCGACTCGGTCAACGGCCAGTCGTACTACGTCGTCACCGGCTACGATCCGAGCAAGCTCGACACGCCGGGCACGCTGTCCGGCGCGCCGGTCAAGGTCGACAAGCAGAACTCCGCGGCGGTCACGCTCGGCCAGTACAGCGCGGTCATGCGCTCGACCGGGCCGATCGCGATCGAGCGCAACCAGCTGCAGCGCGCGGCGCACGTGCTGATGCAGGTCGAGCGCCGCGACATCGGCACCGCCGCCGCCGAGCTCGAAGACAGGCTCGCGAAGGATCCGCGCACGGCGGGCGTCAAGGTCCACTTCGTCGGCCAGGTCGACCTGATGCGCACGACGTTCTCCGGCCTCGGCCTCGCGGTCGGGCTCGCCGTGATGGTCGTGTTCATGATCATGGCGTCGCAGTTCAAGAGCCTGAAGATGCCGTTCATCATGCTGTTCACGATCCCGTGCACGTTGATCGGGATCGTGATCGCGCTGATGGCCGGCGGGCAGGGCTTCTCGGTCACCGCGCTGATGGGCATCCTGATGGTCGTCGGCATCGCGGTGTCCAACGGCATCCTGCTGGTCGATCACGCGCGGGTGCGGCTCGACGAGGGCATGACGCCGATGGACGCGATCCTCGACGCCGCACGCACGCGGTTCGTGCCGATCGCGATGACCAGCCTCGCGACCGTGATCGGCCTGATCCCGACCGCGTTCGCGCTCGATCGCGGCGCGGCGGCCAACCAGCCGCTCGCGCTCGCCGTGGTCGGCGGCCTGACCTCGTCGACCTTGCTGTCGCTGTTCCTGGTCCCGGTGATCTTCCTGGCGCTCGTGCGGCGGACCCGGCCGAGTCTCGTGGAGCGGAATCTTTCCCAGTGAGCAGGGAGGATCTCCCGGTCCGCGGCGGGAGCGACACGAGTTTGCCGGAGTTGGCCGCGGCACGCGACGTGCTGCGGCATGGCCCGTGCCGTTCCGGCGCCAGCTGCTCGCGGGGTTCTCGACCTCGATCGGATTCGCCGCGATCGCGACCTGGCTCGCGATCGGAGCGCTGCGCGCCAGCGCGGACGACGAGACCCGGCTCGCGCGCCAGTACGGCGATCAGCTGGTCGCGATCGAGCGGGTGCGCGCCGCCGCCGATCGGATGAGCGACGAGCGGCCGGCCGACGCCGCGAGCGAGCTCGCGGCGCGGGTCGACGTGCTGCGCGACGCGGTGCTGTCCGAGGCGAGCGCGAGCGACCTCGTCGCGATTCGCGCGGCCGTGCACGACGGTGGCGCGCGCGCGGCGCTGCACGATCACGTGCGGGCACTCGTCCGCCGCGAGCAGGCTTCGTTCGAGCGCGCGCTCGCGGCCGCGCACGAGCGCGCGGGCAGGGCGGGGCTCGTCGTCGGGCTGGTCGGCGGCATCGGCCTCGTGCTGTCGGCGGTGCTCGCGGGCCTGGTGATCCGGCGGCTGCTCCGCCAGCACACCGCCGAGCGCGACGCGATGGCGGAGGCCCGGCGCTCGGCCGCCGCGCGCGAGGAGATGCTCGCGATCGTGTCGCACGACCTGCGCAGCCCGCTCGGCGCGATCGTGACGGCGGCCGAGCTGCTCGCCGACCGGCAGAGCGACGGCGAGTCGCGGCGGCATGTCGACATCCTGCGGTTCGCCGCCGAGCGCATGACCCACCTGGTGGAGCAGATCGTCGATACCGCGCAGCTCGAAGCCGGCGACCTGCAGCTCGCGCTGTGCAGCTGCGACGTCGGCCAGCTGTTGCGCGACGTCGCGGACCAGTTCGCCAGCGCCGCGGCCACGCACGCGATCGCGGTGCGCTGCGAACCGCCGCTCGGGCCCGCGTGCGCGCTGGCCGACCGCGAGCGCGTCGCGCAGGTGGTGGCGAACCTGGTCGGAAACGCGCTCAAGTTCACACCGCGCGGCGGCAGCGTCACGCTGCGCGCGGATCCCGGCGACGACGCGATCACCGTCGCGGTCGAGGACAGCGGGCCCGGGCTCGATCCCGAGGAGGCGCCGCACGTGTTCGATCGCTACTGGCGGGGGCCGCGCGCCGCCGGCTCGCGCGGCCTCGGGCTGGGGCTGTACATCTGCAAGCGCCTGGTCGAGGCGCATCGCGGCCGGATCTGGGTCGAGTCGCAGCCGGAGCACGGCGCGTGCTTCCAGTTCACGCTGCCGCGCGAGCGCGGGGCGCATGGAACCGGATGAGCTGGCGGTCGTGATCGTCGAGCCCGACCGGCGGCTCGCGGAGCTGGTCGTGAAATACCTCGCGGTGCATGCGGTCCGCGCCACGGCGGTACGCGATCCGAGCGCGCTCGCCGGCGAGCTCGCCGCCCGGCGCTACGCCTGCGTGATCTGGATGGGGAGCCTCGAGGCCGATGCGTTCGCCGCCGCGGCGTGCGAGCGCGCCGGCGTGCCGCTCGTCCAGCTCGTGCGGATGTCGGCGCGCGATCTGCTCGCGCGCGTGCTCGCGGCCACCGGCGGCGACGCCTGACCGGGCGATTTTCCCGGCGACCCGGAGATCCTCCGCGTGCGCGACGCACCGAGGGTGCGAGTTTTGCGCCGGTTGCCGACGGCAAGCCTCTTGCTGGAGCAGGAGCAAACCGTCGAGGTCCCCATGCACCGAACGCTCGCGTGTGTGCTCGTCGTCGTGACCGCGATCGTCGCGTCGCGCGCGGCGCACGCGCAGTCCGCCCCGCTCGCGCGCTTCCATCCGGTGCTGATCGGCGCGTTCGGCGGTGGCCACGGCCACGGCGGGCGCGCGCCGCACGGCTGGTTCCTCGGCGCCGACACCGGCTGGGCGTGGCTCGTCGGCATGTCGGACGTCGACGCGCGCGAGAGCTCGCCGCCGCGCGACAACCACTGGTGCTTCGGCGCCCGCGCGGGCTACCAGCTCGCGACGGGCCTGGCCGTCCAGGTGCGCTACGACCGGCTCGGCGTCGAGGCGCCCGACGACCACGCGATCGGCGCGGTCTCGGCGGGCGTTCGCTACTCCGTCCCGATCGTTCCGATGCCGTTCGCCGAAGCGATGGTCGGGCCGACGTTTCACGGCTCGAGCGTCGAGGCCGGCGCGGGCGTCGGGATCGGCGTGTCGCTGCTGGTCGCGCGTCACCTCGCCTTCGATCTCGCCGCGCGCGACTGGATCGTCGATCTCGGCGGCGTGCATCACATTCCCACCGTCACGTTCGGGATCTCCGCCGGGTTCGGCGGCTGACAAGGAGGACTCATGGCAACGCGATACCTGCTGGCTGCGATCGTCGTGTCGAGCGCGTGCTCGTACGCCCACATCGGTTCGGGCGAGGTCGGCGTGATCAAGACGCCGGACGGCGTCGATCCCAAGCCCGTGCCGCCGGGCGACTGGCGGATCGGCATGTTCGACCACGCGACGACCTACAGCGTGCGCTCGCAGGAGCGCGAGGAGCGGCTCGACGTGCAGTCCGCCGACGGGCTCGGCATCACGCTCGACACCTCGATCCGCTACCACGTGATCCCGGAGGAGGCGGTCGCACTCGATCGCGAGCTCGGGCCGGACTATTACTCCGTGCTGATCGGCCCGACCCTGCGCTCGCAGGCCCGGCGCGTGGTCGGTCGGTTCAAGCCGGAGGAGATCTACTCGACCCAGCGCGAGCTGATCGAGCGCCAGATCCGGGAGGGCATCGAGGCGGCGATCCGCGGCCGGCACGTCCAGCTCGAGGCCGTGCTCGTGCGCAACGTCGGTCTGCCGGAGCAGATCCAGCAGAAGATCACCGACAAGCTCGCCGCCGAGCAGGAGGCGCTGCAGATGAAGTTCGTGCTCGCCAAGCAGGACGCCGAGGACCAGCAGAAGCTGATGCAGGCCCGCGCCGAGGTCGAGCGCCAGAGGATCGAGGCCGACGCGCAGGCCCTGACCGAGAAGACCCAGGCCCAGGCCGCCGCCGACGCCACCCGGATCGCGGCGCAGGCGGCCGCCGACGCCAAGCGGCTCGACGGGAAGGCCACCGCCGACTACGAGAAAGCGGTCGCGGGCTTCCTCACGCCCGGCGTGCTGAAGCTGCAGGAGATCGACGCCACCAAGGCGCTCGCGCACTCGCCGAACGCCAAGCTCGTCATGATGGGCGGCGGCGGCGCGCAGACCCTGCTCGACCTGCGCGGCGTGGCGGCGGGCAAGGAGTAGGCCAGGTCGTCGCGATCAGCAGCTGCTCGGCCGCGCCGCCGTGCGCTCGGGCGTTGGATCCGGTGGCCGACGGTACGGTTCCCACGCGACGCCGCTCGCGTGTCGATGATCGTGGCTCGCGTCGCGCTCCCGATCGCGCTCGTCGCATGCGCCGCGCCCCCGGTCACGCTGCCCGCGCGGCCGTTTCGCGACACGCTCGCGGTCGAGCTGCGGGTCGCGGGTCAGGTGCACGACGGCGTGATCGACAGCGGCGCGCCGTGGCTGGCGCTCGATCCGGGTGCCTTCGGGGCGGTGGCCGGCGCGGCGATGGTCGGGCCGGTGCAGGTGCGCGGTCGCATCCAGCGCTTGCCGATCTGCGGCGCGGCGTGCCGCGCGCTGCCGGCGGCGGCGATCCCGCTGGTCGCGCTCGCGCCGCGGGTCACGCTCGACTACCGCGCGCGCCAGGTCAGGCTCGGTGGCCCCGATCCGCGCGGCGACGTCGTCCCGGCGCGGCTGCTCGCCGGCAGCCGCTTCGTGGTCGATGCGACGATCGAGGGCGAGCGCGTCCACGCGCTGGTCGACACCGGCAGCAGCGCGGTGATCGTGCGCCGGCGCCGGATGGCCGCGCTGCTCGGCGATGGCCGGCCATCGCTCGCGACCCGCACGACGAGCGGGCTCGGGCCGAGCACCGGCACGATCGCGCGCGCGCGCTCGGTCGAGCTCGGCGCCGCGCGCTCGCTCGACGTCCCGGTCGAGGCCACCGCGACGATGGACGCGTTCATGGACGGCGTGTCGCGCGAGACCGGCGTGCAGATCGACGCGCTGATCGGCGGCTCGTTCCTGCGCGACTACGCGGTGACGTTCGAGGCGTCGCGGCTGGTCGTCGTCCCCGCGCCGGGCGATCCGCTCGACGACGCGTACCAGCGCGCGCCGAGCGCGCTCGAGCCGATGCCCGACGGGCGCTACCGG
>DATJAE010000354.1:0-7393 GCA_035516595.1 Kofleriaceae bacterium | reverse complement strand
CGACCGACGTGCCGAAGACCGGCGCGCCCTACCTCGGCAAGGACGGCATCCCGTACCGCCTCGTCGACGAGGTGCACGCGGTCCACGTGCGCACCGCGGGCAAGCTGGCGGTCGGCCGCGCGGCCGACGCGCTCCTCGCCGGGCTGGGCGAGCTGGTCGCGGCGACGACGCCGAGCCAGCTCGCCCGCCTGCTCGCGCGCTGCCTGTCAGCCGCGGAGCTCGACGCCGCGCTCGCGCGGCGCGGCGCCAGTCAGCGCCGGCGCCGAACCGCGCGCCGGTGACGGCACCGGCGTGTAGCGCGGCCGCTCGCCGGGCGCGGCCAGCTCGGGCGGGACGATCTCGCGGCGCAGCACGAGCACCGCGAGCGACATCGCGACCAGGCCGACCGCGCACACCAGCGCGATCGCCGAGGACAGCTTCAGCCCGCCGGTGGTCGCGAGCCACGCGATCAGGGTCGGCACGAACGCCGCGACCAGCGCGCCGACGTGATAGACGATGCCGATCGCGCGCGCGCGGACGTGCTCGGGGAACAGGCCCGTCGTGAGCACCGGCGTCACGCCGGAGTAGCCGACGCCGAGCAGGCCGCCGAGGAACGCGCCGACTCCGAGCAGGCCGGGCACGGCGCCGACGAACAGCGGGATCGCCGGCACCATGAGCAGCGCGGGCGCGACCAGCGCGACGATCACGCCCCATCGGTTCGCGACGATGCCGGCGAGGATCACGCCGACCAGCATGCCGATGTTGAACGCGATCACGTGCAGGAACGCGCTCTGGCCGCCGAGGTGGAGCTCGGTCGCGAGCATCAGCGCGTACTGCGAGGTCAGGCCGTAATAGACGATGAAGCCGAGCGCCATGACCAGCGAGCCGAGCACGATCATGCGCAGCACGCCGGGCGCGGCGAGCTCGCGCAGCGCCGAGGCGCGGACCGTGCGCGGCTGGTTCGGCCACGACGGCTGCTCGGGGACGAGCATGCGGATCGGCACGACGAGCAGCGCGGGCACCGCCGCGATCAGGAACATCGCGCGCCAGCCGAGCGCGGGCACCACGAAGTATGCGACCAGCGCCGCGAGCAGGAAGCCGACCGGCCAGCCCGCCTGGAGCAGGCCGGAGGCGACCTTGCGGCTGTTCGCCGGCCAGCTCTCCATCGCCATCGCCGTGCCCGCCGCCCACTCGGCGCCCATGCCGAAGCCGAACAGCGTGCGCAGGATCAGGATCGCCTGGAACGTGGCCGCGAAGTAGATCGCGGAGTCGAACGCCGCGAACCACAGCAGCGACAGCATCAGCGGTAGCTTGCGGCCCCAGCGATCGGCCATCCAGCCGGAGCACGCGCCGCCCGCGAGCCGGACCAGCAGGGTCAGCGTGATCGAGCCCGACACCGCGGTGATGCCGACGTGGGTCTCGGCCGCGATGTCCTTCATCACGAGCAGGTAGATCGTGAAGTCGAACGCATCGAGCACCCAGCCCAGCCAGGCCGCCAGGAACGACATCCATTGCGCGCGGGTCGGCTCTCGCCACCAAGCCTTGGTCGTCATGGCCGGATCCTCTAGCCGACCCTGCCA
The DNA here is from genome assembly GCA_035516595.1 of Kofleriaceae bacterium. GTDB lineage: Bacteria > Myxococcota_A > Polyangia > Haliangiales > Haliangiaceae > JABFXX01. The sequence goes on along the minus strand of DATJAE010000354.1, from coordinate 5,834 downwards.
CCGCAATGCAACACAAATTGCGATGCTTCGTCGAAGAAAAATTGTTGCGATGCAGCAAAACGACGTTGACAGCGCACGCCCCCGACCTTAGGGTGGGCCGCGAAGGAGAACCTCATGTCGAAGACCGAGACCCCGAATCCGAGCAGCGCCCGACCCGAGGCCGCGCCCGACCCGTTCAGCGCGTTCGATCCCGCCGCGGCGTGGGCCGCGTACCAGCAGACGTTCCACAAGATGATGGGAGACGCGCAGGCCCGCGCGAAGGCGTTCAACGACGAGTACGCCGCGCTCGAGGCCCAGATGATGGCGCGCGCGCGCGCCGCGATCGACAGCTGGGCGCAGCTCGCCCAGGAGGCGCTCGTCTACGCCGCGCAGCTGTCGGCGCGCGCTCGCGAGCTCGGCATCGAGACCGCGCGCAAGGTCGGCGTCGGATTCGGCGCGTGAGCGACGCGCTCGCCGCCTGGCCGCGCGCGGTCGCCGAGGCGTGGGCGAGGGCCTTCGGCGCGCCGCTACCCGGGCCGCCGCCGCTCGCGCCCACGCCGCGCGACGAGCTCGCGCTCGAAGGCGGTGCGCGGCTGTATCGTTTCCGCGGCGCGCCGGCGGCGGGGCGCGTGCCGCTCGTGCTCGTGCCGTCGCTGATCAACCGGTGGTACGTGCTCGATCTCCGGGCGGGGGCATCGCTTGTCGAGGCGCTGGTCGGCGCCGGGTTCGACGTGTGGTGCCTTGACTGGGGCGCGCCCGAGGACGAGGACCGCTACCTCGACTGGGACGCGGTGCTCGCCCGGCTCGCGCGCGCGCTGCGCCGGGTGCGGCGCGAGACCGGCGCGGCGCGGCTCGGCGTGCTCGGCTACTGCATGGGCGGCACGCTCGCCGCGATCCATGCGGCGCTCGATCCCGAGCTCGCCGCGCTGGTCACGCTGGCCTCACCGATCGATTTCCGCGACGCCGGCATGCTGCGCACGATGGTCGATCCGCGCTGGTTCGACGCCGACGCGATCGCCGACGCCGGCAACGTCGCGCCCGCGCAGATGCAGGCAGGCTTCGTCGCGCTGCGCCCGACGCTCGACCTCGCGAAGGCGATGTCGTGGCCGGAGCTCCTGACCGATCCGGCCGCGCGCGCCGCGCTGCTCGCGCTCGACGCGTGGGCGAGCGACAACATCGCGTTCCCCGGCGAGGCCTACCGGCGCTACATCGCCGAGCTCTATCAGGGCAACGCGCTGGTCGCCGGCACCCATCGCGTCGCCGGCCGCGCGGTCGAGCTCGCGGCGATCACCTGCCCGACGCTCGCGATCACCGCGAGCCGCGACGCGATCTGCCCGCCGCGCGCCGCGACCGCGCTGCTCGACCACGTCGGCACGCGCGACACCGCGGCGCTCGAGGTGCCCGGCGGCCACGTCGGCGCGGTGGTCGGCAGCCGCGCGGCGCGCGAGATGTACCCCGCGCTCGCGCGGTGGCTGGCAGCGCGGCTCGCAGCTTGATATAGCTGCCGTCCGCATGGACTGGCGCATCAAGGGCGCGATCCAGAAGGTGCTCGGCTACGTGCCCGGCGGTGGCCGTCTGCACTACATGCTGCAGCGCCGCGGCGGCGGCCTCGCCGATTTCAGCCGCGAGTGCGACATCAAGGTCGACGACTGGCGGCTGATGATGGGCCACCTGCGTGCGGTCGGCATGCCGCCGCGCGGCGCGACCCTGCTCGAGATCGGCACCGGCTGGTACCCGACGTTCCCGCTGTGCCTGTACCTCGCCGGCGCCGCGCGCGTCCACACGCTCGATCTCACCCGCCACCTCAAGACCGACATGACCGCGCAGCTCGCGGACCGGCTCGAGAGCCACGTCCCGCTGATCGCGCGCGAGTCCGGCCGCGATCCCGATGCGGTCGCGGCCGAGCAGGCCGAGCTCGCGGCCGCGCTCGCCCGCGGCGAGCCGCTCGAGCGCGCGACCGGCGGGGTGATCGACTACCGCGCGCCCGCCGACGCGGCGCGCACCGGCCTGCCCGCGGCTTCGGTCGATGTCGTGTTCTCGAACAGCGTGCTCGAGCACGTGCCGGGCCCGGTGATCGAGGCGTGCTTTGCCGAGGCGATGCGGATCCTCCGGCCCGGTGGCATCGTGTTCCACTCGGTCAACTGCGGCGACCATTACGCGTACGCCGATCGCTCGATCGACCAGCTGCACTACCTGCAGTTCTCCGACACCGCGTGGCGCAAGTGGAACAACGAGTTCCTCTACCAGAACCGGCTGCGCGCGGCCGACTTCACCCGGATGGCGGTGCGTGCCGGCTTCGCGATCGAGGTCGACACCTCGCGCGCCAGCCCCGAGCGGCTCGCCCAGCTCGCGAACATCCGCGTCGATCCGGCGCTCGCGGCGCGCTACTCGCGCGAGCAGCTCGCGATCACCAGCATCGACTTCGTCGGCCGCAAGCCGGGCTAGCTCGCGAACAGGTCCTGCATGGTCACGCACTCGAGGCCGGCGCCGCGCAGCGCCGCGACGATCTTCGGCAGCGCGTCGAGCGTCCACGCCTGGCCCTCGTGGAACAGCAGCACGTCGCCCGCCGACGCCGCGCCGACGCAATGCGATGCCAGCTTGTCGGGGTCGTGCTCGCGGTAGTCGAGCGAGTCGACCGACCACAGCGCGACGACGTAGCCGGCGGCTCGCAGCGTGATCAGCGAGGCGGCGTCGAGCGAGCCGTGCGGCGGCCGGACCCATGGCCGGCCGGTGAGCTGGCCGCCGATCGCCTGGTCGGTGCGCGCGCACTGATCGAGCAGCGCGCGGCGCGACAGCGTGGTGAACCGCGCGTGGTCGTAGCCATGGCCCGCGACCTGGTGACCGCGCCGCAGGTAGTCGCGGACGAGCTCGGGGCGCGCGGCCGCGTGATCGCCGACCACGAAGAATGTTGCCGGGACGCCGAGCTCGTCGAGCGCGTCGAGGTAGCGCCGCGTCATGTCGTCGGGGCCGTCGTCGAACGTCAGCGCGACCCGCGGCGCCGCTCGCGAGCCACGCCGCAACAGGCCCGGCACGCGGTCGAACATCGCGCGCTTCACGAGGGCTCGCAGCGAGCTCACGCGATCTGGGTAGCACGGATCCGCGACGAACAGGCGGTCACCACTGCCAGGCGCGGTACGTGTCGCGCAGCTCGGTCTTCTTGAACTTCCCGGCCGAGGTGCGCGGGATCGCGTCGACGAACACGAACGCATCGGGCAGCCAGAACTTCGCGAAGCGCGGCGCGAGGAAGCCGCGCAGGTCCTCGGGCGTGCACGCCGCGCCGGCGCGCAGCACGACCACCGCGAGCGGCCGCTCGATCCATCTCGGATGCGGCACGCCGATCACCGCCGCCTCCTTGACCGATGGGTGGCACATCAGCGCGTTCTCCAGCTCCTGCGTGCCGATCCATTCGCCGCCCGACTTGATCAGGTCGGCGACTCGATCGGTGAGCTGGATGAAGCCGTGCGCGTCGATCCGCGCGACGTCGCCGGTGCGAAAGAACCCGTCGGCGGTCCACCGCGTGGGATCGTGGCCGCCGTGATACGCGCTCGCGATCCACGGACCGCGCACCAGCACCTCGCCGCTGGTGGTGCCGTCGGGCGGCACGTCGCCGGCCTCGTTGCGCACGCGCAGCTCGACCAGCGGCACCGGCCGGCCCTGCTTGGCGCGCAGCCGGTACTGCTCGTCGGCCGGCGCGTTGGCGAGCGCGGGCGGGACGCGCGACACCGTGCCGATCGGCGAGGTCTCGGTCATGCCCCACGCGTGGCACAGCTGCATGCCGTGGCGATCGAAGTCGCGGATCAGCTGCTCGGGCGCGGCCGAGCCGCCGACCAGCATGCGCAGCCCGGGCTGCAGCTTGTAGCGGCCGGGCGCGGCATCGAGCACGTCGCGGATCCCGATCCAGATCGTCGGTACGCCGGCCGCGATCGTCACGCGCTCGGCCTCCATCAGCTCGAGCAAGCTCGTCGGATCGAGGTGCGGCCCGGGGAACACCAGGCGCGCGCCGGCCATCGCCGCGATGAACGGCAGGCCCCACGCGTTGACGTGGAACATCGGCACGACCGGCAGGATCGAATCGGCGCGCGAGACGCACAGCGCGTCCGGCATGGTCGCGACCAGCGAGTGGAGCAGCGTCGAGCGATGCGAGTACACGACGCCCTTGGGCCGGCCGGTCGTGCCGCTCGTGTAGCACACGCCGAGCGCGTCGCGTTCCGCGAGCTGCGGCAGCTCGCCGCTAGCCGGCGCGCGCTCGAGGAAGCGCTCGTAGCTCTCGCGGTCGCCATGCGCGCCGACCACCAGCACGCGCTCGAACTTCGCGCCCGACGCGACGATCTTCTCGTACAGCGGGAGCAGCACGTCATCGACGATCAGCATGCGGTCGCCGGCGTCGTTCGCGATGAACGCGATCTCGTCGGGATGCAGCCGGAGGTTGAGCGTGTGCAGCGTGGCGCCGGCGAGCGGGATGCCGAAGTAGGCCTCGAGATGCGCCGCGTGGTTCCACATCAGCGTCGCCACGCGATCGCCGCGCTCGATCCCCGCCGCGATCAGCCCGCGCGCGAGCCGGCGGGCCCGGCCGATCGCCGCGGCCCAGGTCGTGCGCGACAGCGTGCGATCCGGATTTCGCGTGACGATCTCGCCGTCGCCCATCCAGCGCTCGGCGCGATCGGCGATCCAGTCGAGCGTGAGCGGGGTATCCATCATCGTTGCCTGCACGCGATCCTCCTTGCGACGCCGTCACGTTATCATCCCGGCCACGATGATCGCGTTCCTCGGCACCGGCCTGCTCGGAAGCAACTTCGTTCGCGCGCTGCGTCAGCGCGGCCACGCCGTGCAGGTGTGGAACCGCTCGCCCGACAAGGCGCGCGCGCTCGAACGCGATGGCGCGGTCGCGTGCGAGGATCCCGCAGCCGCGGTGCGCGGCGCCGAGCGCGTGCATCTCGCGCTGCGCGACGACGCGACGGTCGACGACGTGCTCGAGCGGGCGCGGCCCGGGCTCGCTGCGGGCGCGCTCGTCATCGATCACACCACGACCTCGCCGCGCGGCGCCGCCGACCGGGTCGCGCGCTGGCGCGAGCGCGGCGTCACCTACGTCCATGCGCCGGTGTTCATGGGCCCGCAGAACGCGCGTGAGGCGACCGGCCTGATGATGATCTCCGGCGATCGCGCCACCATCGAGCGCGTGCGTCCGCTGCTCCAGCCGATGACCGGCAAGCTGCTCGAGCTCGGCGATCGCCCCGAGACCGCCGCGTCGTTCAAGCTGCTCGGCAACGCGTTCCTCATGTGCTTCACCGCGGGTCTCGCCGACGTGCTCGCGCTCGCCAAGGCGCTCGGCGTGGCGGCGGGCGACGCCGCGAAGCTGTTCGAGCAGTTCAACCCGGCGATGGCGATCGGCGCGCGGCTCGCGCGGATGACCAGCGGCGACTACGAGGATCCGTCGTGGGAGCTCGCGATGGCGCGCAAGGACGCCGGGCTGATGCTCGACGCGGCGGGCGCGGCCGGCGTCCCGCTCGCGCTGCTCCCCGCGATCGCGGCGCGGATGGACGCGGTGATCGCGGAGGGCTTCGCCCACCACGACTGGACCGTGATCGCCAGGGACGCCGTGCGCTAGCTCGCGGGCGCGCTCGTCCGGCTCGCTGCGGGCGGCTCAGGACATCGGCTCGCCGGCGGCCGACGCCGCCCCCGTGGGCAGCGCGAGCTGGCTGGGCCCGAAGCCGAGCGCGACGCCGGCCATCGTGCGGATCATGTGGCGGCGCAGCGGGCCGATCGCGTTGGCGAGCGGGAACGTCCAGTCGCGCAGCCAGCCGAGCACGCGCGAGTCCGACTGGAACAGCGGGGTCAACCAGCGCGTCATGCGCTGG
>DATJAE010000353.1:0-2936 GCA_035516595.1 Kofleriaceae bacterium | reverse complement strand
GGCGAGGTAACCCGGCCAGTCCCACACGATGCGCGCGAAGCACAGCTCGGCCTCGTCCAGTCGCCCCGCCTGCGCGTGCGCGACGCCCTCGTCGGAGAGCGCGGAGATCCGCTCCGGCTGCTGCGAGCACTGCGGCAAGCTGCTCGCCGAGGTGCTTATCACCACCGGCGGCCCGATGGGCGATCCCGAGCTGTGGTGGGACCAGCCGATCGCGGTCGATGCTTCGTGCGCGTCACCAGGTCGGCGAGCTCCCTACGCCGGAACACGATCGTGCCGGGCTGCACGATCATCGACGTGTCGCCGCGCCCGAGCAGCTTGTCGAAGATCCCCACTTACAGCGCGCCGGCGATGAAGCCGGCCGCGCGGGTCGCCATCGCCATGATCGTCAGCTGGGGGTTGACGCCCGGCGCGCCGGGCACGGTGCTGCCGTCGGTGATGTAGAGGCCGGGCACGTCGTGGCTCTGGTGATCGAGCCCGACCACGCTGGTCTTGCGATCCCTGCCCATCCGGCACGTGCCGAGCGGGTGGTAGCTGGCGAGCGCGAGCTCGCTCGGCGATGGCGGCGACTCGCGATACGCGGCGAGCTCGTCCGGCGCGAGCTCGGGCCACGAGCTCCGCCCCGCGTACAGCCGCCTCGCGCCGGCCGCGCGCAGGATCTCGAGCATGCGGACCATCCCGGAGTGCAGGCGATCGCGATCCTCGCGCGTGATCGAGTAGGTGATCGCCGGCCGGCCGGCGACGTCGCGCCACACCCGGCCGTTGGCGCTGGCGTCGCGCGCGCACACCCCGATCGACGCGACGTGATCGAGCTGGTCGAGCACGTTCATCAGCCGCTGGCCGGCGAGCTGGAAGATCTGCGCGGCGACGTTCGCGGTCGGCTGCGCCGCGGTGATCAGCTGGCCCTCGCGCAGGAACTGGTCGCAACCGTAGCCCTGCGGGATGTGGTTCTGCGGATCGATGTCCTCGTCGAACACGCCGGCGACGCTGGCCGAGGGATGCAGCGTGAGGTTCTTGCCGACCTCGCCGCTGCCGTTCGCGAGGCCCTGGCGCAGCAGGAGCAGCGGCGTCGGCACGCTGCCGCCCGCGAGCACCACCGCGCGCGCGCGCACCTGGTGGCGCTTGCCGCCCTGCGACACGCCCTCGACGCCGACCGCGCGGCCGGCCTCGACGATCACGCGCTCGACGCGCAGCCCGGTGAGCAGCAGCGCGCCGGCCTCGAGCGCGGGCGGGATGTACGACAGGTTGGTGCTGCGCCGCGCGTCGGTGGCGCAGCCGAAGTCGCAGAACCCCAGGCCGGTGCAGCCGCGCGCGTTGCGCCGGATCGCGAAGTGGCGCCAGCCGAGCGCGTCGCAGCCGCGCGCGATCACGCTCGCGATCGCGCCGACCTCGCGCTGCGCGGCGGGCTCGACGCCGAGCACGGCCTCGACCCGCTCGAAGTGCGGCTGCATCGCCTCGCGCGACAGCTCGTCGGTCGCGAGCTGCTCGCACCAGCGATCGAGGATCCACGGCGGCGTGCGGAAGCAGGTGCCGCCGTTGATCGCGGTCGAGCCGCCGACCAGCCGGCCGATGAAGATCGGCATCACGACGTTGCCGACCGAGGCCGCCGCTCGATAGAACCGCTGGTGCGCGCGCACGATGCTGCCGTCGAACGCGTCGCGCCGGTAGTGCTCGCCCTCCTCGACGAACACCACCGCGTGGCCGCGCTCGGCGAGCTCGCGGCCGACCACCGCGCCGCCCGCGCCGGTGCCGACCACCACGACGTCGCAGTCGATCGCGCCGCCGTCCCACGCGTCGGCCCGGTGGATCTGGCCGAGCCAGCGCGGGCGATCGAGGTTGCCGGCGACGTTGGGCCGCCCGCCCATCGCCGCCATCACGTGCGGCTGGTCGAAGTGAACCATCTTGTAGACCACCGACACCACGTTGAGCGGCTGGCGGAGCAGCGGATCGCGCTGCCACGCGCGCACGACCGACTCGGCGTGCTCGGGATCGAGCGCCGACAACCGGCGCCCGGTGCGCGCGATCGCGGCGAGGTCGAGCGTGCGCTGCGCCACCGCCCACGCCCTGGCCAGCCAGGGCGCGATCTCGCCGACCACCTCGCCGGCGCGCCGGACCGAGCGCGCGTCGGCGGCCGGGATGCGCGCGCTGCCCGGGATCAGCGCGCGGGCCAGCGCGAGGGCGGAGCGATCCACGTCGAGAGCCACGCTGCATGCTTACATCCGGCGCCGCGCGATGTCATCCTCGCCGCGCGATGGCGGGTGACGAGCAGTACGAGCGGTATCGCCGCGCCCTGGCCGGGGAGCGCCTGCCGGCGGCGCTGGTCGATCTCGACGCGCTCGACGCCAACGTCGATCGCCTGGTCGCCCCGATCCGCGCGGCGGGCAAGCGGCTGCGCGTCGCGACCAAGTCGCTGCGCTGCCCCGAGCTGATCGATCACGTGCTCGAGCGCGCGGGCCAGACCGCGATCGGGCTGATGACCTACAGCGCGGCCGAGACCGCGTGGCTCGCCGAGCGCGGCGCGCGCGACCTCCTGCTCGCGTATCCGACGCTGCGCGACGCCGACCTGGTCGCCGCCGCGAACCGCCACGCCACCGCCGCGATCGCGATCGACGCCGCGGAGCATGTCGAGGTGCTCGCCGCCGCCGCCGCGCGCGCCGGCGCCACCGTGCCGGTCGTGATCGACGTCGACATGTCGTACCGGCCGCTCGGCCGCGGCCCGCACCTCGGCGTGCGGCGCAGCCCGCTGCGCTCGGCCGACGACGTGGTCGCGCTCGCGCGCGCGATCGCCGGCCGCGCCGGGCTGCGCTTCCACGGCGTGCTCGGCTACGAGGCGCAGATCGCCGGGCTCGGCGACGCCGCGCCGGCGCAGCGCGCGCAGAACGCCGTGGTGCGCGCGATCAAGGCGCGCTCGGCGCCGCACGTGCTCGCGCTGCGCCGCG
>DATJAE010000352.1:0-13423 GCA_035516595.1 Kofleriaceae bacterium | reverse complement strand
CGGCGTCGTGCAGCACGACCGGCATGCGCGCGGCGAGGCAGCGCACGACGATCGACGCGCCGCCGGCGTGCGCGAGCGGCAGGCAGCACAGCCAGCGATCGCCGTAGCGCCAGCCCGGCGAGCTCGCGCTCGCGCGCGCGGCGGCCTCGAGCGCGGCGCGGCCGATCGCGACGCCGCGCGGGGCGCCGGTCGAGCCCGACGTGAACAGCACGAGCGCGGCGTCGTCGAGCGCGGCGTGCGCGATCGCGTGCTTCTGGCGCGCGAGCTCGGCCGCCGGCGTCCGCGGGTGGAGCAGCGCGAGCGGCCGACGGCGCTCGAGCGCGGCGAGGATGTGGACGACGGTCTCGACGCTCGGCGTGGCGATGACCGCCGCCGGCAGGTCGACCCGCGCGGCGCGCGCCGCGAGCTCGCCGAACGTCAGCTCCTCGCGCGCGGTCGCGATCGCGACGCGATCGGCCGGCGCATCCGAGACCGCGAGCGCGCTCATCGCCACCTCGCGTCGCGCCAGCCATCGAGCGCGGGGTGGTGGCCGAGCCCGACCGCGACATCCGCGTCGATCGCGCGCGCGAGCTCGGCGCACGCCGCGAAGCCGATCGGGCCCTCGAGCGCGTGCGACGCGATCGCCGCGACGCCGGCGGCGCGCGCCGCGGCGGCGAGCTCGAGGCAGCGCGCGGCGCCGCCGAGCAGGGTGGGCTTCAGCACGAGCGCGGCGAGCTGTGGCGAGGCCAGCGCGCGCGCCAGCTCGCCCGGCGCGAGCTCGCCGAGGCTCTCGTCGAGCGCGAGCGGGGCGGCCAGCGGCGCGTCGAGTAGGCGGTGCGCGTCGCGACATGGCTCCTCGACGAACGCGATCCGCGCGACCGCGGCGAGCTCGGCGATCCGTGCGGCGGCCTCGCGCGGCGGCCACGCGCGGTTGGCGTCGAGCCGCAGCTCGGCATCCGGCGCGGCCCGCGCGATCGCCGCGACCCGCGCGACGTCGTCGCCGGCGCCGAGCTTGATCTTGAGGCAGCCGCTCCGTGCGGCGCGCGCGCCATCGGCGTCGTCGACCACGATCGCGGTGCGCAGCGGGCGAGCGCGGCGCGCGCTCGGCCGGGCCGCGACCACCGCGAGCGCGGTCTCGATCGCGAACCGCGCGGCCGGGGCGTCGGTGATCGCCGGCGTCACCACCTCGAGCGTCGCGAGCGCGCGCATCGCCGCGACGGCGTCCGCGATCGTGTCGCGCGACAGCCCGGGCAGCGGCGCGGCCTCGCCGAGCCCGATCGCGCCGGTCGCGTCCTTCACCGCGACGATCACCGCGCGGCGCTCGCGAAGCTCGCGCGCGGCGCCGCGCGGCGCGATCGGCCAGCGCACCTCGCGCCACGCGACCTCCGCGATCACGCCACCACCGCGGCGGCCAGCGCGGCGCCGAACGCGACGAGCAGCCCCGCGGTGCGCGCGAGGCACGCGTTGAACGCCGGCCCGGTCGCCGCCGCGACCAGCTCGCGCGCGCGGCGCGCCGCGAGCGGGAGCGTGACCAGCGGCAGCAGGCGCCACGCCGAGCGCTCGGCGATCGCGAGGCCGATCGGCACGGCGTACGCGATCGCGAGCAGCGCGGCGTACTCGCCGAGCGCGCCGCGCCTGCCGAGCCGCACGGCGAGCGTCCGCTTTCCGGACCGCGCGTCGCCCGCGCGATCGCGCAGGTTGTTGACCACCAGGATCGCGGTCGCGAGCGCGCCGACCGGCAGCGCGGCCCACGCCGCGATCGCCGGCACCTCGCCGAGCTGGACGTACGCGGTGCCGCACACCGCGACGAAGCCGAAGAACGCGAGCACGCACGCGTCGCCCAGGCCGTGATAGCCGAGCGGCCACGGCCCGCCGGTGTACGCGATTCCCGCCGCGACCGACGCGAGGCCGATCGCGATCACCGGCCAGCCCGCGATCGCGACCAGGTACGCGCCGAACGCCGCCGCGACCGCGAACGCCGCGATCATCGCGCGCTTCATCGCGGCCGCGCTGACCAGGCCGGCGCCGACCGCGCGCACCGGGCCGATCCGATCGGCGTCGGTGCCGCGCTCGCCGTCGAACGCGTCGTTCGCGAAGTTCGTGCCGATCTGGATCGCGAGCGCGCCGCCGAGCGCGGCGAGCGCCGGCCCCCACGCGATCGCGCGCGCGTGCTGCGCGCACGCCGTGCCGACCACGACCGGCACGATCGCCGCGGGCAGCGTGCGCGGCCGTGCCGCGCCGAGCCACACCGTCCCGCGCGTCATGGATAGCGCGGGAACTTCGAGAAGTCGGGCGGGCGCTTCTCGAGGAAGGCCTCCTTGCCCTCGCGGCCCTCGTCGGTGGTGTAGTACATGAGCGTCGCCGAGCCGGCGAGCGCCATCAGGCCCGCCTGGCCGTCGCAGTCGGCGTTCATCGCGAGCTTGAGGAAGCGCAGCGCGGTCGGCGAGTGCGCGAGCATCTCGCGGCACCACTGGATCGTCGTCGCCTCGAGCTCGGCGAGCGGCACGACCGCGTTGACCAGGCCCATGTCGAGCGCCTCGCGCGCGCCGTACTGCCGGCACAGAAACCAGATCTCGCGCGCCTTCTTCTGGCCGACGACGCGCGCGAGGTACGAGCTGCCGAAGCCGGCGTCGAAGCTGCCGACCCGCGGGCCGGACTGGCCGAACCGCGCGTTGTCGGCGGCGATCGTGAGATCGCAGACCAGGTGCAGCACGTGGCCGCCGCCGATCGCGTAGCCCGCGACCATCGCGACCACCGGCTTGGGCAGGTAGCGGATCCGCATGTGGAGGTCGAGCACGTTGAGCCGCGGCACGCCGTCGGCGCCGACGTAGCCGCCGCTGCCGCGCACGCGCTGATCGCCGCCGGAGCAGAACGCGTCGGGGCCGGCGCCGGTCAGGATCACCGCGCCGAGCTTGCTGTCGTCGCGCACCTCGTCGAACGCGCGGATCATCTCGGCGACCGTGCGCGGGCGAAACGCGTTGTGCACCTCGGGGCGGTTGATCGTGATCTTCGCGATGCCGTCGGGCGAGGTCTCGAACAGGATGTCCTCGTAGCCGGGGCGGCGGTTCCAGGTCAGCTCAGCCATGTTGTCCTCCAAGAGCGGCGCGCGGCGGCGCGGCCACGAGCTCGAGCGCGGTGCGGCGCACGTCGTGCGCGCCCGACGCGGTGACCGGGGCGTGGATGATCGTCGCGCCGGGCGCGGCGAGCGCGCCGGCGACCGCGGCGGCGAGCGCGGCCGGCGCGGCGGCGCGCACCGCGCGCACGCCGAGCGCGGCGGCGAGCGCGACCGGATCGAGCGCGGGCGCGGTCGTGAAGTGACGCTCGAACGCGGCGCCGAGCCCGGCCCGCGCGATCGGCAGCCCGGCGAAGATCTGACCGCCGGCGTTGTCGACCACCACGATCGCGAGCGGCGCGGCGGCCTCGCGGGTCGCGAGCACGCCGCCGAGGTCGTGCGCGAAGCTGACGTCGCCGAGCACGAGCAGGACCGGCACGCCCGCGCGCGTCGCGCCGGCCGCCGACGCGACGAGGCCGTCGATCCCGGCCGCGCCGCGCTGGGTGATCGCGGCGCGCGGCGCGCCACCCGGGCACGCGTGATCGATCACGCGGATCGGCAGGCTGTTGCCGATCTGGACGATGGCCTCGGGCGGCGCGGCGGCGATCGCGGCGCGCAGCGCGGCCGGCTCGCAGCCGGCGTGCGCGGCGATCGCGCGGTCGAGCGCGGCTTGCGCCCGTGCGGCGGCGTCGCGCCACGCCTCGGCGAAGCCGCGCTCGCGGCGCGGCGCGACCCGCGCGCGCAGCTCGCCGAGCGCGGCCGCGACGTCGCCGACGATCACCTCGCGCGCCGAGCCATCGGGATCGTGCCACGCGTGATCGGCCAGCACCCAGCGCTCGGCGCCCTTGGCCTGCAGCGCCGGCCAGCTCGCGGCGACCGGCTCGGCGCCGAGCTGGACGATCAGCCGCGGCGGCGGGCCGTCCGCGACGTCGAAGCCGTCGACCGCGACCAGCTCGGGCGGCCGCGCCGCGAACCGCAGCTGGCTGCCGGCCTCGGCGCACAGCGGATAGCCGGCGCGCGCGCACAGCGCGAACGCGTCGCGCTGCGCCGCGGCAAAGCCGAGCGGCATCGCGCCGGCGATCACCAGGCCGCGCGGCTCGGCGGCGATCGCCGCGGCCAGGCGATCGAGCGCCGCCGGATCCGGCGCGAGGCGCGGCGCCGCGATCGCGATCGGCGCGCGGCGCAGCTCGGCGACCGCGCGGGCCGCGGCGTGCTCGGCCTCGCTCGCAGGCGCGGCCGGCTCGAGCGGCTTGCGCAGCGGCAGCTCGACGTGCACCGGGCCGGGATGCGGGCCGCACGCGAGCGTCACCGCCTGCGCGATCGCGCGGCGCACCGCGCGAAGCGCGTGCGGCTCGCCGCACGGCGGTCCGAGGTCGAACGCGCCGCGCACGAAGCCGCCGTACATGCCGATCTGATCGATCGTCTGGGTCGCGCCGCAGCGCTGCAGCTCGGGCGGGCGATCCGCGGTGATCGCGATCAGCGGGACGCCGGCGGCGCTGGCCTCGACGAGCGCCGGCAGGTAGTGCGCGGCGGCCGAGCCGCTGGTGCACGCGATCGCGGCCGGCCGGCCGGTCGCGCGCGCGATGCCGAGCGCGAAGAACGCCGCGGCGCGCTCGTCGATGATCGTCGGCAGTGCGAGCCGGCCATCGCGCGCGAGCGCGGCGACCAGCGGGGCCGAGCGCGAGCCGGGGCTGATCACGCAGGTCGCGACCCCGGCGTCGGCGAGCGTCGCCGCGACCAGCTCCACCCACAGCGTCTGGATCGCCGCGGTCACCGCGCGATCCCGAGCGCGCCGAGCATCGCGCGCAGCTTGAGCTCGGTCTCGGCGAGCTCGCGATCCGGATCCGAGCCCGCGACGATGCCGGCGCCCGCCCACAGGTGCGCGCGCGCGCCGTCGATCACGCCGGAGCGGATCGCGACCGCGAGCTCGCCGTTGCCGTCGAGATCGAACCAGCCGATCGGCGCGGCATACCAGCCGCGCGGGTCGGGCTCGTGCGCGCCGATCCATTCGGTCGCGACCGCGGTCGGCGTGCCACCGACCGCCGGCGTCGGATGCAGCCGCGCCGCGAGCTCGAGCACGTGATGGCGCGCGGGCAGGGTCGCGGTGATCGGCGTGTGCAGGTGGAGCACGTGGCGCAGCGCGCGCACCGCGGGCGCCTCGGGCGCGACCACGTCGCCGCCGGCCGCGCGCAGCGCGTCGACGATCGCGCGCACCACCAGGTCGTGCTCGCGCCGGTCCTTGCCGCTGGCGAGCAGCGCGGCGGCATCGCCGGCGTCGCCGCACGCGCGCGATCCGGCGAGCGCGTCGCACCACGCGCGGTCGCCGTCGAGCCGGACCAGCCGCTCCGGGGTCGCCGCGATCAGCGTCGCCGCGCCGGGCGGCCGAACCAGCGCGCGCACGCAATCGGCGTGGCGCAGGTCGAGCTCGGCCATGACGTCCGCCGCCCGGACGTCGCTCGCCAGCTCGACCGTGGCGCGCCGCGCGAGCACGACCTTGGCGCACGCGCCGCGCGCGATCGCGTCGGTCACCGCGCGGACCTGCGCGCGCCACGCGTCGGTGTCGCCGGGGTCGAGCGCGCGCAGCGCGGGCTGCGGCCGCGGCGCGGCGGGCGCGGCGAGGGTGACCCGGATCGCGGCGAGGCCGTCGCGCCAGCGCGCGGCGTGCTCGGCGGCCGCCGCGTCGATCGCGAGCACGAGCTGGGCGCGCGCGCCGTCGTGCGCGTAGCTCCAGCGCGGCAGCACGAACCACGCGTCGCCGAATCCGGTCCACGGCGCGCGATCCGCGGCGCCCGGCACGAACGCCGCGCCGCCCAGCCAGCGCACCGCCGGCTCGGGCGCGCCGAGCCGCGCGCCGATCGCGATCGCGCGCGCGCCGTCGATCACCTCGCGCCAGCGCGCCTCGCCCGTGCCGCGCAGCTCGACCGCCGCGCCGAGCCCGACCAGCGTGCGGTCGCGCGCCGACCACGCGACCGCCGCGTCGGGCCGCGCGAGCAGCGCCGACGCGGGCGCGACCGGCATCGGCCACGCGATCAGCGTGAGCCCGCGCGTCCTGCGCGCGAGCGCGAGGCCGCGCTCGAGCGTCGGGTCGGCGCCGTCGGGCGGCGTGCGGACCGCGAGCTCGACGCTCGTGGTCACGGCTCCTCCGCCGGCGTCGCGACGTACAGCGTGCACACGCCGAACGTCAGCGGCACGACATCGACCACCGCGAGCCCCGACCCGCGCATCAGCTCGGCGAACTGCTCGGCCGGCGGGAACGCCGCGACCGAGCTCTGGAGGTAGCGGTACTCGCGCCGGCCGCCGAGCAGCGCGCCGATCCGCGGTACCAGCACGTGGCAGTGAAAGCGTGCGGCCGCGCCGAGCAGGCCGCGCCGCGGCTCGCCGAGCTCGAGCACGGCGATCCGCCCGCCCGGCCGCACGACGCGCGCGAGCTCGCGCAGCGCCTTGCCGCGATCCGGCACGTTGCGGATGCCGAACGCGATCGTCGCGGCGTCGAACGCGCAGCTCGCCTGCGGCAGCTGTTGCGCGTCGCCCTCGACCAGCGCGACCCGCGCGGCGAGCCCGGCGCGCTCGAGCTTGTGCCGCGCGATCGCGAGCATGCCGGGCGACGGATCGAGCCCGATCACGTGCGCGCCCGGGCAGCCGCGCGCGATCTCGATCGCGAGATCGGCGGTGCCGGTGGCGACGTCGAGCACGTGCGGCCGCTCGCCGAGCGCGAGCGCGCGCACGACGCGCCGCCGCCACCCGCGATCGAGCCCGAACGACAGCACGCGGTTGACCAGGTCGTAGCGCGGCGCGATCCGATCGAACATCGCGCCCGAGCCGAGCTGCGGCGCGGTGGTGAGCTCGGTCGTCACGACCGCCGCTCCAGCGAGGCGAGCGCCACGGTCTCGAGCGCGGTCCTCGCCGCACACGCCGGCAGCGCGTCGAGCGCCGCGAGCGCGCGCTGCACGTGGTCCTCGGCGAGCCGCCGGGTCGCCCCGAGCGCGCCGGTCGCGCGCACCGCCTGCGCGATCGCGCCGAGCTCCTCGCGGCCGGGCGCGCCGGCGAGCGCGGTCTCGATCCGGTCGCGCAGCGCCGGCTCGCGCTCGAGCGCGACCACCAGCGGATAGGTCAGCTTGCCCTCGCGCAGGTCGGCGAGCGGATCCTTGCCGGTGCCGTCCTCGTAGTCGAGCTCGTCGTCGACCGCCTGGAACGCGACGCCGAGGTGCAGGCCGAAGCGATCGAGTGCGGCCTCGGCGCCGGTCGCCAGGCCGGCGGCGCGTGCGCCGGCGGTCATCGCCCAGCGGAACAGCCCCGCGGTCTTGCCCTCGACCACCGCGAAGTAGTGCTCGCGCTCGGGCGCGAGCGTGCCGCGGCGCTCGAGCTGGAGCGACTCGGCGAGGATCATCTCGTCGATCACCGCGAGCATGCGATCGAGCAGGCCGTCGAGCCCGGTCGCCGCGATCCGCCGCAGCGCCGCGATCAGCAGCCAGTCGCCGGCGAAGATCGACGCCGCGTTGCCGTAGACCACGCACGCCGCGGGCTCGCCGCGCCGGCGCTCGGCGAGGTCGACCACGTCGTCGTGGAGCAGCGTCGCGGTGTGCACGAGCTCGACCGCGACCGCGAGCGCGCGGGCGCGCGGCCCGAAGCCGTCGCCGAACCGGCTCACGATCGCGACGCACAGCGGGCGCAGGTGCTTGCCGCGCAGATCGAGCAGGTGATGCGCGGCCGCTTGCACCACGCGCGCGCCGCGCGGCAGGACCGCGAGCTCGCGCTCGAACTCGACGAGGTCGCCGCGCACCCAGCGCCCGAGCTCGACGAGCCGCGCGCCGAGATCGCGCGCGCCGCGGGCGCCGCTCAGCGCGGCGAGCTGATCGATCACGTGAGGAGCCGGACTCTCGATCGCGACCGTCATGGCCTGCTCCTGGGATGCCTCAAGACCGTTCAAAGATTCTTGAAAGCAATGAGAAGTGCAATCGGGAGCGGCAAGCAACCGATATCAAATGAGTTCTATAAGTGACATCCGCCGCCCGGGACCAAACAGGACAAGAAAATGCCCGCCCGCTAGACTTTGGTAGGTGGCAAGCGCGCGCCGGGGTCGCGACCAGCGACTGGTTAGCCGATGTCGGGTCGAATTCGACCGACCGGCCGGCGCGATCCAAGCCGAAACCGAGGACATCTCGGCGCGTGGCCTGTTCATCCGCACCGAGGCGTTGCTCCCGGTGGGCGAAGAGACCGAAATCCGGCTGACGCTTCCGGACGGCACCAAGCTGCTGCTCAAGGGCCGGGTCGCGCACATGCTGACCCCGGCCTCCGCCCGCGCGCTCGGCCGCCATCCCGGCCTCGGCTTCGAGCTGATCGGCGGCGACAGCGTCGCGCGGCTCAAGCTGCGCGCCCACGTCGACAGCATGCGCAGCGAGATCACGAGCCCGGGGCTTTCCACCACGACCCAGGTCATCGTGGTCGAGCCCAGCGCGCCGCTGCGCACCCGGATGGCGCGCTGCCTCGAGTCCGCCGGCTTCAAGATCAGCGCGTGCGCGTCGGTGCCCGAGGCGCTCGACGCGTGCGCGGTGTGGCGGCCGGACGTGATCGTCTGCGCCGCCGCGCTCGAGGGCATGAGCGGCGTCGACCTCGCGTACGCGATGTCGGAGCACCAGACGCTGTCCGACGTCCCGCTGATCCTGACCGGCGACGACGGCGACCTGTCGCGACTCGAGGCGTTCCGCGCCGGCATCCGCGACTACATCCCGCGGCCGTTCCTCGACGAGGAGCTCGTGATCCGCGTGCACCGCGTGATCGCGCCGGTCGGGCCGGTCGCCAACCCGGGCCTGCGGGGCAACCTGGTCGACATCGGGCTGGGCACGCTGCTGTCGCTGTTCGAGTTCGAGCGCAAGTCGGGCATCCTGTTGCTGCTGCGCAACGGCGAGATCGCGCGGGTGTTCGTCTCGGACGGCCGCATCCTCAAGGTCGAGGCCACGCTCGGCAACGGCGCGCCGAAGCAGCGGCTGATGGTGCTGCTCGACTGGCGCGACGGGCAGTTCGAGTTCTCGCCGTGCGCGATCGGCGGGCGCGACGAGGTCGGAACCACCGTCACCCAGCTCTTGCTCGAGCACGCCCGCGTGCGCGACGAGCAGACCGCCAACCACACGGCCAAGATCCCGCGACGCTAGCGCGCATCTTGCTCCGTGGAAGAGTTGCGCCGCGGATCAAGAGATGCGCTCCAGGGTGTCGCACGGCGTCGCACCGGGCGCGTGGAATGCCGCGCCTGCAACGCCGGTTGCCTGCAAACCGTCCACCGTTGCGAGGCTTCGTGGATCTCCGGCTCGTGCTCCGTGTCGTCCCGTTCGCGCTGATCGCGGCGCTCGCGATCGCGCGCGCGGACGTGCCGCGGCTCGGTCGCGCGCACGCGGTGCGGCGCACCGGCCCGATCACGATCGACGGCCGGCTCGACGAGCCCGCGTGGCAGCAGGCGCCGGAGCAAGGCGGATTCACCCAGCGCTTTCCGGTCGACGGCGCGAGCCCGACGTTCGACACCCGGTTCGCCGTGCTCTACGACGACGACGCGATCTACGTCGGCGTGTGGGCCGACGACCCGCAGCCCGCGCTCGTCCGCCGGCTGCTCACCCGGCGCGACATCGACGCGCCCGCCGACACCGTGCAGGTCGGCATCGACTCGTATCACGATCGCCGCACCGCGTTCGCGTTCCAGCTCAACGCGGCCGGCGTCGAGCGCGACATGATCGTGTTCGACGATCAGAACGTCGACGACACGTGGGACGCGGTGTGGACCGGCGACGCGGCGATCACCGAGCACGGCTGGACCGCCGAGTTCCGCATCCCGCTCAACCAGCTGCGGTTCTCCGGCGACGACCTCCACGAGTGGGGCTTCCAGGTCGTGCGCACGGTGGCACGCACGCAGGAGCAGTCGTCGTGGTCGCCGTGGCCGCGCTCGGGCCCGCAGATCGTGAGCCGGTTCGGCGTGATCGATGGCATCGATCACCTGTCGCCCGGCCGCAGGCTCGAGCTGCTGCCGTACGCGACCGCCGGGCTCGACGTCGAGCCGGTCGACGCGGCCGATCCGCTGAACTCGCGGTACGCCCTGAAGCGCGGGATCGGGCTCGATCTCAAGTACGGCCTCGGGCCGGCGTTCACGCTGTCGGCGACGATCAACCCGGACTTCGGCCAGGTCGAGGCCGATCCATCGCAGGTCAACCTGTCGGCCAACGAGCTGTTCTTCTCGGAGAAGCGGCCGTTCTTCCTCGAGGGCGTCGATCTGTTCAAGCTGCCGATCGGCAACAACGGCGACAGCTCGATCGAGGGCGCGTTCTACAGCCGGCGGATCGGCGCGGTGCCGCCCGATCCCGACCTCGACTACGATTACATCCGCGAGCCCGACGCCGCGACGATCTACGGCGCGGCCAAGCTCACCGGCAAGACCAAGAGCGGCTGGTCGCTCGGCCTGCTCGACGCGGTCACCGGCCAGGAGTCGACCGAGATCGAGGAGGGTGGCGTGCGCAGCGACCCGGTGGTCGCGCCGCTCACCAACTTCGCGGTCGCGCGGGTCAAGCGCGACTTTCGCGACGGCAAGACCGCGATCGGCATGTCGCTGACCGCGGTCGATCGCGCGCTGTCGGGCACCGGGCTCGACACCGAGCTCGCCGACCAGGCGTACACCGGCGGCGTGCAGGTCCAGCACCGCTGGGCCGACAACGCGTGGCAGCTCGATCTCAAGACGGTCGGCAGCTGGCTGCACGGCAGCGAGGACGCGATCGCGACCGTGCAGGAGAGCAACGTCCATCTGTTCCAGCGCCCCGACGACAGCGAGGCCAAGTTCGATCCGACGCGCACCGCGCTGTCCGGGTTCGGCGCGACCTGGCTGGTCGGGCGCGACGGTCAGACCGAGCACTGGCGGTTCGCGTTCGGCGGCGATCTGCGCACGCCGGGGCTCGAGCTCAACGACCTCGGCTACCAGAACTTCTCCGACCGCGTGATCCCGTACCTGTGGGGCCAGTATCGCGTCGATCAGCCGACCAAGCATCTGCTCAACTGGCAGGTCAGCGCCGACGTGTTCTCGGTGTCGACGTTCCAGCCGCAGCTGCTGTCGTACGGCCTCGAGTACAGCGCGAACGCGCAGCTGTCGAACCAGTGGAACCTCGGCCTGTACGGCAACCTCGACCAGAACCTGTGGGACCCGGTCGCGCTGCGCGGCGGCGACGAGCTGCGCACCAACCCGAGCGCGTTCTTCTCGGCGTTCGTCAACACCGACGTGCGCAAGCCGCTGTGGGTGAGCGTCAGCATGCACGGTGGCCGCGACTGGATCGCCGACATGACCAACGTCGGCATCGACCTCGGCGCGACGATCCAGGCGCGGCCGAACCTCGACCTGTACGTCGGGCCCAGCTACTACGCGCGCACCGATCCGATGCAGTACGTCGATCAGGAGCCGGATCAGGCGGGCACGATGCACTACGTGCTCGCGCGCGTCGATCAGGTCACCGCGAGCATGACCACGCGAGTGAACTGGACGTTCTCGCCCCACCTTTCGCTACAGGTGTACGCGCAGCCGTTCATCGGCACGGGTCGGTACAGCGACTACAAGGACGTCGACGACCCGCATGCGACGCGCTTCGCCGATCGCTTCTATCTGCTGCACGGCAACGACTACGCGATCCGCGACGGCATCGTGTTCATCGATCACGGTGGCGAATACAGCGTCACCCAGCCGGACTTCGATCTTCGCCAGCTGCGCTCGACGGTGGTGCTCCGGTGGGAGTACCACCCGGGTTCGTTCGTCTACGCGATCTGGAGCCACGGCCAGACCAGCACGCTCGACGACGGGCGATTTCGCCCGACCAAGGATCTGTACGGTCTTGCCACGGCACCCGAGGAAAATCTCGTGATGGTCAAGGTTAACTATTGGATCGGCCTGTAGGTTACACTTCGAGCGATGGAGGTCGCGTCGGCCTCAGCCGAGGCGCGCCGCTTCGGGAAGTACACGCTCGTCGCCAAGCTGGCGACCGGCGGGATGGCCGAGATCTTTCTCGCGCGGCTCGCCGGCGACGGCGGGTTCGAGAAGCTGGTGTGCATCAAGCGGATCCTGCCGCACCTGGCGCGCGACCCGCAGTTCGTCGCGATGTTCCTGGACGAGGCGCGCGTCGCGGCGCGGATCTCGCACCCCAACGTGTGTCAGGTGTTCGAGCTCGGCGAGTGGCAGAGCTCGTACTTCATCGCGATGGAGTACCTCGAGGGCGTCCCGCTGTCGTGCCTGCGCCGCACCGACTACTACCCGATGCCGCCCGACCCGCGGCTGGTCGCGGGCATCGGCATGGCGGCGTGCGAGGGCCTCCACCACGCGCACCAGCTCAAGCGCCCCGACGGCGAGCTGCTCGGCGTCGTGCATCGCGACGTGTCGCCGCAGAACCTGTTCGTCACGATCGACGGCGTGGTCAAGGTGCTCGACTTCGGCATCGCGAAGGTCACCGACGCGTCGTCGAAGACCAGCACGGGCGCGATGAAGGGCACGCACGCGTACATGGCGCCGGAGCAGCTGCGCAACGAGAAGCTCGATCGCCGCACCGACGTGTGGGCGATGGGCATCGTGCTGTGGGAGACGCTGGCGCAGCGCCACCTGTTCCGGCGCGAGACCGACTTCCTGACGTTCCAGGCGATCACGAGCGAGCCGATCCCCGACATCTGCGAGTTCCGGCCCGATGTCCCGCCGCTGCTCGGCGACACGATCAACCGCGCGCTGTCCCGCAACCGCGAGGACCGGTTCGCGAGCGCGCGCGCGCTGGGCGAGGCGCTCGCGCAGGCGGTCGCGCCGCTCGGCGGGCCGCTGCCGCAGTCGGCGATCAGCGACGACATGCAGGGCGCGTTCGCGCAGACGCTCGCCGAGCAGCATTCGCTGATCAGGATCGCGCGCGAGGGCGGGCATTTCGATCTCGACGCCGAGAGCCCGCTGGTCGGTCACGGCACGCAGCTCGCGACCACGCCGATCTCGAACATCCAGCGCCGCGCCGAGGTCGCGCGCGCCGAGGTCGCGAGCTTCAAGGCGGTGCAGGACGCGATCGCGCAGCTCGATATCGACCGCACGCCGAGCGGGTTCACACCGCCTCCCGGCTACCAGCACCCGCAGTCGCGGCTCTATCCCAAGGCGGCGACGCCGGCGAGCGGCGTGACCGTCGTGCCCGCGCCGGTGCGGGCGGCGCCGTCGGCGAAGCTGCCGTGGATCATCGCGCTCGTCGCGGTCGCGGTCGCCGCCGCGGCAGGCGCGATGCTCTACATGAAGTCACAGCAGACCGGCGCCGCGACGACGACCGAGATGCCGGAGACCCGCGAGGTCGTGATGAAGCCCGAGCCGGCGCCATCGCCACCGCCGGTGGCCGAGCCGGCCAGGACCGAGGTCGTGAAGGT
>DATJAE010000351.1:0-6222 GCA_035516595.1 Kofleriaceae bacterium | reverse complement strand
GCGGGCTTGGCTGGCACGTCGCCGCCGCCGCGACACGCCGCCAGCGCGGCGAGCGCGATCGCCGCGCGCCTCACGCGTCCTCCTTCGCGCGGAGCTCGACCAGCGTCGCGCCCCAGCTGCCGCCGGTCTCGTCGGCGAGCGCGAAGCTCGCGACCGCGGGATGGCGCTCGAGCACCCCGTGAACGATCCGGCGCAGCGTGCCGGTGCCCTTGCCGTGAATGATCCGCACGTGACGGTAGCCCTCCTCCTGCGCCGCGCGTACGTACTCCTCCACCACGTCGGCGCACTCGCTCGGCTGGAACGTGTGGAGGTCGAGCGCGTCGGCGAGCAACGGCTCGGTGACCGGGTCATCGAGGTCGTCGTCGTTCATCCTGGCCAGCTCGCGGAGTTGGGCACGAACGGAATCATGCGCCGGCGCAGCTCGCTCGGCACGCGGCGATCCAGGATCCCCGCGACCTCGTCGGGCCGGTACAGCTGCGACACGTGCATGACCACGACGTGCTCGTTCTCGAACTGCGCGGCGCGCTCGATCAGCTCGTCGAGATGGATGTGGCAGCCGGCGCGCGCGGCGTCGAGCGACTTGCGCTCGTCGAGGAACGTGCACTCGACGATCAGCACGCGGGCGCGGCGCAGCTCGGGAGCGTGATCGAGCGCGGTGACCAGCGTGTCGGTCGCGTAGGCCAGCTCGAGGCGGTCCTCGTGCACGAGCATCGCCTCGCCGGCGCGCCGGCGCGCCGCGATCTCCGGCCCTGGCAAACCCTGGAACTCGGGGCGCAGCTTGCTCACCCGGCGGACCACGACGTAGCCGAGCGACGGCACCGGATGGAACGTCCGCACCGCGCGCACGCGCAGGTCGCCGCGCAGCGCGATGTCGTCACCCGGCCGCATCCCGATCGCGTCGATCGCGAGCGGCCAGCGCTGCATCCGGCTGAGCGCGTCGAGCGCGCCGCGCAGATCGTCGACGATCTCGGCCGGCATCACGATGCGCGGCGGCGAGGTCTTGCCGTGCAGCGCGCGGATCCCGAGCAGCGCGGGTAGCGCGCCGATGTGATCGACGTGGCCGTGCGACAGCAGGATCGTGTCGATCGCGGCGGCCGAGCGCGGCGAGACGCCGGCGTCGAGCACCAGCCCGAGCTCGGGGACCGCGAGCGACGTGTAGACCCCGCCGACCGAGACGCCGCGAATCGTATACGGGCCCGCGGTCACCGTCGTCAGCACGTCAGCACGGCGGCACTATAGTCGGTCGGGATGCTACGATGTCGGCCGCATGGTCTGGTACGTCGTCCTCGCTGCCCTGGCGCTGCTGCTCGTGCTGTCGCTCGCGCTGCCGGTGCCGCGCCGGATCTGGGCGTTCAGCCTGATCAGCGCCAAGTACTTCTGGCTGTGGTTGTTCGACCTGCTGCGCCTGCGCTGGCTGGTGTTCGCGATCACGGGGCGCAGGGACCGCTACCGCCGGCTCACCCGGCCGGTGCTGCTCCGCATGTTCTGCGAGGATCTCGGCCCGACGTTCATCAAGTTCGGCCAGATCATCGCGTCCTCGGCCGGCATGTTCCCCGACGCCTACGTCAAGGAGTTCCAGAAGGTGCTCGACCGGGTCAAGCCGTTCAGCTTCGACGAGGTGCGGCGCACCCTCGACGAGGAGCTCGGCGCCGAGAAGGCCGCGCACCTGGTCGAGATCGAGCCCAAGCAGCTGGCGTCTGCGTCCATCGCGCAGGTCCACACCGCGAAGCTGCGCGACGGCACGCCGATCGTGATCAAGGTCCAGCGGCCCGGCATCATCGCGCGCTGCATGGCCGACATGCGGATCATGCGGCGGGTGGCGGCGCTGGTCGCGCGATTCAAGAAGGACGCGGAGCTCGCCAACCCGGTGGGTGTGGTCGACGACTTCACCAAGACCCTCACCGAGGAGCTCGATTTCCGCAAGGAGGCCGAGAACCTCGACAAGTTCAACGAGATCATGCGCGAGCTCGGCCACAAGAACATCCGCGCGCCGGTGCCGCATCACGAGTACACCACGCGCAAGGTGCTGGTGATGGAGCGGTTCAGCGGCCTGCGCGTCGATCGCTTCGACGACATCAAGGCGCGCGGGATCGACGGCGAGGGCAAGCTGGTCGCCGGCCTGCGCGCGTGGTTCCAGTGCGTGGTGTTCTACGGGTTCTTCCACGGCGACGTCCACGCCGGCAACCTGATGCTGCTCGACGACGACACGATCGGCTTCCTCGACTTCGGGATCGTCGGCCGGTTCAACGACCAGGAGCGCTACCTCGTCACCGACTACATGATCGCGTTCGCATCGGGGAACTACAAGCGCCTCGCCGAGATCATCTGCGAGATGGCCGGCACGCCGCCCGGCCTCGACATGGACGGCTTCGTCAAGGATCTCGGCGATACCTATCGCCCGCTGCTCACGCTGTCGTTCGGGGAGGTCAACTACGCCGACTTCTTGCCGGGCATCCAGCGCACCGCGACCCGCCACCGCATGCGGATGCCGAACGAGTTCATCCTGATCACCAAGCAGCTGCTGTACTTCGATCGCTACGCGAAGTCCCTCGCGCCCAAGCTGAACGTGTTCACCGATCCGCGGCTCGTCCTCGGCATGATGCAGGACATCCAGAAGGCGCGCGCCCAGGCGCCGCAGCCACCGGCCAAGGTGGGCTGACCAGCCCGCGCGACCGGCCGCGCGGGTCCTGCCCGCAACCGCCGGAACGCCGCGGTGTCTGGCGGGCGTGAGCTCGCTCGTGCGGATCGCGTGCGTCGCGTGCGCCGCCTGCGCGGGCTGCGCCGGGGCCGCCGCGCGACCGCCGGAGACGTCGCGGCCGGCGATCGCGTCACCGATCGCGCGCGACGCCGCGGTCGACGCGCCGGCGGTCGACACCGACCAGCAGGCGCTGGTCGATCGCCTGACCGGCGAGCTGCCGCGGCCGCCCGACCACCGCCACTTCGTGGTCGTCCACGACCTCGAGGTCTCCGGCGATAGCGCGCTCGATGCCGGCAAGGTGCGATACGTGCTCGACGACGCGAGCGGAGGCTCGCTGCGCACCTGCTTCGCTGCCGAGCCGCGCACGTGCGATGTCGCGGTGCGCGGCGTCATCGGGCGCGGCGGCCGCGCGATCGCGGTCGAGGTCGACGGCGCGTCCGATGCGCTGACCGCGTGCATCGTCGCCGCGATCGGTGCCGCCGAGTTTCCCGCGTCGGGAGAGCCCGCGGTGACGCGGTTCTCGGCCGAGATCCACGCGGTCGTCCTCGACCGGTGAGCGCTAGCGAAACCGGTCGTCGATGTTGTCGTTGCGCGCGCGCCGCTCGAGCCGCGCGTCGTCGAGATAGCTCAGGAACAGGGTGAGGAACCGTAGCCGCTGGGCATCGAGCGGGCGAAACGCGATGCCGACCTGGTTGCTGTCGTCGACCGTCGTGCACCACACCACGCGCCCCGGCAGACGCAGCGCCTCGGACCGCACGTCGTCCTCGAACACGAGCACCATCTCGACGTCGAGGTCCGAGCCCACCGGCAACGGCTCGGCCAGCTCGGCACACAGGCCGCCGCGCGACACGTTGCGGGTCCTGCCCTCCACCGTCCGCTTGCCGAGGATAAGCTTCACGGCGGCCTCGTGGGCATATCGCGGATGCTCGCGTTCGGTCCGGCTCACTACCGAAAGCTTGGCGGTCTCGACCGGGCTCTGGCAAGTTTCGTGCGGTTGCGGTGGGGTGGCGAACGGTTAGGCGAATCTCGTCCGAAGGCCGGACAGACCGGCGAATCATCGTGGTTCGGGCACCTTGGCAGTCGCCGCGGAGAACCAGCCGTCGGTCAGCGCGTCGAGCTCGGCCGCGGCCTCGACGACGCGCGTCCGCCAGCGCGGGTCGCTGGCCGCCGCCGCCCGCGCGCGCAGCCACGCGTGGAACCCGTGGACCGCGAGGCTCGCGACGTGCCTGCGCTCGCGCCGTCGCGCTGCGCCGATCGCCGAGATCCGCAGCTCGCTCGGATCGAACGCCAGCCGCTCGAGATGCCAGGTCGCGCTCACCATGAACACCGAGACATATCCGATCGTCGGGTCGTCGACGTCCTGCCAGGTCGCGTCGCGGCCATCGCGCACGCTGATCGTCGGCACCAGCCCGGCGAGCCGAGCGCGCCGGCGCCAGCCCGGACAGGGATCGCGGTCGAGGCCGGCGGCGGCATAGGCCGCGGCGATCACCGCCGCGAGCGGCGGACCTGCGAGCGGGGGCGAGCCGACCACGGCCGCGTCCGGTAGCGGCGGATCGGCCACGAGCGCCGGCAACGGATCGAGCTCGCCGTCGTCGAGCTCCGCCGCGTCGTCGAGCTCGGGATCGAGCGAGACCCCGGCGTTGCTCGGCGCCGGCGAGGGCGTCGCGCCGACGCGCGCTGCGAGCACGGTGAGCAGCGCGAACACCGCGAGCACGATCAGCAACGCGCGGTCGCGCCGCTGGTTGCGTGCCCGGGCGGCCGATCGTAGGGTGCGAGCGTGCCGGCGACCCTCACCGACAACGCGCTGCAGGTGCTGCGTGCGCGGTACCTCGCGCGCGAGAACGGCGTGGTCGTTGAGACACCGGATCAGATGTTCGGCCGGGTCGCTCGCCACGTCAGCGGCGTCGAGGCCGCGCGCGGCTACACCGCCGACGAGGTCGAGGCCGCGCGGGCCGCGTTCGAGCGGATGATGACCGAGCTCGAGTTCCTGCCCAATTCCCCGACCCTGATGAACGCGGGCCGCCCACTCGGCCAGCTCGCGGCGTGCTTCGTCGTCCCGGTCGACGACAGCACGACCGGGGTGTTCGAGGCGGTGCGCTGGGCCGCCGAGATCCAGAAGACCGGCGGCGGCACCGGGTTCTCGTTCTCCCGGCTGCGCCCCGCCGGCGACGTGGTCGCCTCGACCGGCGGCAACGCCTCGGGCCCCGTGTCGTTGATGCAGGTGTTCGACGTGGCGACCGAGGCGATCAAGCAGGGCGGGACGCGGCGCGGCGCCAACATGGGCATCCTGCGCGTCGATCACCCCGACATCCTCGAGTTCATCGCGATCAAGCTCGATCCCGCGCGGATGCGGAACTTCAACCTCTCGGTCGCCGCCACCGACGCGTTCATGGCCGCGGTCGCCGCCGGGACGACCTACGACCTGGTCAATCCGCGCACCGGCAGCGTCGTCAGCAAGCTCGACGCGCGCAAAGTACTCGACGCGATCGCCAATGCCGCGTGGGCAGTCGGCGATCCCGGCATGGTGTTCATCGACCGGATCAACCGCGTCCATCCCACGCCCGCGCTCGGCGCGATCGAGGCGACCAACCCGTGCGGTGAGCAACCGTTGCTCGCGTTCGAGTCGTGCACGCTCGGGTCGATCAACCTCGGCCGGTTCGTGCGCGGCGACGATCTCGACTGGCCGCGGCTCGGCCACACGATCCACGATGCGGTGCGGTTCCTCGACGACGTGATCGATGCCAACCGCTACCCGCTGCTCGAGATCGAGCGCGCGACCCGGGCGACCCGCAAGATCGGCCTCGGCTTCATGGGCTGGGCCGACGCGCTCGCCGCGCTCGGCATCGCCTACGACAGCCCCGCCGCGCTCGAGCTCGGCGAACGCGTGGCCGGCTTCCTCGAGACCGAGTCGCTCGCGGCCTCGCGCGCGCTCGCCGAGCGCCGCGGGCCATTTCCGGCGTGGCACGGCTCGCGCTGGTTCGAGGCCGGCGAGCGGCCCCTGCGCAACGCCACCACCACGACGATCGCACCGACCGGGACGATCAGCATCATCGCCGGCTGCTCGAGCGGGATCGAGCCGCTCTACGCGCTCGCCTATCGCCGCAACGTGCTCGACGGCGCCGAGCTCACCGAGACCAACCCGCTGTTCGAGGACATCGCGCACCGGCGCGGGTTCGCGTCGCCCGGGCTGTTCGCCTCGATCGCCGAGCACGGCGGCGTGCGCGGTCGGAGTGACGTCCCGTCCGACGTCCAGCGCTGGTTCCCGACCGCGCACGAGATCGATGTCCCGACCCACGTCCGCATGCAGGCCGCGTTTCAGCGCCACGTCCACGCCGCGGTCAGCAAGACCATCAACCTCCGGCGCGATGCCACGCCGGGCGACGTCAAAGCGGCGTACCAGCTCGCATACGAGCTGGGTTGCAAGGGAATCACCGTGTACCGGGATGGCAGCCGCGACGGCCAGGTGCTCGTCACCGGGCCGCGCACGTTCGCCGAGCCCACCGGCGCGCGCTGCCCCGAGTGCG
>DATJAE010000350.1:0-12869 GCA_035516595.1 Kofleriaceae bacterium | reverse complement strand
AGTCGTCGCTCGCGATCTTTTCGGGTATCACCGATGGGGTGAGGCGAACGCTTGTCCTCGTGGCCCTCGCCGGTTGCGCGTCGGGCGGCGCGACCACGAGCCAGGGCTCCGGCTCGGGCTCGGCGAACGGGATGAAGAAGGGCTCGGCCGGCGGATTCAGCGCGTCGCTCGGCGCGGACCTGGCGAAAGAAGGCGGCTCGCAGGCGCCTGCGCCGACGCCGGCCGCTGCGCCCTCGCCGGCCCCTGCGCCGACGCCGGCCCCTGCGCCCTCGCCGGCCGCTGCGCCCTCGCCGGCTCCCACCCCGGCGAGCAAGCCGGCTCCTGCTCCCGCACCTGCACCTGTTCCTGCTCCCGCACCCGCACCCGCACCTGCTCCGGCACCCGCTCCCGCTCCTGCTTCGGTCGCCACGACCTCGGGCGGCCCCAGCGTCGCCGAGTCTCCCGTCCCGCCCGCCGGCAAGCCGCGCGGCCCGGTCAAGGTCAGCGAGGACCAGGCCGCGATCAAGTTCGATCTCGAGCCGAACTGGGATCGCGACTTCGACGTGCCCGGAACGTTCTCGCTGGTCGTCAAGGTGCCGAACGGCAAGACCGCGACGTTCTACTTCCGCTACGGCTATGACGATCCGAAGGCGCCGACCGATCGCGACCAGTACATGAAGTGGCTCGGCGACGCGAAGATCATGAACGTCACGCTGAATCGCCAGCGCGGCGCCGCCTGGTACCTCGAGGGCATCGATCCGGCGGGTGCGCCGGTGTTCCGCTACCTGATCAACTACGGCGGCAAGCACCTCATCTGCTACGGCTCGCAGTACAAGGATGCCGCCTCGAATCCGCTGGGAGATCTCCGCGACAAGGTCCTGATGCAGGCCAAGAAGATCTGCGAGACGCTGGCGTTGTAGCGTCGGAGGCGGCGGGTATAGTGCCCGCGAGCCCGCATGTCGTATCTCGTCCTCGCCCGCAAGTACCGTCCGGCCACGTTCTCGGAGGTCGTCGGGCAGGAGCATGTCACGCGCACGCTCGGCAACGCCTTCGCGGCCGGCCGGGTCCATCACGCGTTTCTGTTCTGCGGGCCGCGCGGCTGCGGCAAGACCACGCTCGCGCGCATCGTCGGCAAGGCGCTCAACTGCGAGCGGCTGACCCCCGGCAGCGCCGAGCCCTGTGGCACGTGCTCGGCGTGCACGTCGATCGGCGACGGCAGCGCGGTCGATTACCAGGAGATGGACGGCGCGTCCAACCGCGGCATCGACGCCATCCGCGAGCTCACCGAGGCGGTGCGCTACCAGCCGGCCGTGCTGCGCAAGAAGGTCTACGTCATCGACGAAGTCCACATGCTCACGACCGAGGCGTTCAACGCGCTGCTCAAGACGCTCGAGGAGCCGCCGCCCCACGTCACGTTCGTGCTCGCGACGACCGAGCCGCACAAGCTGCCGAACACGATCCTGTCGCGCTGCCAGCGCTACGACTTCAAGCTCGTGCCGGCCTCGCGGCTCGCCCAGCACCTCGCGGCGATCTTTGCCAGGGAGCAGATCGCGATCGAGCCCGGCGCGCTCAGCCTGGTCGTGCGCGAGTCGGGCGGCAGCGTGCGCGACGCGCTGTCGCTGTGCGACCAGATCATCTCGTACGTCGGCGCGGGCGCGATCGCCGAGGCGCAGGTCGCCGAGGTGCTCGGCGTGGCCGATCGCTCGCTCACCCGCGCGCTGGTCGGCGCGCTGGCGGCGGGCCGCGCCGGCGATGCGCTGGCGGCGGTCGAGCAGGCGATCGAGCGCGGCGTCGACGAGGTCCAGCTCGCGCGCGCGATCGTGCGTTACCTGCGCGACCTCGCGGTGCTCCAGGTCGCGCCGGATCGCGCGGGGCTCGTCGACGCCTCCGACGAGGAGCGCGCCGAGCTCGTCGCCGAGGCCGGCGCGATCGAGCGCGGCCGCGTCACCCAGATGTTCGATCGCATGCTGCGCTGCTGCGACGAGCTCGGCAAGACGCTGCAGCCGCGGCTCGTGCTCGACTGCGCGCTGATCGACGTCGCGACGCTCGAGCCGCTGGTGCCGCTCGGCGATCTGATCGAGCGGCTCGGCGAGCTCGAGCAGCGGATCGTGCGGGGCGGCGGCGGTGGTGGCGGCAAGCCGGCGCCGCCGCCTGCCAAGCCCGTCCCGGCGGCCCGTGCCGTCCCGGCGCCGGTCGCGCAGCCGGTGTCCGCGCCGCCGGTCGCGCAGCCGGTGTCCGCGCCGGTGCCGGTCGCGCAGCCGGTGTCCGCGCCGATCCCCGCGCCGGTGATCGCGCCGAGCGGCCCGGTGCCGGCGATCGAGAACGCGGCGAGCGGCAGCGGTCCACATCCGATCCCGACCAGCGAGGCCGACGTGCTGCGCGAGTGGGAGTTCGTGCTCGGCAAGCTCGCCGCGCAGAACGTCACGCTCGCGGGCGCGTTCGAGCCCGCACGCGTCATGGCGTGGACGCCGAACCGGCTCGAGCTCGGCTTCCCGGCGCAGTTCGAGGCCAACAAGGAGCTCGCCGAGACCAAGGACAAGCTCGAGGCGCTGCGCGGCGTCCTGCGCGCGGAGTTCGCGCAGGCCCCGAGCATCCTGGTCAAGCTGATCGACGAGGCGGCGGCGCCGGCCGCGCGCTCGGTGCTCGAGGCAACGCGCGAGCGATCGTCGGCGGAGCGGAGCAAGCGCGAGGCCGAGGCGCGCGAGCACCCGATCACCAAGCACGTGCTGCACGCGTTCGGCGCACAGATCAAGGAGATCAAGACCGATGTCTAATGGAAAGATGCCGGATCTGAACCAGCTGATGAAGCAGGCGCAGAAGCTCCAGTCCGAGGTCAATCGCGTGCAGGAGGAGCTCGCCAAGCTCGAGTGCGAGGGCGCGGCGGGCGGCGGGCTGGTCACCGCGACGGTCAACGGCACGTTCGAGGTCGTGCGGATCAAGATCGACAAGTCGGTCGTCGATCCCAACGACGTCGGCATGCTCGAGGATCTGGTCACCGCGGCGGTCAACGCCGCCGCGACCAAGGTGCGCGACACGAGCAAGGAGCGGATGTCGTCGGTGATGGGCGGCCTCGGCGGCCTGCCGGGGATGCCGGGAATGCCGTAAGTGTCCGATCCGATCCGGAAGCTGGTCCAGGAGCTCGCCCGCCTGCCCGGCATCGGCGAGAAGTCGGCGACGCGGCTGGCGTTCCACCTGGTGCGCGGGCCGCGCCAGCAGGCGCTCGACCTCGCGCAGGCGCTGGTCGATGTGACGGACAAGATTCGGCTTTGCTCGGTGTGCATGAACATGACCGAGATCGATCCGTGCGGGTTGTGCAGCGACGCGCGGCGCGATCCCGAGACGATCTGCGTCGTGGCGTCGCCGTCGGATCTGGTCGCGATCGATCGCGGCGGGCACTTTCGCGGGCGATTTCACGTGCTGCACGGCGTGCTGTCGCCGCTCGAGGGCGTCGGCCCCGACGACCTGCGGATCGCCGAGCTGGTCCGCCGGCTGGGCGGCGAGCCGCCGGTGCGCGAGGTGATTCTCGCAACCAGCCCGAGCGTCGATGGCGAGGCGACCGCGATGTACGTCGCCCGCGTCGTCAAGCCGCTCGGCGTGCGCGTATCGCGGATCGCCACCGGGCTCCCGGTCGGCGGCGAGCTGGAGTACAGCGATCAGGCGACGATCGCGCGAGCGCTGGCCGGACGTTCACCACTGTAGGCTGCGGTTAGTGCCGCCGCAGAGTTGAACGAAATCCAGGGGGTTGGTACCGTGACTCGACGGCGGGGAGCGCTCGATCCGAGGCGCGAACCGCCACCAGGAGCCGAGCCGCGATGATCCAACAGCTCGTCATGTACGAGGAGGAACTTGCGCAGATCAACAACATCTGCGAGGTCCTTCATCGAGACAGTAACGCAAGGGCGGTGCTCGTCATCGACAAGAACGGCCAGGCATTCGCGCAAGCTGGGGAGGTCGAGCAGCTCGATGTCACGTCGCTGTCGTCGCTGACCGCCGGCAACGTCGCCGCGACCGGCGCGATCGCGTCGCTGCTCGCCGAGAAGGAGTTCGCCGGTCAGTTCCACGAGGGCGAGAAGACCAACGTCCACATCTCGATCGTCGGCCAGCGCGTGATCATGGTCGTGCTGTTCGACGAACGGTCCTCGCTGGGGCTGGTCCGGCTCCGCGTGCGCAAGGCGACCACGGAGCTGGTGCACGTGCTCGACCTGCTCCAGAAGAAGGCGGCGTCGGGCACGCAGCCGTCGGTGTTCTCCGAGATCACCGACGACGACATCGACAACCTGTTCAACGACTAGCGCGAACATCCATGAGCTTCATCAACTACAGCTCGCGCGAGATCAACTGCAAGATCGTGTATTACGGACCCGGTTTGTGCGGCAAGACCACGAACCTCCAGTACATCTACAACAAGACCAATCCCGAGGCGAAGGGCAAGATGATCTCGCTCGCGACCGAGACCGAGCGCACCTTGTTCTTCGACTTCCTGCCGCTCTCGCTCGGCGAGATCCGCGGCTTCAAGACGCGCTTCCACCTCTACACCGTGCCCGGCCAGGTGTTCTACGACGCGAGCCGCAAGCTGATCCTCAAGGGGGTCGACGGCGTGGTCTACGTCGGTGACTCCCAGATGGAGCGCATGGAAGCGAACATCGAGTCGCTCGAGAACCTCCGGTCGAACCTGCAGGAGCAGGGCTACGACCTCGACAAGCTGCCGTACGTGGTGCAGTACAACAAGCGCGACCTGCCCAACGCGATCCCGATGGGCGAGCTCGAAGAGGCGCTGAACCCGACCAAGGTTCCGAGCTTCGAGGCGGTCGCCCCCAAGGGCATCGGCGTGTTCGATACGCTCAAGGCGGTCGCCAAGCTGGTGCTCACCGAGCTGCGCAAAGGCGGCTGACCCGAAAGGCGCAAGAAATCGATGAACGTAGCCACGGACCGGCCGCGATTCCGCCAAGACCTGGTCGCCGAACCGATCGACGATAACGGCACGCGCTTCATCGACGTCGCCGACCCCGACAGCGGCAGCGTGTTCCGGTTCTACGAGGTCGAGTACTCGATCGCGTGCGCGATGGATGGCGAGCGCGATGTCGCGGGGCTGGTGAGGTGGGCGCGCGAGGAGCTCGGGGTCCAGCCCAGCGCCAGCGAGGTCCAGACCGTGATCAGCACGCTCGGCGAGCTCGGCTACCTCGAGACCGCCGCGCGCGCCGCGGCGCTGGCCGCGCAGCCGGCCGCAGCCAACGCGCACGCGCCAACGAACGACGAGCACCTGAGGCCCGGCGTCGTGGTCGGCGCGCCGCCCGCGGCCTCCAGGATCGAGGTCGAGCTCGGCCGCCCCGGCGCGCCCGCCGCGCACGAGCCCGAGCTGCCCGCCGCGCCCGCGCTCGAGCTCGGCGCTCCCGGCGCGCGCACGCCGCGGCCGCTCGAGCCGGTCAAGGTCGACGACATCCCGCTCGGCGCGTCCGGCCGGATCACCGAGCCCGAGATCGAGACCACGCGAACGCCGCCGCAGAGCGAGGTATCGATCGATCTGAGCCAGCACCTCTCGGTCAAGCCGGACGACGTCAAGGAGGCGGTGCGCGCGTCGCAGGTCATGCGCGCGGTCGACGTGCCGCCCGAGCTGGTCGAGCCGCCCAGGCCGATCGAGCCGGTCAAGCCCGCGCGTCCCGAGTCGACGCCCGTGCCCAAGCCGCCGGTCGCGCGGCCCGAGGCCAAGCCGATCGAGGCCAAGCCCGCCGCCAAGCCCGCCGAGGCCAAGCCGGCCGAGGCCAAGCCCGCCGCCAAGCCGGTCGAGGCCCGGCCCGCTGCCAAGCCGGCCCGGCCGGAGCCCACGCCGGCGCCGGTCGCGACCGCGGCCCCGCAGCCCAAGCCGACGGCACCGAGGTCGACCAGCCCGCTGCTGATCGGTTTGCTGGTGATCGTCGTGCTCGGCGCGGCCGCGTTCGTCGCGTGGAAGTACCTCATCAAGAAGTCAGATGCGACCGAGCAGGCGAGCAAGCCGGTCGCGCCGCCGCCCAAGCCGCCGGCGCCGCCACCGCCGCCGGTCGAGACCGAGAAGCTCGCGGTCGATCAGCGCGCGCCCGAGGAGCTCAAGGCGCCGACCGCCGGCCAGATCGATCTGGTCGCGGCCGATCAGAAGGCGGTGAAGTCCGGCGAGGTCGTGGCGCGGCTGGTCGGCGCCAAGCCGATCGACACCGAGGTCGGCGCGCTCGAGCGCGACATCGAGACCCGGCTCCAGGCCGACGTCGCGACCGCCGAGAAGGAGCGCGATGCCGCGCAGACCGCCGGCGACAAGGCGAAGATCACCGCGGCCGAGGCCAAGCTCGCGAAGGCCAAGCAAGCGCTCGACGACAAGCAGGGCAAGCTCGCGACCAAGCAGGCCGAGCTCGACAAGTACCTGGTGAGGTCGCCCGCCGACGGCACGCTGAACGTGGTCACCAAGGCCGGTGCGCGGGTCACGCCGGCCGACGTGGTCGCCAGGCTGGCCTATCCGCCGACCCTGGTCGCGACGTTCAAGAGCGCGCCCGGCGCGACCGCCGGCGGCAAGGTATTCGTGACCACCGGCCCCGGCGCGCCGAAGATCTCGTGCGCCGTGACCCAGATCGACGCGTCGGGCACGCGGATCTCGTGTCCGCACGACGCCGCGAGCGAGGGCGCCACGGTCAGCTACGTGGGACCCGATACCAGCGCGCCGCCGCCCGGAGGCGAGATCGAGATGGAAGGCTCGGGGGAAGGCTCGGGGTCCGGCTCCGCGGCCACGTCGGCCCCGGCGATCCCTGCGCCCGCGCCGACGCGATAGTCACCGCGCGAGCGCGACCAGCGCGACGTTCAGCCGCGAGAACACGCCGGCCGAGCTCGCGGTCGCACACACGTCGAACAGCGCGACGTCGTCGAAGCCGATCGCGCGCAGCGGCGCGAAGCTGTCCTCGCCGAGCCGCCACGGCGCGAGCGTGATCTGCTCGGCGAGCGCGCGCAACAGGTCGTCGTGCGGGTTGTTCGTGAGGTCATCCGGCGCCGAGATCCCGCCGTCGCCGAGCCAGGTCGCGACCCAGCGCGCGATCAGCGTGCGCTGGCGGCGCGTCAGCGGCGCGTCGCGCTGGAACATGTAGCCGCGCCAGTCGGCGAGCGCGCGCGCGGTCGCGGGGCGGCCGCCCGGATCGATCGCCTCGCGGCCGGTCAGGCTCGCCGGCGCCGGCGCGAGCTGCGGCGCGGCCGGATCGATCTGCGGCACGTCGAGCGCGACCGCGTAGTCGAGCGGCACGCCGACCGCATCGGCGATCCGGTTCAGGTGGCCGAACAGCGCGGCGAGCGCGATCGCGTGCAGGAGATCGGCGTCGTCGAGCCCGGCGGCGTGCGCGCGCGTGCGATCGACCCGGCCCAGCGTCCACGGCGCGCGCGCCACCGTGGTCGCGAGCTCGACGAGCAGCTGCATGCGGCGGTCCCCGGTCTCGACCGCGCCCGGGTCGGCGATCACCTGGCGCGCCAGCCGATCGTCATCGAGCGCGACACGCAGAAACTCTGCGTGACACGCCGTTCAATAGAAGCACTGGTTGAGCCGCGACGTGATCGCGTTCACCAGCTCGCGCTCGGGCCACGACAGCGGGCCCGCGCCGTTGAGCGTGGTCGAGCAGCCGAACACCCGCGGGATCAGCTGCGGATCGAGGCTGTGGGCCGCGATGATGCCCGGCACTCCGCCGTGCGGCGTGCGGTACGCCGGTGGCAGCGGGCGTTCGCGCATCGCCGTGTAGATCGCGCGCAGCGCCGGATCGCCGGCCGGGTCGACGATGGCCAGCGCCATCTACATCGCCGTCAGCTTGTCGACCACGAGCTGCGGACCGAGCATGCCGAAGCCCATCGCCTGCTTGTCGACCTTGCCCTCGACCTCGGCGCGCATGCCGTCCTTGGCTCCGGTGGTCTTGCCGGTCAGCTGATAGGTGTCGCCGCCGTCGGTGTGCAGCGTCCAGTGGCCGCCCTCGATCTCGCTCCGGCGGATCGTGCCCTTGAGCTTCATCCCTGCACGATAGCACTCGATCCGGAGGTCGGCTGGATTCACAATAGCGCCATGCGCGCGCTCGCGGCGGTGCTGCTGGTCGGCGTGTTCGCTTCGGACGCGCATCCGATGGTGGTCGAGGATCCCGAGCTGGTGCGCGAGTGCCCGGGGCCGCGCCAGGGCTGGGAGGACATGCAGAAGTGCCTCACCGATCGCGGCAAGACCGAGGTCCTGGCCACGCTCGATCACGCGCGCGTGGTGCACGTCCAGCGCGGTCTGGACGACCTCGGCATCGCGCTCTACGTCGAGCACGGCGACCAGTGGACGCTCGGCGGGCTGTACCAGCCCAACGCCCCGGCCGAGCTGTTCGACGCGATGCCGTTCGAGCTCGACGGCCACCACGGGTTCCGGCTCGATCTCGGCGTGGTCAACCACACCGTGACCTCGCGCGACGGCCAGACCTCGTTCCCGGTGGTACAGCAGGAACACTACGTGATGCTGTGCCCGGGCACGTCGTACGACTGCGCGGTGATCCGGCTGTCGTGCGACGTGATCTATCAGGGCAAGACGCTCGACACGTTCCGCGGCCAGCTCCAGATCTCCAACGGCAGGCTCCATGTCAGCGGCGACCGGCGCGCGGCGACCTCGTGCGCGCCGTCGCCCGACTTCGACATCAGCTGGCGGAGCGCTTCGTGACCGCGCGGCTCGTGGCCGCGCTCGCGCTGGTCGCGGGGGTCGCGCGCGCCGACCGCGTCGTGCGGATGGATCCGCCGGTCGTGCGCGCGTGCCGTTCGCTGCCGAGCTGGGACAAGGTCGAGACCTGCCTGACCGCGCACGGTACGCCGAAGGTGATCCGCACGCTGCCGCACGCCCGGCTGATCCGGCTGCTCGCCAAGGGCACGGGCGACGATCTCGAGCTCGGCTCGAACGGGCTGTACCTCTACGTCGACAAGGGCAAGGCGTGGCAGCTCGGCGGCACGTACTTCAACGAGACGCCCGACAGCGAGGTGCTGGGCGCCTCCGAGGTGACGGTCAACCATCACGTCGGCTATCGCATCGACATCGGCCAGATCGCGCGGTTCCCGGTGTCGGTCGATGGCGTCACCTCGCAGCCGGCGGTGATGACGGTGCGGCTGTCGGTGCTGTGCAGCGGCGACACCTGGCAGTGCGTGCAGGCGACCACCGCGTGCGACGTGCTGGTCCACGGCAAGGCGCAGTGGACGTTTCGCGGCGTGCTCACGATCGCCGACAACCAGGCCAAGGTCACCGGCGACGCGCACAACGTCGGGACGATGTGCCCGGGCGAGCAGCAGCTGTTCCTGGGCTGGGCCGATCCGACTCAATAAGTCAGCCGGTCGACCACGTAGTGCTTGTCGACCGCGAGCGGCTGGTCGTAGACCACGCCGTCGTACAGGTAGCGGTAGCGCGCGTAGTTCTCGGTGACCTTCTTCATGTACTCGCGGGTCTGGGTGTACGGCACGAGCTCGACCAGCTCGTCGATGTCGCGATCGCCGTTCTGATCGAGCCACTTCATGACCGGCTTGGGCCCGCAGTTGAACGAGCCCGCGCCGATCGGGATCTGCTTCTTGAACTTGCCGAGCAGGTGGCCGATGTACCAGCTGCCGGTGTGCACGTTGTACTCCGGCTCGTAGAGCTTGCCGGGGTCGTACGGGATCGCGAGCTCGCGCGCGACGTGCTCGGTGGTCGGCGGGATCATCTGGAGCAGGCCCTGCGCGTCGGCGTACGACAGGTCGTGCGGATCGAACCCGCTCTCCTTGCGCATGATCGAGTAGAGATAGCCCTCCGGGTTGTCGCCGAGCGCCTGGTACTTCTCGACCAGCTCGCGGTACGCGCGCGGATACGCGTTCTCCCACCAGCGTCTGGCGTCGGCCTCGGGCGGGCCGTCGAGCGCCTCGCCGGAGTAGCTCACCGCGAGCATCCACGGCCGGTTGTAGTTGCCGGCCTTGTGGTAGCGATCGAGCAGGATCGCGAACGCGCGCGGCCGGTCGTGGCGCTTCAAGAAGCCGCGCTCGTCGCGCGCGAGCTCGAGCCCGGCGTCGACCCCGAGCCCGGCAGCGGTGAGCTCGTCGGCGCGCTCGATCAGCGGATCGCTCGCGAGCGCGGGATCGAGGTCGGCCGCGAGCCTGGGCCCGCGCGCGCCCGCCGGCGCATCGCCGAACGGGCCGATCGTGACGCCGAGCGCGGCGAGCCGGGCGCGCGACAGCAGCGCGTACCACGAGAACGGGAACTTCGTGACGACCTCGCGGTAGCGGCGCTTGGCGCCGTCGTCGTCGCCGAGCCGCTGCGCGATCCGCGCGAGCCAGTACGCGCCCTTGCCACCCTCGAGCGCGCCGCTGCGCCGGGCGAGCTCCTCGAGCTCGGTGCGCGCGTCGGCCCACTCGCCGAGGAAGTAGTGCGACATCCCGAGGAACCACAGCGAGTCCTCGGCCCACTTCGAGCGCGGATAGCGCGCGAGCGCTTGCTCGAGCGGCGCGATCGCCTCGCGGTAGTGGCCGCGGTTGAACTCGAGCCAGCCCGACAGGAACTGCGCCTCCTCGGCGTACGCGGTGTGCGGATAGGTCGCGACCACCTTGTGGTACCAGGCGATCGCGTCGTCGTCGCGATCGGCGCGCGACAGCGCCCGCGCGCCATGGAACATCGCCTCGGGGGCCTTGTCGCCGAGCGACGGATACACCGCGAGCAGCAGCTTGCCGGCATCGCCATAGCGCCGGCGCATGTCGAACAGGGTCTCGCCCATCCAGTAGTCGCGCTGGCCGCGCACGTCGGCCGGTGCGTCGTCGCCGATCAGCGCGAGCTCGGCGATCGCCTCGTCCCACAGGTGCGCGGTCGACAGCTGCCGGGCGCGCTCGACCCGCTCGGCCGCGGTGAGCGGCGCGCCGCCGAGCGCGAGCATGCGCGTCTCGGCCTCGGCGGCGAGCGGGTGCGCGGGGTGCGCGACGAGCAGCGCGCGATAGGCGGCGGCGGTCGGCTCGGCCTCGGCGATGCGGAACATCGCGGTGCCGACATCGCCGACCTCCTCGGCGTCGGGCGCCTTGACCAGCCGCGCGTAAGCCGCCGCGGCGCTCGCGCGATCGCCCTGATCCCACGCGCAGTCGGCGAGCCGCCACGGCACCTGCGACGCGAACCGCGAGCCGCCCAGCTTGCCGAGCGCGGTGAACGCCTTCCTCGCGCCGGCGGGATCGCCGCTGCGCAGCGCGACCATGCCGCGCAGCCACAGCGCGTAGTCGCGGCTCACCAGGCGATCGTCGTGCAGCTCGCCGAGCAGCTTGCCGGCGCGCGGCAAGTCGCCGCGATCGTAGGCGCGGAACGCATCGCCGAGCAGCCTGGCCGCGGCGGGATCGAGCGCGATCGGGTCGGCGCGCCTGGGCCGGGCCGCCGCGGCCGTCGAGCACAGCAGGATCGTGATCGCGAGCGCGCGCACCCGCAGCGATTATAGCGTGGCGTCGACTCGGGCCAGTTTTCGTCGTATATCGCCGGGCGATGGCATACGCGGCGCTCGACTACTTCGGCATCGACGAGCTGTACACGCACGAGGAGCGCCTGGTCCGCGACACCGTGCGGGAGCTGGTCCAGAGCAAGGTCATGCCGACGATCGCCAAGCACTGGGCGGCCGGGACGTTTCCGCACGAGCTCGTCCCGGTGTTCGGCGAGCTCGGCCTGCTCGGGCCATCGCTGGTCGGCTACGGCTGCGCGGGAATTTCCCCGAGCGCCTATGGCTTGATCTGTCAGGAGCTCGAGCGCGGCGACTCCGGAATCCGCTCGTTCTGCTCGGTGCAGGGCTCGCTCGTGATGTATCCGATCTGGGCGTTCGGCTCCGAGGCGCAGAAGCAGAAGTGGCTGCCCGAGATGGCCGCCGGCCGGGTGATCGGCTGCTTCGGCCTGACCGAGCCCGACTTCGGCTCGAACCCCAACGGCATGCTGACCGTCGCGACCCGCACGCACGGCGGTTACCGCCTGCGCGGCACCAAGCGCTGGATCACCAACGGCTCGATCGCGCAGGTCGCGCTGGTGTGGGCCAAGCTCGACGGCGTGGTGCGCGGCTTCCTCGTGCCGACCGCGACGCCCGGGTTCACCGCGAAGGACATCCACGGCAAGTGGTCGCTGCGCGCGAGCGTGACCAGCGAGCTCGTGCTCGAGGACGTCGAGCTCGGCGAGGACGCGCTGCTCCCCGGCGTGGCCGGGCTCAAGGGCCCGCTGTCGTGCCTGTCGCAGGCGCGGTTCGGGATCTGCTACGGCGCGGTCGGCGCGGCGATGGCGTGCTACGACGAGGCGCTGTCGTACGCGCGCGATCGCGTGCAGTTTTCCCGGCCGATCGCCGGCTACCAGCTCGTCCAGCGCAAGCTGGTCGACATGGTCGCCGCGATCACCCAGACCCAGCTGCTGTGCTGGCGGCTCGGCCGGCTCAAGGAGGCCGGCACGGTCACGCCGGCGCAGATCTCGCTGGCCAAGCGCCAGTGCGTCGCGATGGCGCGCGACTGCGCGCGCGACGCGCGCGACATCCTGGGCGCCAACGGCGTGACCGACGAGTACCAGTGCGGCCGCCACATGCTGAACCTCGAGAGCGTCTACACCTACGAGGGCACGCACGACATCCACACGCTGGTGGTCGGACAGGATGTCACCGGGCTCGCGGCCTTCGAATGAGCCCGTATCGCGACGACGCGACGGTGCGGCGCGACGTGCTGGTGTGCGCCGGGCTCGATCCGT
The DNA here is from genome assembly GCA_035516595.1 of Kofleriaceae bacterium. Lineage (GTDB taxonomy): Bacteria > Myxococcota_A > Polyangia > Haliangiales > Haliangiaceae > JABFXX01. The sequence continues at coordinate 181 of DATJAE010000350.1, read as the reverse complement.
CGGGTGGCGCGGGCCTGATCGCCGACGTGCGCGTCCTGCACGAGCTCGGCGCGCGGCCGATCGGCGTGGTCACGACGCTGACCATCCAGAACACGACCGGCGTGATCGGCGGCCACGTCGTCGACCCCGAGGTGGTGAGCCACCAGCTCGCGTTCGTGCTGACCGACGTCGAGATCGCCGC
>DATJAE010000349.1:0-22022 GCA_035516595.1 Kofleriaceae bacterium | reverse complement strand
CGCAATGTGTCTGTCCGCACATCGCGCCCACGTGGGCGTAGTGTCCGCACGAGTTCGCACCGCGCGCGCGTCCACCGCGTCGGCGATGCGCGCCCACGTGGGCGCCATGTGTCTGTCCGCACCTCGCGCCCACGAGCATCTCCACCGTGTGTCTGTCCGCACATCGCGCCCACGTGGGCGCTACGCCGCCCGCAACGTCAGCACCGCAACCTCCGCCGATGTCCCCTCGCCCACGCGCCGCGTGATCCCCGAAAAGCCAACACCCGGAGTCACGTACAGCGTGCACCGTTCGCCGATCGGATACAGCCCGCTTCGATAGTTCAGCCCGATCCGGCGCATCACGCGATCGGTGAGGCCCTTGATGTAGATCTGTCCGCCGTGGGTGTGGCCGGACAGCACGAGCGCCGCGCCGCGCGCCGCCACGCGAGGCGCGGCGTCCGGCGCGTGACAGAGCGCGAGCTTGGTCGTCCCGGCCGGCGCGCCCGCAAACGCCGCATCGAGATCGTCATGACGCGTGACCGGATCATCGATCCCGACCAGCGCCAGCGGCGCGCCGTTCACGTCCGCGACCGTCGTCTGGTTGCGCAGCACCTCGTAGCCGTTCATGCGCAGCGCGCCCATCACGCCCGCGCCCCACGTGAAGTAGTCGTGGTTGCCGAGCACCGCGAGCACGCGGCGCGCCCGCAATCCGCCGAGCTGCTCGCCGGCGAGCTCGGCCTCGTAGCGCCGCCAGCACACGTAGTCGCCGGTCAGCACGACGAGGTCGGGCTGCGCGGCGTTGGCCGCGTCGATCGCGGCCCGCACGTGGCTCGCCGGCGTCAGGTTGCCGACGTGAATATCGGACAGCTGCGCGACGCGCACGCCGTCGTGCCGCGGATCGAGGCCGTGGATGCGGACCTCGTGCTCGGTGGTCCGCGGCGGCGTCGGTGCTGGCATTGGCTGCAATGTGGGACGTAAGTCCCTGCATGGCAATGCGCGATGGCATTGCAGGCGCTCGCGCTAGATGACAGCATTGGCAGGAGATGGCAGCGCCGGCTCGCCCTCCCGGAATGTCGGACGCGCGCGTGCCCTGCCCGCTGTGCGGCGGTCTGATCCACCCGGTCGCGGGGCGCTGCAAGCACTGCAAGTCGGACCTGACGCCGTTCCGCGCCGGTCGGCCGCAAGCCGCCGCGGCCCTGCCCCCGCTCCTCAACGGCCATCACGTCGCCCCGGTCGCGCTGCCGGTACGCGAGGAGTCCGCGCCGATCTTGCCACCGCGCCCGACCGGGCGCTCGATGCCGGCGCAGCCGGTCTCGATGTGGCGGCGCTGGCCGGTGATCGTGATCGTGCTGGCCGCGCTCGCGATCATCGGCGCGATCATCCTGATGTTCGCGCTGCCGTCGTCGGCCGACACCAAGACGTCGCGCGCGCTGCCGCCGCCGCCCGCGCCCGAGCACATGGAGACCAATCCGCTGCCGCCGCCCGATCTCGGCGGCACGTCGGCCGATCCGTGGGCACCGCGCGCCGGCGCCAACGATCCGTTCGCGGGCGGCAGCGGGATCGCGCCGGTGCCCGACCTGTCGAGCGACGACAATGACGACCAGGACACGCCGGCCCCGCAGGGAGGCGCCGACTTCGCGATCCTGCTCGGCCATCACGTGTGCGATCGCCTCGCCACGTGCGGGACGTCCAACCAGGTGATCGAGGCGTACTGCGATACGATCCATCGCATGCCGTCGCCGGGTGGCAAGCCGCGCTGCGCGGCCGGCAAGCGCTGCCTCGACAAGATCGATCACCTCGCGTGCGGCGTCGACGCGACCGACATCGACGAGCTGGTGAAGCAAGTTCCCGACTGCATGACCGCGATCGGCGGCTGCTAGCAGGCTACGCTCCGCGGATGACGTTCGCCCGCCCGCCGTTCGAGGTCCTGCGCGACCCGGCGGCGATGCGCGCGCGCGCCGAGGACCTGCGGCGCGACGGCCGCAAGCTCGCGGTCGTGCCGACGATGGGCGCGCTCCACGACGGCCACCTCGCGCTGCTCCGCGCGGCGCGCGCCCGCGCCGACATCGTGATCCTCACGATCTTCGTCAACCCGATCCAGTTCGGGCCCAGCGAGGACCTCGCGCGCTACCCGCGGGACGAGGCCGGTGACCTCGCCAAGGCGCGCGCGTGCGGGATCGATCTCGCGTTCTGTCCCGACGCCGCGGCGATGTACCTGCCCGGCGCACAGACGTTCGTCGAGGTCCGCGAGCTGCAGCAGCCGCTGTGCGGCCCGCGCCGGCCGGGCCACTTCGCGGGCGTGGCGACCGTGGTCGCCAAGCTGTTTCACATCACGCGCCCGCACCTCGCGGTGTTCGGCGAGAAGGACTACCAGCAGCTCGCGATCATCCGGCGCATGGTGCGCGATCTCGATTTCGGGATCGAGATCCTCGGCGTCCCGATCGTCCGGGAGCCGGACGGCCTGGCGATGTCGTCGCGCAACGCGTATCTCTCCCCGGCCGATCGCTCCGCCGCACTCGCGCTCTCGCGCGGGCTCGCCGCGGCGGAGGCTCGGTTTCGCGCCGGCGAGCGCGATGCTGCCGCGCTGGTCGCCGCGGCGCGCGCGGTGCTCGATGCCGAGCGCGCGGTGCGGCTCGAGTACCTCGAGCTGCGCGACGCCGACGACCTGTCGGCGGTGGCGCGGTGCGACCGCCCGGCCGTGCTCGCGGTCGCGGCCTTCCTCGGCACCACCCGCTTGATCGACAACCGCGTGCTGCGCAACAACTCCTGAGAGCGAGTGTCAGGAAACAGCGGGAACCGACCGCGGGTCCCCATGGTGTGAGGGAGTGCATGAAGCGTCGATTCGTCCTTGCCGCGGCCGCCGTCCTCGCGATCGCCGCGGCCTACCTGGTGCTCCGCCACCGCAGCGCCGCCACCGGCGACGCGGCGCAGCGGGAGTCGCGCGACGGCGCACACGCCCTTCCCGGCCTCGCCCGCCCGCGCGTCGATCCGCGCACGCTCGATCGCGCCTCGATCGCAGGTGCGATCCGCGACGTGGCCGGCGCACCGATCGCGGGCGCGCGCGTGTGCGTCGACCTCGACGACGACGACCGGCTGTCCGGCGAGCTCGCGCGCGAGCCGCGCTGCGCGGTGGCCGACGCCGCCGGCCGCTACGCGATCGGCGAGCTGTTCGCGGCGCGCTACTCGGTCGGCGCGATGGCGCGGAGCTACCTGCCCGCGAGCTATCACCCCGACGGCGATCGCCACCGCACCGGGTTCGAGCTGCGCGCCGGCGAGCACCGCACCGACATCGACATCGTCCTGCACAAGGGCGGGGTCGAGATCACCGGCACGGTCGCCGACATCGCGGGCGGCCCGATCGCGCATGCGCTGGTGCGCGCGAGCGGCGGGTGGTTCTCGTCGGAGGGCGCCACGCCGGCGGTCGAGACCGACGACGCCGGCGCGTTCCGCCTGTGGGTCCGGCCCGGCCGCACCGAGGTCACCGCGGTCGCCGACGGCTACGCCAAGGGGACCGATTCGGGCAGCGCGCCCGGCACGTTCAAGATCCTGCTCACGCCCGAGTCCTCGCTCGCCGGCACGGTGGTCGACGCCAGGACGGGCGCGCCGATGAGCGGCGTGCGGGTCGAGCTGTCCGGCGGATCGAGCTGGGGCTTCGACAGCGACAGCGCGAGCGACATCACCGACGACGCCGGGCACTTTCGCATGACCCGGCTCGCGCCCGGGCGCTACGCCGCGATCGCGCGCTCGCCCGGCGGCTACGGCCGCTCCGAGGGCAGCGTGCGGGTCGGGCTCGCCCAGCACGTCGAGGGCGTGATCGTGAAGCTCTACCCGGCGATGCGCGTGACCGGCCGGATCGTGCTGCCCGACGCGAAGCGATCGACCTGCCCGGACGCGTGGCTGTCGCTGCACGAGCCGGCGGCGCAGCGCTACCTGACCGCCGGCCGCGATCCCGACGGCTCGCTCCACGTCGACGGCGTGCTGCCGGGCAGCTACGAGGTCAACGTGTGGTGCCGCGGCTTCCACCCGCACGACCACTACCCGAAGGTCGTGGTCAAGGACAAGGACGTGCTCGGCCTCGAGTGGGAGGTCGACGACGGCGCGGTGATCCGCGGCCGCGTGGTCACGCGCTCGGGCGACGCGGTCGAGGCCGCGACCGTGATCGCGCGATCGACCGGCGGCGACGCGCGCGAGCGCACCGGCTGGGCGACCGATCAGTCGCAGAAGGACGGCACCTACAAGCTCGACGGCCTCCAGGCCGGCGAGTTCCACGTCGACGTCTACAGCGACAAGGGCCTGGCGCCGAAGGACGGCTGGAAGATCGTGCTCGCGAGCGCGGCGGCCACCGTCGATCAGGAGCTCGTGCTCGAGGACGGCGGCACGATCGAGGGCACGGTCGGCGACGACGGCGGCACCGCGGTCGGCGGCGTCCACGTGCGCGCGCACAAGCTGGGCGGCGAGTTCGAGTGGGGCATGGGCCAGAGCGACGTGCGCTCGAACGACGACGGCAGCTTCAGCCTGCCCAACGTGCGCACCGGCGACTACCGCGTGGTCGCGTCGCGCGGCGAGTGGGGCCAGGACGAGCTGCGCAAGCCCGGCACCACCGACGACGCCAAGCAAGGCGAGCCGGCGACGGTGCGACCCGGCGCGACCGTCCACGTCCGGCTCGTGGTCGAGTCGATCGCCGGCGCGATCACCGGCACGGTGGTCGACGCCGACGGCAAGCCGGTGACCGACGCGTTCGTCAGCGCGTCGCGCGAGTCCGACGCCGCCGGCAGCCAGCACTCGGCGATCGAGGACACGCGGTGGACCGCCGACGACCGCCCCGTGCTGACCGGCACCGACGGCAGCTTCAAGCTCGCGCGGCTCTCGCCCGGCAGCTACACCGTGCTCGCGCAGCGCAAGGGCGGCGGCGAGGCGTTCCAGGAGCACGTCGCGGTCGGCTCGGTCGCCAAGCTGCAGATGAAGCCGACCGCGTCGATCGAGGGCACCGCGCATCGCGACGGCGGGGCGCCGGACGAATTGAGCGTCGCGATCGCCGATCCGACCACCGGGTTCTCGCGCGACGAGCAGTTCTTCCGCACCGGCGGCGCGTACGCGCTGCACGACCTGCCCGCCGGGAAGTTCGTCCTGACCTACAGCGCCGAGGGCGCGCAGAAGCAGCAGACCGTCACCGTCGCCGAGGGCGAGCACAAGACGGGCGTCGACATCGAGCTCGATCCGCTGGTCACGATCACCGGACGCGTCGTCGAGCTCGGCACCCAGACTCCCGCGCCGGGCCTGATGGTGCTGGCGAGCGCGGGCAAGAGCGAGGGCTTCTCGTTCATGAACTTCGGCGACGACGACCGCGACAACATCAGCGACGACACCGGACGGTTCACGGTCAAGAACGCGCCGAGCGGCGTGGTCACGCTCACCGGCTGGCCGAAGGACTTCCAGCAGTCGCCGTACGGCTTCTTCCGCACGGTGCGCACGGTCGGCGGGACCGGCACGATCGATGTCGGCGACATCGGCGTGGTCCATCGCCGGGTCAAACCGGGCGATCCGGTCGGCGAGCTCGGCGTGCACTGGGCCGACCAGCCGCCCGGCGCCGACGTCGACGCGCACGTCTGGCAGGTCAGCTGGATCGACCCGGCTGGTCCGGCCGCCAAGACCGACCTCAAGGTCGGCGACATCGTGACGACGATCGACGGGGTCGACGTCACCGGCGCGAACGCGACCAACGGCTGGATCCTGCTCCAGGCGCCGCCGGCGACCGTCATTCATCTAGGCCTCGCGCGCGGCGTCGCGGTCGCGGTCACGCTGGCGCCGCCGAGCTAGCGTAGACTGCGCGCGTGAAGCACGTCGTCGGGCTCGTGGTCGTGGCCGTGGCCGGCACGAGCCGCGCGGGACCGCACGTGGTGCTGCCCGATCCGACCGCGGTCGCGCGCGCCACGCTCGCCGGGACGATCCGCAACGACGCCGGCGCCCCGATCGCCCGCGCCCGGGTGTGCGCGCGGAGCGAGACGTGGCTGCCGACCGCGATCAGCCGCCCGTCGCGGTGCACGACCAGCGACGACTACGGCCGCTACCTGCTCGGCGACCTCATCCCGGCGAGCTACGCGATCTCGGTGATGGCACGCACCTACCAGCCCGCGATGTACGTCACCGCCGATCACTCGGTCGACGTCGCGCTCGGGGCCGGGGAGCACCGCGACGGGCTGGACGTCGCGCTGGCCGCCGGCGGCGTCGAGGTGCGCGGCACGGTCACCGACGCCGCGGGCCGGCCGACCGCTCGCGTCGAGGTCCGCGCGGGCTGGCGCGACCTGTCGTTCCCCGTCGAGACCGACGCGACCGGCGGGTACGCGCTGTGGCTCGCGCCGGGGACGTTCGAGCTCACCGCCGATGCTCCGGGCAGCACCGAGGTCACCGCCTCGGGCCACGCGCCGTGCCGGCTCGATCTCCGGCTCGAGCCCGAGGCGATCCTCGATGGCACGGTGATCGACGCCGCGACGCGCGCGCCGATCGCCGGCGCCCAGGTCGAGCTCCAGCCGCTCGACGGCGCGCACCCGGGCGACGATCAGCTCGCGGTGAGCGACGCCGCCGGGCACTTCCATTTCGAGCGGCTCGCCGCGGCGCGCATCGCGCTCGTCGCGCACACCGCCTCGGGCTACGGCCGCCTGCCGGGCGCGGTGCGCGTGCGGCGCGGCGAGCACGTCGGCGACGTCGTGGTCGAGCTCGCGCCCGGGCAGCGCGTGTCCGGCCGCGTCGCGATCGCCGGCAGCGACGCGCCGTGCCCCGAGCCCGGCGTCTCGCTCGTCCTGCCCAGCCCCAAGCGCGAGCTGACCGCGTTCCCCGATCCCGACGGCTGGGTTCACGTCGACGGCGTCCCGCCGGGGCGCTACGTCGTCTCGGTCGATTGCGCGGGCTTCGTCTCGCGCGCCAGCTATCCCGATCTGGTCGTCACCGACAAGCCGGTCGCGGATCGCACGTGGTACGTCGATCCGGGCGCGACCGTACGCGGCACGCTGGTGCGCGCGAGCGGGACCCCGCGCGGCGGCTCGGTGCACGTGCAGGCATTCGGCCGCGACCCGCGCACCGAGTCGGTCGAGGCCTGGCAGGACGTCGGGCGCGACGGCGCGTTCGAGCTGCACGGGCTGATCGCGGGCGAGGCCGAGCTGACGGTCGAGGGCGTCGAGCCGATCGAGCCGGCCGCGGTCGAGCGCCTGACCATCCCGAGCGCGCGCGCGACGGTCGATGCCAAGCTCGTCGCGTTCGCCGTCGGCGCGGTCCACGGCCACGTGATCGGCAAGGACGGCGCCCCGCTGCGCGACGTCGACCTGGTGATCGAGAAGCAGGGCGCCGACATCCGGTTCGCGCATACCGGGAGCGACGGCGCGTTCTGGTTCGAGGACGTGCGCGACGGCGCGCACCACCTGACCGCGCGTTACGGCGGCCAGGAGGTCGAGCAGGACGTGACGATCGTCGCCGGCAACACCGTGGAGGTCGCGCTCCGGCTCGACATCACCGCGACCCGGCTCGCCGGCAAGCTGGAGGACGCCGCCGGCCACGCGATCGGCGGCGCGCAGGTGCGCGCGGTCCAGGAGCGAGCCGGCGCGATCCGCGCGTTCGAGCTGGACCACGCGCGCACCGCCGTGACCCGGCCGGACGGCACGTTCGAGCTCCCCGCGGTCCCGCCCGGCACGTACACCGTGATCTCCGATCCGGTCTCCGGCGGGCTGGCCCGCGCCGATCACGTCGCGCCGGGCACGCCGATCGCGCTGCGCGTCCAGCCCGACGGCAGCATCGCGGGCAGCGCGCGCCAGGCCGGCGCGCCGGCCCATCTGCTGTCGATCGAGCTGACCAGCGAGCTCCACCCCGACCCCTGGATCGAGGAGTTCGCCCCGATCGACGGCCACTTCACGCTTCGCGATCTACCAGCCGACACCTACCAGCTGGTGGTGCTCGGCGAGGCCGGCGCCGCGACCCGCACGATCGAGGTCGCGCCGGGCGCGCACGTCACCGCCGACATCGAGCTCGAGCCGTTCGCCACCGTGACCGGGCGGATCGTCGACATCGTGACCGGTGCGCCGGCGGCCGGCATGTCGGTCGCGCTCGCGCCCGACGCCAACGACGTCGATCCCGACAACCTGCACGTCACCGACCGCGCGGGCCGGTTCACGATCCGGCGCGCGGTGCGCGGCAAGGTCAAGCTCGAGGCGCTGCCGTCGCTGGCCGACGACGCGGGCAACGCGGTCGAGCTCGAGCGCACGTTCGCGCGCGGCGGCACGATCGATCTCGGCACGCTGCGCGCGGTGCGCGATCGCGTCGCGCGCGACGCCCCGGTCGGCGCGCTCGGGGTCGACTTCACGTTCGATCACACCTGGACGGTCGAGAGCATCGATCCCGACGGCCCCGCGGCACGCAGCGCGCTGCGCGTCGGCGATCGGGTCAAGACGATCGATGGCGCGGACATCAGCGGCGAGTACGCGTCGTACGGCGACACCTTGCTCGCCGCTCCGCCCGGCACAATGATCCGCCTCGGCCTGGCGCGCGGCGTGACGATCGCGGTGAAGCTCGCGCCGCCGAAGTGACGCTCAGGCCGCGCGCGCGATGTCGGCGAGCTTGGCCGCCAGGCCGCGGCGATAGAACCGGCGCAGCTCGCCGAGCATCTCGGGGATCCGGCCGGGCACGACGTACGCGGCCTCGAGCCACGCGGTGTAGCGCTGCGCGTTGTCGTTGGCCGCCCGGTAGCGCGCGCGCTCGTCGGCGTCGAGGTCGGGCTCGTAGCTCGGATCGGCGAACAGCCGGTGGCGCAGCGCGGCCGAGCTCGCCGGCGCCGGTTCGCCGACCAGCAGGCAGGTGACGTACTTGTCGATCTCGGCCTGGAGCTCGAGCTCGAGCTGGGTGACCGGGCGCTCGGCGCGCGCGCAGCAGATCGCGTAGATGAAGTGGCTGGTGCCCTCGATCGCGAGCAGGAAGTCGCCGAGGTTGTGCGCGCCGAGCCGGTCGGCCGGATCGTGGCGGGCCAGGTTCGCGAGCGCGCCGGGATCGATGTAGACCGCGAGCGCCATCTCGCCGTCGTCCTCGACCGCGAGCAGCTGCTCGCGCGGCCGGCGCTGTGGCGAGAGCTGGTCGCGCGCGGCGGCGTCGATCAGGAAGTCGTCGATCGCCACGCCGGTGTCGACGCGATACAGCTGCTCGAGGCCGCGCTGCACGCGCGCGAGCACTACTGGATCACCTTGTGGTCGGGATCGACCAGCACGCCCGCGGCGCGCAGCTTCTTCTCGATCCACTCGTCGCGCGTGCGCAGCCAGATCTCGTAGAGCTTGCCGATGTCGGGCGTCGCGTAGTCGGTGCGCTTGCGGACCTCGGCGAGCACGTCGACGAAGCGCGGGAACTTCGCAGCCAGCTCCTCGTAGACCTCGGGGATCGTGCGCGTGCCGGCGCCGCCGAGCGAGCGCGCGAGCTCCGCGTACGCGTTCTGGCCGAGCCCGACGTAGTAGTCGACATCGACCAGCGAGCGGGTGAGCGACTCGGCGAAGAACCCCGCGACGTAGAGCGAGGTATCGCCGACCTGCTTGAGCGCGCGCACCCGCGCCCCCGGATCCGCGGTCGGTTCGACCAGCTTGACGCCGAGCGGTTCGTCGGTGAGCCGCGCGCGGGTCATGTCCCCCAAAAGGCCCACCAGGTACCAGCTGGCCGGCTCGGACACCTCCACATCCACGACCTCGAGCGCGTCGGTCACCACCTCGTGGAAGAACTCGTCCACCGAAGCAGCCAACGTGACGTCCATGATCGAATCTTCGGCCGCTCCGGCCGGACCGCAAGATCCGCACGGATTCCGTACGCTTGTTCCAGCTCCCGCGGCCGCCTGTCCGGGCCTTATTCGTGTCATCTAGACACTTTCAGAAACCGCGGGACAGTCGCGAGTGAATTCCGCGGTCTAAGGCCTTGCGCGCGGCGTCCGCGGGGCTTACATCCACGCCCGTTAGCAGTCGATCGAAGTGAGTGCTAACAAAATTCCGTCTATTCGAGGAGACAGCTCATGAACGTACGCCCGCTCGGTGATCGCATCCTGGTCCGCCGCGTCGAAGAGGTCGAAAAGACCCGCGGCGGCATCATCATCCCCGACTCCGCCAAGGAGCGCCCGCTCGAGGGCAAGGTGATCGCGGTGGGGAGCGGCAAGAGGCTCGAGGACGGCACGCTGGTCAAGCTCGACGTCAAGGCCGGCGATCGCATCCTGTTCGGCAAGTACGCCGGGACCGAGATCAAGGTCGACGGCGTGGAGCATGTCATCGTTCGCGAGGACGAAGTCCTCGGCGTGATCGAGTAAAGGAGCGCGTCATGGCTGCCAAGGACATCATCTTCGACGAGAAGGCTCGTTCGCGCGTGCAGGCGGGCGTCGATACGCTCGCCAACGCGGTCAAGGTCACGCTCGGCCCGCGCGGCCGCAATGTCGTGATCGAGAAGTCGTGGGGCGCCCCCACGGTCACCAAGGACGGCGTCACCGTCGCCAAGGAGATCGAGCTCGAGAACAAGTTCGAGAACATGGGCGCGCAGATGGTCAAGGAGGTCGCGAGCAAGACCTCCGACAACGCCGGCGACGGCACGACCACCGCGACCGTGCTCGCGCAGGCGATCTACCGCGAGGGCTCCAAGCTCGTCGCGGCCGGCCACAACCCGATGGAGCTCAAGCGCGGCATCGACGCGGCGGTGAGCTCGATCATCGAGGACCTCAAGAAGCTGTCGACCCCGACCAAGGGCAAGGACGACATCGCGCAGGTCGGCACGATCAGCGCCAACGGCGACACCGAGATCGGCAACATGATCGCCGAGGCGATGAAGAAGGTCGGCAAGGAGGGCGTGATCACGGTCGAGGAGGCCAAGACGCTCAACTCCGAGCTCGACGTGGTCGAGGGCATGCAGTTCGATCGCGGCTACCAGTCGCCGTACTTCGTGACCGACACCGAGCGCATGGAGTGCGTGCTGAACGACTGCTACATCCTGTCGCACGAGAAGAAGATCTCGAACATGAAGGAGCTGCTGCCGCTGCTCGAGCAGGTCGCCAAGTCGGGCAAGCCCCTGCTGGTGATCGCCGAGGACGTCGACGGCGAGGCGCTCGCGACGCTGGTGGTCAACAAGCTGCGCGGCACGCTGCAGATCTGCGCGGTCAAGGCGCCGGGCTTCGGCGATCGCCGCAAGGAGATGCTGAAGGACATCGCGACGCTCACCGGCGGCCAGCCGGTGACCGAGGATCTCGGCCTCAAGCTCGAGAACCTCACGCTCGCCGACCTCGGCTCGGCCAAGCGCGTCACGGTCGACAAGGACAACACCACGATCGTCGACGGCGCCGGCAAGAAGGCCGACATCGAGGCGCGCGTGAAGCAGATCCGCGGCCAGATCGAGGAGACCACGAGCGACTACGATCGCGAGAAGCTGCAGGAGCGGCTGGCCAAGCTGGTCGGCGGCGTCGCGGTGATCAAGGTCGGCGCGGCCACCGAGGTCGAGATGAAGGAGAAGAAGGCGCGGGTCGAGGACGCGCTGCACGCCACCCGCGCGGCGGTCGAAGAGGGCGTGGTGCCCGGCGGCGGCGTCGCGCTGCTCCGCGCGCAGAAGTCGCTCGACAAGATCAAGCTGTCGGAGGAGCAGAACTTCGGCGTGCAGATCGTCAAGCGCGCGATCGAGGAGCCGCTGCGCCAGATCGCGCAGAACGCGGGCGTCGATGGCTCGATCGTGGTGAGCAAGGTCAAGGACGGCGCGGCCGGCTTCGGCTTCAACGCGCAAACCCTCGAGTACGGCGACCTGACCAAGGCCGGCGTGATCGATCCGACCAAGGTGGTGCGTACGGCGCTGCAGAACGCGGCGTCGGTCGCCTCGCTCCTGCTCACGACCGAGGCGATGATCGCCGAGCGCCCGAAGAAGGACGCGCCGGCGCCGGCCCCGGGTGGCCACGGCGGCGGCATGGGCGGCATGGGCGGGATGGACTTCTAAGGCAGGTCCTGCAGGCAGTCCATCTGCGCCTGCGCGCTGTCGCGCGTGGCGCGGCCGGTGGCGGGATCGCACACGAAGTGGTCCTGCACGCAGGCGTACTGGGTCTGGTTGGTGGCCGTGCGGGCGACCTCCGGGTCGCCGACCCGCACGATCTGCTTCAGGCACTGGTCGCGCTGCTCGCTCGCGAGGTGCTCGCAACACTGCTGTTGCATGTCGGTCGCCTTGGCGTAGGTGTCGCCATGGCGCCCGCCACCGCACGCCGCTAGCGCGAGCGCGAGCGCGAAGCGTGACGCGATGGTCACGACTGTGGTGGTGGCAAGCGTGGCCGCGCGTTCACAACACGCGATGGATGGTCGCGGCGCTGGCGCGTGCAAGTGCGCGTGGGATCGGATCGAGGCTGAGGTCATGCGCGCTCGCCATCGCAAGCGCCACGCCAGCGCGCGCGCGGCACGACGATGGCACCGCGCGCCGCCATGCGCCTCGCGTGGATCCTCGTCGTGTCGGCCTGTGGCGGGCACTATCGCACCGAATTTGCCGGGCAAGGCGTCGCGGCGGTCGTGCCGCGCGATGCCGCCAAGCCGCCGGCGGCGCCCGGTGTCGCCGTCGAGCCCGGCCGCTACGACGTCGCGCTCGCGTTCGAGCTGCCGCGCGCGCAGCTGGTCGAGTGGCAGCTGCGCTGCGCCGATCAGACGATCGAGGGCTCGCTCGGCGAGTCGTTCGACGACTACCGCGCGCGCCGGCTCGCCCAGCTCGCGAGCGACGCCCACGCCGAGGCCTCGATCGCGAGCGCGCTCGTGCCCGGCGGGCGGGTCGCGGTCAGGGTCGAGCCGGCGGTCGAGCTGCCGCCCGGTGACGTCGGCGCCGGCCGGGTCGCGACCACGGTCCACGTCACGACCGGCGTGGCCGGCACGTGCGCGGTCAGCGCGCGCGCCGACGACGCCGGCGTGGTCGGCTCGTTCGCGCTCACCCGCGTACGCGACCTCGACGCCGAAGCGCGCGAGCAGATCGCGGCGCGCGACCGGGCGGCGCGCGACGCGCGCGGCGCGATGTTCGACCAGCTCGCCGCGCTCGGCGCCGATCCCGCGCTGCGCCAGCAGCGGCACGACGCGGCGATCGCGATCGAGGTCCGGCGGCGCGGCGCCGCGCTCGCGGCCGGCCACGAGCTGCGCGCCTACCTCGCCGCGTGCGGCGCGATCGCCGATCGCCAGCAGCTGATCGCGGTGCGCGAGCGGGCGGCGCTCGACGCGCGCGGCGAGCTGCGCGCGTACTTCATCATCGAGGGCGCGCGCGCGCGCCCGCCGATGCCGCCGCCGATCGACGACCGCGGCGAGTCGCCGTTTCCGGGCGCGCTGTGGATCGAGGGCCGCTGGACGTGGCGCGGCGCGTGGGTATGGGTCTCCGGCTGGTGGAAGGCGTCCGACGCGGTCGGCGCGCAGGCGATCGTCGCGCAGGCGCGCGGCGGGCTGATCGCCGAGCTCGCCGTGATCGGCGCCGACCCCGCCGCGGCGCACCGCGCGCGCGAGGAGGCCGAGCTGGCGCGCGAGCGCGAGCAGGCGCGCGCCGACGCCGTGCGCTTCCAGGCGATCGAGCTCGCGGATCAGCGCGCCAGGGCCGCGCTCGACGCCCGCGGGGAGCTGCGCGCGCAGCTGGTCGCCGACGGCGCGCGCGAGCGCCCGCCGATGCCGCCCGCGCCGGACGAGCATCCCGGTGACCCGCCGTTTCCGGGCGCGAGCTGGATCGCCGGGCACTGGACGTGGACCGGCGAGCTGTGGGCGTGGACCGCCGGCGGATGGTCGACCCGCGAGCACTTCGAGGCGAGCACCAGCACCGATCCGTCGCCGCCGCCCGTCATGGTCGTGACGCCGGTCGCCGTGCCGGTGATCGTCGTGCGGCCGGCACCGCCGCGCCCGCCGGCTCGCGAGCGCCCGAAGAAGCCTACTCGTCCTTGACGCAGGCCTGCGCCGCCTCGGCGGTCTTGGCCTCGATCAGGCACCCGGTCTGCTTCTCGTTGTTGGCCGACGTGCAGCGGCCGACGCAGAAGTCGATGCCCTTCTCGATGTCGGCGGAGAACTTGGCGAGCCTGTCCTTGCGGAGCTGGTCGCGCTCGGCCGGCGGCGCGGCGGCGATCTCGGCGTCGGCCTTCTTCCAGTAGGTCAGCTGCGCGTAGTTGCGACACGCCTGCTCGCATTTTTCCGGATCGCCGTGGCAGGCGGCGATCGCGATCACGGCGAGGACCCAGCGCATTCCCTGCCCTACCACGCTTCCGGCCAGATAGGATGCGGCGATGCGTCGCGCGGTGGCGCCGCCCGTGCTCGCGAGCGTGCTCGCGATCGGCGCCCTCGCGCGCGCCGACACGTGGACGGTGACCGGCGAGGCCGGCAGCGAGGTCGACACCAACGTCCAGCGCGTCGAGACCGGGCCCGGGCTGCCCGACCAGGCGGTCACCGCACCGGTCGCGCGCGTGGGCGCGCGGCTCGACGGCTCCGGCAAGCTGCTCGGCGGCGGGTTCTCGCTCGCCGCGTCGGACCTGACCCGGGTGGTCCCCGACGGCACCGTGCCGGTCGAGAACGTCACGCTGCTCGGCGGCGACCTGCGCTGGATGCACCCGCTCGGCGACCGCCCGGTCGCGCTCGGGGTCGGCGCGACCGCGGCCGACGCGCTGCCGCTCAGCGACCCGATCGGCGACCGCACGTTCTCGAACCTCGGCGCCGACGTCCTGCTCCAGGTCCACGACGACCAGGACCGCCGGCTGCTGATCGCGGTCGGCGGGCGATCGTTCGTCTACAAGCCGGATCACGAGTTCGACTACACCGGACCGAGCGCGAACGCGCGGCTCGACCTCGTGCTGTGGCAATCACCCGCGCGCACCCGCAGCCTCGAGCTCGCGGCGACGGTCGGGTTCGAGGCGCGCGGCTATGACTCGGTCGCGCTGGTCAACGCGTGCTCGGCCGGCGCGCCGCCCGATCCGAGCTGCACCGCGGCGACCACGCGGCTGCGCTCGGATCGCTTCCAGCGCGCCGGAGTCGACCTCACGTGGTCCGGACACCAGATCATCTCGCTCGGCTATCGCGCGACGGTGATCGACTCGAACAGCTTCGGCCAGTCGCTGGTCATGCACCGCGTGACCGGCTCGGTGACCAGCGCGCTGCCGTGGAGCCTGTACGGCACGCTGCTCGGCGTGCTCGAGATCGATCAGTACGTCGACGGCCTGGTGGTTTCGATCGATACGCTGCGCCCCGACTTTGCGAACATCGACGACGAGAACCGCAGCTCGCTGCAGCTCCGGCTCGCCCGCCAGCTGTCCAAGGGCTGGTCGGTCGAGGGCCGCGCCGCGATCTGGCGCAACCTCGCGAAGAGCTCGATGGAGCTGGCGTATCGCCGCGAGCTGATCTCGGTCGGCGTGCTCTACGTGCGTTGAGCTCACGGCCCGTGCAGGCCGATCGACGCGGTCGCGAGCACCTGCCACCCCGACAGCTGCTCGCTGTCGACGTCGACGTTCTGGCCCGCGCGCACGTCCAGCGAGAGCGCGCCGGGATGCGGCAGATCGATATCGACGCCGATCCCTGCGTTGGCGCCGATCCCGGTGTGCCACGTGGTCATTCCATCTTCGAGCAGCGACACCACCGGCGCGATCACGACGAACGGCCGGACGTGGCCCGGCTTGCCGAGCACGTAGCGCAGGCCGACCGACAGCTCGACGTGCGCGTCGCCCGCGCCCCACGCCGCCGACGGCATCCACTCGAGCTCGAGCGGCCCGCGCCCGGCCCACACCACGCGCAGCGCGGCGCCGTCGAGCCCGCCGTCGTCGAGCTGCTCGCGGCGATAGCCGATCGACAGGTCGGTGATCCGGAAGCCGTCGTCGGCGACGGCAACCTGCGGCACGACCGGGTGCACGACGATCGTCGGAGCATCGCCCCACGCGGGAGCCGAGATCACGAGCGCGAGCGCGGGCAGCTTCACGCGGCCTCGTCGAGCAACCGCGATGCCAGCGCACCGGGCGCGCGGGACCGACGGTTACGCGATCGCTGTGAACGGCACGGCGGATACCGCGCGTCACGTCACGCGGCGGTCACTGCTGCTGGAGCGCCTTCACGCGCGCCTCGATCGCGGCGCGCTTCTTCTGCAGCTGGTCGAGCCGGGCCTTCACCGCGTCGCGCGCCTTGCGCGCGGCCTCGGCGCGCTGCGCGGGATCGCCGGACTTCGACGCGCGGGCCAGGCCCTCGATCGTGGCGTGATCGAGCACGTCGCCGAGCACGATCGTGGCCTCGCTCTCGAACGCGGCGGCGCTGGACGCGCCGTGATCGCCGTTGAACGCGTCGGTGCCGCCGCTCGCGCCCGAGCCGGCGCCCTGACCGGGGCTCGGGCTCGCCGCACCGTCGATCGTGCTGCCGCTCGAGTGCTGCGCGTTGCGGTGCGGCTCGTCGTCGTCGCGCAGCGCCAGGTCGTTGGCGCGATCGTGCTGCTTGCGCAGGTCGGCGACCTCGGCGAGCTCCTTGGCCTGCTCGTCGAGCCCGGCCACCTGGGTCGCGAGCTCCTGCTCGCTCTGGCGCAGCGCGGCCGCCTGCTGCTCGAGCTCCTCGGGATCGGCGAGCGGATCGATCTCGGCGTCGGGGATCACGATCTTCTTGACGACGTGGCGCTGCGTGGCGAGCTGCGCGTGCAGCCTGCCGAGCAGCTGCGCGCGCGGTCCGATCGGCCGGGCCGCGAGCTCGGCATCGACCGCGGTCGACAGCGCTTGCCGCGCGGCGACCAGCGCACCGCGCGCCGCGGCGAGCTGCTTGTCGAGCGCGGCGAGCTGGCCGGCGGTGTCCGCCGAATCGGCCATGCTGGTGCGCAGCTCGCGATCGCGGCGCCACGACGCCTTCTCGTTCTTCAGCTGATCCACCGCCGCGAGCTGGGCCTGGTAGCGCTGGACCAGCGGGCCGCGCTGCGCGACCAGCGCGTCGACCCGGCGCTCGGCGGCCGTGGTCGCGGCGTTGGCCTGATCGGTCGCCGCGATCTGGCCCGGGGCAGGCTCCGCCGCCGCGACGGCCGAGGCCGTCGCCAGGGCAACCACCAGGAGCCACCGCGGCACGTACCAGGGTGTAGCACCGCGTGTGCCACCCCCAACTGCCCGAAACGCGCGCTCGACTCTCAGTTTTCTGAGACTTCGGGCACGCGTTCTGCCCCAAGCCGCCGGACCAGGTAGCGGAGCGCCGCGGTGGCGTGGGTGGCGATCACCCCCAGCGGGAGCTGGCCCGGGCGCTCCCAGACGAGGTAGTCGCGCCCGGTCGCGTCGACCGCGGCGCGATAGCGCAGCCGGCGGAGCCGGCGGCCGCCGGCCAGCTCGAGCGCGTCGCCGTCGAGCGCGATCGCGGGATCGAGCGCCCGGCCGTACCGCACCATCACGCGATCGACCGCCGCGATCGACAGCTCGCCACCGTCGCCGTCGTCGTCGATCACGTGCACGCGCTCGCCGTGCACGGTCGCCCACGTGCGCACCGCGCGGCCGTCTGCGAGGATTCGCTCGTCGAGCAGAAGCACGGCGGCATCCTGAGGCTTGCGCCTCTGCAGATCAACGGGGAAAGTTCCCGGATGCGGCGCGCCGTCCTACCGCTCGTGCTCGTGGCCTGCGGCGGGCCGCAGGTCGCCGAGCCCAAGCTCGCCGACCTGTCCAAGCAGCTGCCCGCGACGCTCGAGGCCGATCACCCGCATCAGGGCGATCCCCGCCCGGCGCACGTCCGGATCTACGCCGACGCCGCGATCCGCGCGCTGCCGCGCTGGAAGGAGGATCTCGCCGACCAGCTCGACTACGCGAGCCAGCTCCTCACGCCGATGTTCGGCGTCAAGCTCGTGGTCGACGACGTCAAGCCCTGGGATCGCACCGGCGATCCCAAGGACGCGCTCAAGGCGCTGGCCGCCGCCGACGACGGCAGGGACGTCACGTGGGTGATCGGCTACGTCGCGCCCGGCGACGTCGCGAGCAAGGCGATGTCCGAGCTGGGCGACGCCCAGGTGCTCGGCCACTACGTCACGGTGCGCGGCTGGGCCGAGAAGCCCGAGACCGACGCGCTCGCGCCGAAGCTGCCGGACCTCAAGCCGGCCGAGCGCAGCGAGGTGCTGCAGGCGCACCGCCGGCACAAGCAGACCGTCGTGCTGCTCCACATGCTCGCGCAGACGCTCGGTGCGATCGACGAGGCCGACCCGAGCTGGATCCAGCACCCGCTGTACTCGCCGAAGCAGTCGACGTTCGCCGGGCGCACCCGCGAGCTCATGCAGGTCGCGATCGATCAGCGGCTGTCGGGCGAGACCGACGCGACGATCGCGCACGCCCTGCTCGAGCAGATCGAGAAGCAGGACTGGGGCGGCTGGATCCCCGCCGATCACGATCAGGTGGTCGCGGCGCTGCGCAACGTCGCCGATGCCGCCAAGGCCGGCAAGACCGCGGCGGACGTGCCGACCGCGGCGTACGAGCAGTTCGATCGCGTGCGCGAGCTGCGCAAGCGCGGCGACCTGGCGTCGGCGATGACCGAGCTCGACAATCTGCTGGTCGCCTATCCGGCCAACGCGACGATGCACGAGCTCAAGTGCGAGATCCTGATCGACAAGCCGGGGATCGCGGACCGGACCACGCGCCAGGTCTGCAACCGCGTCGCCGAGCTCGCGCCCGGCGATCCCACCGTGCACTTCACGGTCGGCGAGGCGCTCGCCAAGGCGGGCGACATCGCCGGCGCGCACGCCGAGCTCGCGCTGGCGAGCGGCAAGATCGCGAACCTGACGATCGGCCAGGACGACGCGTGGAAGCGGCTGATCGGCATCTACCAGACGATGGGCGCGCTGACCTGGACCGAGGACGCGATCGCGGCGGCCAAGCTCGACCGCGATCCCGCCGCCGAGCTGGTCGCCGAGGCGCGCGCGCGCTACGGCGTGCCGCGCGGCGCGAAGTTCGTCCGACCCGAGGCCGAGGGCGCGCTGGTCGATGCGGTGCGCGGCGCGCTCGACCTGGTGTACGCCAGCAAGTACGGCGAGGCCGAGCGCGCGATCGACGCCGGCGAGCGCAAGTGGCGCGGCGCCCCCGGCTTCGAGGCGGCGCGCTGCGATCTCCTGCTCCGCCAGGGGTCGACCGATGCGGCGCGCGGCGCGTGCGTGCGGGCGATCGCCGCCGACCCGCAGGAGTCGTGGGCGCTCTATCTGGCCGGCGTGATCGACCTGCGCGACACCAGCGCGGGCGGCACGCGCGCCGGCATCGCGTCGCTCAAGAAGGCGATCGCGGCGGATCCGACGCTGAAGCAGGCCTGGCACGCGCTCGGCAAGGCGCTCGAGCGCGCGCACGATGCCACCTCGCTCGACGAGGCGCGCAAGGCGTACCAGGCGAAGTTCAACGAACCGCTTCCGTAGCTATACTGATTCGCCGTGAGCTTCATGCGCCGCGTGTTCTCCGCCGACTACCGCGCCGCGGTCGCGGCCGAAGCCGCGGGCAACGTCGACCTCGCGGCCGAGCGCTACGCGCTGGCCGGCGAGCACGCCGGCGCGGTGCGCATGCACCTCGCGCGCGCGGCGCGCGCCGGCAACCGCCAGGCCGAGCTGTCCGCGCTGCGCGACGCGCTGCGCTGGGCCGGCGACGATCGCGAGCTGCGCCGCCAGGCCGCCAAGGCGCTCGGCCGCGCGCTCTACGACAACGCCAAGGCCGAGGGCATCGCGACCGAGCGCGACCGCGGCAAGGTGCGCGAGGCCGCCGAGATGCTGGTGATCGGCGAGGACCACCTGAGCGCGGGCGAGGCGCTCGAGGCGATCGGCGACCACGCCGGCGCGGCGCAGGCCTACTCGGCGGGCGGGCTGGTCGAGCGCATGGAGCAGGTGCTCGCCAAGGACGACGCGTCGCACCAGCGCGCACGCGACGAGGCCGACGCGTTCGCCGGCTACGAGACCGACATGCGGATCGGCCGGCGCGACGACGCGCGCGCCGAGCTCGCGCGCGCGATCGCGGCCGCGGCGCAGGCCGGCGAGTACCGCCGGCTGATCGATCGGCTCGATACCGCGCTGCTCACCGCCGGGCGGGTCGAGCTGCGCCGGCGCGGCAAGCCGGCGATCGTCGCGTGCGCGGCGGAGAAGCTCGTGCTCGGCCGCGATCCGCTGTGCGATCTCGTGCTGCGCACCGGCGGCGTGTCGCGCCAGCACGCCGAGATCGATCGCAAGGGCACGGCGTTCGAGCTGCGGGACCTCGACTCGCGCAACGGCACCGCGCTCGGCGGGCTGCCGCTCGTCGGCAAGGTGCCGCTCGCTGGCCACGGCCGGTTCTCGCTCGGCGACGAGTGCGCGATCGAGTACGAGCACGCCGACGCCGTGCTCGTGCTGCGGGTCGCCAGCGGGCTCGATCGCGGGGTCGCGCTGATCGCGACCGCCGAGGGCACGACGCTCGATCTCACGCCGCTCGGGGTCGGGCTGTCGCTGGTGTTCCAGCGCGGCCGGCCGATGCTGGGGCGCGGTGCGTGTCGCGAGGTCACGTTCAACGCCGAGCCGCTCGGCGATCTGCGCGTCCAGCTGATCCGCGGCGATCGCATCGTCGCCGACGGCGACGAGATCGATATCGAGTAGACTGGACCATGGCCTCCTGGTGGCGCCGGATGTTCGGCCGCGAGACCCAGCCGCCGGCGATCCCGCCGCCCGCGCCCGAGCCGCAGCACCTCGCGAGCGAGGAGGAGGTGTTTCTCGCACAGCTCGTCCACGACCTCGGCGATGGCAAGCGGCGCGCGGAGCTGGCGAGCGCCGACGTGCTGTCCAAGATCGACGGGCTGTGGGCGACCGGCCACGAGCGGCTCGCGATCGAGTGGATGGAGAAGCTGCTCTCGGTGCCGGGCCTCGACCCGGCGCAGGCCGCACCACTGCGCGCGGCCCTGGTCGAGCGCTACGACCAGCGCGGCGAGCTCGACGCCGCGCTCGGCCACCTCGACCTGCTGGTCGCGATCGATCGCCACGCGCTGCGCGCGCACTACCTGCTCGCCGAGTACGCGCGCCGCCGCGCCGATCACGAGCGCGCGCTCCGCCACTACGAGGCCGTGCTCGGGCGCGACGTCGACTACCCGAACGTGCGCGTGCGGGTCGAGCGGCTGCGCCAGCTGGTCGGCCGCGCCGCGCCGATGGCCGGCGAGACCATCGCGGCGGGCGACGTGGCCGGCGTGCAGGCCGGCGCGCGCTACCGGCTGATGCGCGAGCTGGGACGCGGCGCGACCGGGGTGGTCTACCTCGCGCGCGACGTCGAGCTCGATCGCGACGTCGCGATCAAGCTGCTGCATCCGCACCTCGCGGGCACCGAGCGCCAGGACGCGCTCGCGCGGTTCTTTCACGAGGCGCGCGTGATGGCGTCGCTGCGCCACCCCAACGTCGTCGCGGTGCTCGATCTCGACGAGGCGTCGCGCCGGATCGTGATGGAGCTGGCCGCGGGCGGCACGCTGCGCGACGTCCTGCGCGAGCGCGGGCCGCGCTCGATCCGGCGCGCGATCGAGCGACACGGCCAGATCCTGAGCGCGCTCGCCGCCGCGCACCGCCGCGGCATCGTCCACTGCGACCTCAAGCCTGGGAACCTGATGTTCCGGCGCGACGCTGACCAGCCGGGCGTCGAGGTCATGCTCGGCGACTTCGGCGTCGCGCACTTGCCGGACGCGAGCGGGGTGGCCGCGTCGGTCGGCCGGCGCGAGCAGATCGGCACGCTCGCGTACATGGCGCCCGAGCAGCGGCGCGGCGAGCTGTCGCCTGCGGCCGACGTCTACGCGAGCGCGGTCGTGCTGTTCGAGATGTTCACCGGCCGGACACCATGGTCGCGCGAGGTGCTGATGTCCGGGGCGAGAACGGCGGATGACTTCCGGCTGCCCGACGCGTTGTTCGCGTCTGCGCCGGCGATCGGGGCGGACGTCCAGCGCCACATCGCGCGGCTGGGCGATCCGTCGCCGGCGAACCGACCGACCACGGCCCAGGCGCTGGCGGAGTCGCAGCGGTTGCGCGAGCGGATCATCGCGGCGGGCGCGCCGTAACGCGTCCACGTGGGCGCCGTGTGGCTGTCCGCACTTCGCGCCCACGTGGGCGCGGTCGCCGGACAC